>NZ_JBEOSF010000034.1:0-98077 GCF_040302725.1 Kitasatospora sp. NPDC097605 | reverse complement strand
CCGGGACGACCTCGCGCTGCGGGTCGCCGTCCAGCCCGGTGGCTGCTCCGGCCTGCGTTACCAGCTGTTCTTCGACGAGCGTTCGCTCGACGGCGCCGGCGTGCCGGGCGGCCTTCTAGGCTGGTGGCAGTGGGCGGGAACGGCGGCGGGGGAAGGTCGAGAGCGGTGGAGGAGAAGGTGGCGGAGGAGAAGGCGGCCGAGCAGCGGGCGGCCGGAGAGATGGTGGACGCGTCGCGCAGGGCGGCGAAGGCGCGGCTGGTCTTCGGCGACCCGCTGGAGCGGCAGTCCCGGGACGACACCGACGCGGGCTGGGGCGACCGCCCCGGGACGGGCGGGAGCGGCGGCCGTGGGCTGGACTGGTACCTGAGCCAGCGCCCGCCGCACCACGGGGACTGAGCGAAGGCGTCGCCGGTCCGGCCGGGCCTCAGCCGGCCCGGGTGACCAGGGCGTCGCGGATCTCGGTGAGCAGCAGCACCTCCTTGGCCTCGGCCTCGGCCTGGATCTCGGCCAGCGTCTTGCGCCGGGCGGTGAACCGGGTCATCGGCAGGATCAGGCAGAAGTAGACGACGGCGGCGGTGATCAGGAACTGCAGGGCCGCGCTCAGCACGTTGCCCCAGAGGATGAGGATGCCGCTGGTGACCTCGCCGGTGGCGGACAGCTCGCAGGGCCCCTTGAGGCAGGAGCTGTAGGACGCGAGGTCCTTGGCTCCGAAGGCGCCGACGATCGGGTTGATCACGCCCTTGACGAAGGCGTTGACGATGTTGGTGAAGGCCGCGCCGATGACCACGGCGACCGCCAGCTCGACGACGTTTCCGCGCAGCAGGAATTCCTTGAAGCCTTTCATGCCGCGTGAACGACGAAGTCCCCCGCCGGTCACGGGTGATTTTCCGCCCCCTCCGACGGACAACCCGTTCGGCCCACCGGCGGCGGCGTCCCGGGCGCGGGCGGGCCCGCCCAGGCCGGGCCGAGGGTGAGCACGGCCGCCGCCGCGAACAGCAGCACGGCCGGGACCGGGGCGCGGTAGCGCAGCACCTGTCGCAGCCGGCAGCGCGGGCCGGCCCGGCCGCCGATCGGCGGGAACGGC
The DNA here is from genome assembly GCF_040302725.1 of Kitasatospora sp. NPDC097605. Lineage (NCBI taxonomy): Bacteria > Bacillati > Actinomycetota > Actinomycetes > Kitasatosporales > Streptomycetaceae > Kitasatospora > Kitasatospora sp. NPDC097605. The sequence goes on along the minus strand of NZ_JBEOSF010000034.1, from coordinate 96,993 downwards.
GGCACCGGCTGCCGGGGCGGGACGCTGGACGCGGGCAGCGGCGGGATCGGCAGCGGGCGGGGGGACAGGACGGGCGAACCGGTGCGCACGGGCACCTCCAGGATCGGCTTCGGGGTTCCGGTGACCGCCACTCTGGGCCGCCCGCGCCCCCGCCGTGAGCCGCTTTCCCCAGCCTGTGGACAACCCGGGGCTGTGGACGGGCTCCTTCACCCCGACGAGTGAGCCGAACGTCCCGGAGACGACGAACGGCCCGCCGCACCCGCTCGGAAGCGGGAACGGCGGGCCGTTCGGAAAGCTGGTGCCGGTGCCCGGCCGAAGGTCAGCCGGCCGCCGGAGCGGGGCTCGCGGCGGGGGTCGACGAGCTCGACGACGAGGACGACGAGGAGGACGTCGACGTCGAGGAGGACGAGGACGAACCCCCGCCCACCGAGCTGCTGGAGGAGGAGCGGCTGTCGGTCCGGTAGAAGCCGGAGCCCTTGAAGACCACGCCCACCGCAGAGAAGATCTTGCGGAGCCGTCCCTGGCAGTCGGGGCACGTGGTCAGCGGCTCGTCGGTGAACTTCTGCACCGCCTCCAGGCCGTTGCCGCACTCGGTGCACTGGTACTGGTACGTGGGCACTTGTCTTCCTCCTGGCACTCTCGCCTGATGAGTGCTAACGATGGTCAATGATGCGGCATTCCGGTGGATCAGTCCAGCGACTCGAATGTGAGATGAGTCCGGCGTGGTGTCCGATCCGGCCACCGCGCTCAGCCCTCGGTCGCGGCCGCCGGCCGGGCCGGCGCACCCCGCCCGGCGGAGCCCGCGACCACCGCGGAGCGCCGGTCCTGCGGGGTCAGCAGCCCCCGCAGCGTCACCAGCGCGACCAGGCCCAGCCCGGCCCCGGCCACCGGGACCAGGAACCCGACCGACGGCCCGTGCGCGTCGATCAGCCGCCCGGCCGCCATCGCGCCGGTCGCCAGTCCCAGGCCGATGGCGCCGGTCAGCCAGGTGAAGGCCTCGGTCTTGGCGCCGTCCTCGACCAGCGTCTCGACCAGGGTGTAGCCGCTGATCAGGGTCGGCGCGATGGCCAGGCCGCAGACCAGCCCGGCGACCGAGAGCGCGACCAGGTTCGGCATCGCCCACAGGGTCGAGCAGCCCAGCACCAGCAGGCCGTAACCGATGACCATCCGCTGCTGGACGGAGCGCCGCCAGGCGACCATGCCGTACAGCACACCGGCGACCATCGAGCCGCCGGCGAAGACGCCGTACACGGTGCCGGCCGCGCCGTGCTGCCCGACCGAGTCGGCGAAGGCGTTCACCGAGACCTGCAGGCCGCCGAAGACGGCGCCCACACCGAGGAAGGTGCCGGCCAGCAGCCGGACGCCGGGCGAGCCGAGCGCGGAGGCCTGCCGGACTCCCGGCTCGCGCACCACCCGGGCGGGCGCGGTGCGCCGCTGGGCGGCGAAGGCCAGACCGCCGACCAGGGTCAGCGCGGCCTCGGCGACCAGCCCCGTCGAGGGGCTGACCGAGGTGGCGACGGCGGCGGCCAGGATCGGGCCGATCACGAAGGTGAACTCGTCCGTCACGGACTCGAAGGCGAAGGCGGTGCTCACCTTGGCGGCCGAGCCGGCGGACGCGCCCTCGGCGGAGAAGGTGGCGATCCAGCGGGCCCGCACCATGGCGCCGATCTGCGGGACGCTCGCCCCGGCGGGGGCGGCGGCCAGGAACAGGCTCCAGGCCGGCGCGTGCCCGAGCGCGAGCGCGATCAGCGCGCCGACCGAGACCGCGTGCACCAGGACGGTCGGGACGAGCACCGGTGCCTGGCCGTACCGGTCGGCGAGCCGCCCGGTCTGCGGGCCGATCAGCGCCTGGGCGACGGCGGCCACCGCCGCGACGGTGCTGGCGGTGCCGTAGGAGCCGTGGGTGTCCTTGACGAGCAGCAGGATGCCCATGCCGAGCATCGCGTAGGGCAGCCGCGCGACGAACGCGGGGGCCAGGAAGGTCCAGGCGCCGGGCGTGCGCAGCAGCGCCCCGTAGCCGACGCGGGCGGGCGCGGCGGGCACGGCGGCCGCAGCGGACTCGGCGGTGGTCGCGGCGGGCGCGACCGAGGTGGTCGCGGTGGTCGCGGGGGTGGTGCTCCGGGCGTCCTCGACGCTCTCGACCGTTCGGCGGGCCGTCACGGTCGGTCCTTCCTGCTGCCTGGTAGCGCGGCAGGGCATGGGGTGGCCCCGACGGCGCCGAGAGTCGTCCTCTCGCGCGTCGACCGGGGTAGATACCGGGCCGGTCCGGCGAGGGGCCGGGTCCGGGCCGCGGCCGCCGAGCGGTCGCGCCAACTCTGCATCAGGCAGATGCTGGGGTTGGTGTATCAGCGTGGTGTGTTTTACGCGCGTAGACGGCGCGCTCACCCCGACTTTACAGGACCGGCCCAAAGGTGTCCCATGACGTCGGGGTGAACGCCCGGCGAGGTCTTCGGGGCCCTCAGCGCCCGCGCCCGTTCAGCCAGTCGGCCAGCTTGCCGCCCTTGTCCACGGCCCGCAGCCGCCGCTCGGCCGCCTCGCCGACCTCGTCCGTGGTCACCACCAGCAGCTCGTCCCCGCCGCGCAGCACGGTGGTCTTGTCCGGCACGAAGCTGTTCCCCTCGCGCACCACCAGGGTCACCGCCGCGCCGGTCGGCAGCCGCAGCTCGCCGACCTCGACGCCGGACATCTTCGAGCCCGGCGCCAGCGCGACCGACATCAGGTGCCCGTGCAGCTTCTCCAGCGGCGCGGACTCGATGTCGAGGTCCTGGCCCATCGAGCCCTCGCCGATCCGCAGGGCCTTGGCCACCCAGGGCAGCGTCGGGCCCTGGAGCAGGGTGAAGACCACGACCAGGATGAAGACGATGTTGAAGACTTCCTGGGCCATCGGCGCGCCGGAGACCAGCGGGATGGTGGCCAGCACGATGGGCACCGCGCCGCGCAGCCCGGCCCAGCTGAGGAGGGCCTGCTCGCCGGCCGGCAGCTTGAACGGCGTGAGGGTCAGCACCACCGACAGCGGCCGGGCGAGGAAGACCAGCACCGCGCCGATCACCAGGGCGGGGACCACCGCCGAGCCCATCGACTCGGGGGTGCAGAGCAGGCCGAGCAGCACGAACATGCCGATCTGCCCGATCCAGGCCAGTCCGTCGGCGAAGCCGCGCACGGCGGGGCCGTGCGGCAGCTTGGCGTTGCCGAGGACCACCGCGCTGACGTAGACGGCGAGGAAGCCGGAGCCGTGCAGCAGCGCGCCGCCGGCGTAGGCGAGCACGGTGAGCGCCATCACGGCGATCGGGTAGAGGCCGGAGGAGGGCAGCGCGACGCGCTTGACGCCGAACGCGCCCAGCTTGCCGACGACCAGGCCGATGGCCAGGCCGACCGCCAGCTCGGCGGCGATCGTGGCGAGCAGCACGTACCAGGAGTCGTGCGCGCCGACGGTGGCGAAGGAGACGACCAGGATGACCACGGGCGCGTCGTTGAAGCCGGACTCGGCCTCCAGCAGGCTGGTCAGCCGGCGGGGCAGCGGTACCGTCCGCAGCACCGAGAAGACGGCCGCGGCGTCGGTGGAGGAGACGATCGCGCCGAGCAGCAGCGAGGTCCGCCAGTCCAGGCCGACCAGGAAGTGCGCGCCGGCCGCGGTGACGGCGACGCTGATCCCGACGCCGACGGTGGCCAGCACCGTGGCGGCCGGCATCACCGGTCTGGCTTCACGCCAGTTGGTCTTGAGGCCGCCCTCGGCCAGGATCACCACCAGCGCCGCGTAGCCGAGCACCTGGGTGAGCTCGGCGTTGTTGAACGAGATGCCCAGGCCGTTCTGGCCGAGCGCCACGCCGATGCCGAGGTAGATCAGCAGACTGGGCAGGCCCGATTTTGTGGACACCCGCACGGCGACCACCGCGACCAGCAGGATCACGGAGAACTCGAGGAGCAGCTGGTTCAGGTGGTCGACATTCACGCAGGGGCACCTCGGACGTGGCAGGGGCGGACGGGGCACCGACAGGGGCGGCGGGGGGACGCGCCGATTACTCCCCTTGCGGATCGTTACTCAGTCTAACATTTTGCCATATCTTTAAGTTCACGCTTCACCGGCTCCATCACCTCGCGCTTCCGACCTCCTCCGATCCCACCGTGAGCGTCCCCCGTGCACGGCCGCCAGCCGGGGCGGCCTAATGTGGTGCTCTGTCACGGCCACGTGCTCTTGACATGTCCGCCCGCCCCCCAGTGAGGACCGCAAGGACCCAGATGCCCCGCTCCAAGAAGTTCCGGCGCGCCCGTCTGATCGTGATCGTGCTGGTCGTCCTGCTGGTGGCCGGCGCCGGCTACGGCGGCTACCGGGGGGTGGCCGCGGTCCGGGCGTCCTTCCCGGAGGTCGACGGCACCGTCAAGCTGGCGGGCCTGAGCGCGCCGGTCGACGTCAAGCGCGACGCCAACGGCATCCCGCAGCTCTACGCCGACACCTCCGAGGACCTCTTCCGCGCCCAGGGCTACGTCCAGGCGCAGGACCGCTTCTGGGAGATGGACGTCCGGCGGCACATCACCGCGGGCCGGCTCTCCGAGATGTTCGGCGACAGCCAGGTCGAGACCGACTCCATGATCCGCACCATGGGCTGGCGCCAGGTCGCGCAGAAGGAGTTCGACACCGTCCTCGGCGCCGACACCAAGAAGAACCTCCAGGCGTACGCGGACGGCGTCAACGCCTGGCTCGCCGAGCACCCGGGCGGTGCCTCCGCCTCGCTGGAGTACAGCCTGCTCGGCGTCGTCAACGGCGACTACGAGCCCGAGCAGTGGACCCCGGTCGACTCGGTGTCCTGGCTCAAGGCGATGGCCTGGGACCTCTCCGGGAACCTCCAGGAGGAGATCGACCGCTCGCTGCTCGCCCAGGACTTCGGCCCGGACAAGATCGACGAGCTGTACCCGGACTACCCGTTCGCCCGCAACGGCACGATCGTGAAGACCGGCACCGTCAACGGCACCGCCTACAAGCCGGCCGACGGCTCCACCCCGGCGGGCGGCGGCACCGGTACGGCCGCCGGCACCGGCACCGCCCAGGGCGCCGCCGCCACCAAGGCGGTGCTCAAGGACGTCACCGACCGGATCGACGCGCTGCCCGAGCTGCTCGGCCGCAACGGCCAGGGCATCGGCTCCAACTCCTGGGTGGTCGCCGGCAGCCACACCACCACCGGCAAGCCGCTGCTGGCCAACGACCCGCACCTCGGCCCCGGCCTGCCCTCGGTCTGGTACCAGATGGGCCTGCACTGCCGCACGGTCTCGCCGACCTGCCAGTACGACGTCTCCGGCTTCACGTTCGCCGGCATGCCCGGCGTGGTCATCGGCCACAACAAGGACATCGCCTGGGGCCTCACCAACCTCGGCGCCGACGTCACCGACCTCTTCCTGGAGAAGGTGACCGGCCCGGAGACCTACCTGGTGGACGGCAAGGAGGAGAAGTTCGAGCTCCGCAAGGAGACCATCAAGGTCGCCGGGGGCGAGGACCGCACCATCACCGTGCGCACCACGACCACCGGCGCCCCGCTGATCTCCGACCCGAGCACCGAGCAGCAGAACGTCGGCAAGTACGCGCCCAACGGCACCTCCGCCCCGGACCGCGGCACCGGCGGCTACGGCGTCGCCCTGCAGTGGACCGCGCTGATCCCGGGCAAGACCATGGACGCGGTCTTCGCGCTCGACCGCGCGAAGGGCTGGGAGGACTTCCAGAAGGCCGCCGCGGACTTCGCCGTCCCGGCCCAGAACCTCATCTACGCCGACGCCAAGAACATCGGCTACCAGGCCCCCGGCTACATCCCGGTGCGCGGCAAGGGCGACGGCCGCTACCCGGCGCCGGGCTGGGACTCCGCCTACCGGTGGAAGAAGGACCCGGTCCCGTTCAGCGCCCTGCCGTGGAGCCTCAACCCGTCCAGCGGCTACATCGTCACCGCCAACCAGGCCGTGGTCGACGCCTCGTACAAGTACGCGCTGACCCAGGACTGGGAGTACGGCACCCGGGCCAAGGAGATCACCGACCAGATCGAGGCCCGGCTGAAGAACAACGGCAAGATCTCGCCGGACGACATGCAGGAGATGCAGCTCGACAACACCAGCATCCTGGCCAAGACCCTGGTCCCGATGCTGCTCAAGGTCGAGATCGACGACCCCTACGTGCGCGAGGCCCAGGACCTGCTGAAGGACTGGAACTACCACCAGGACGCCGACTCGGCCGCCGCCGCCTACTACAACGGCGTCTGGCGCCAGCTGCTCACCCTCGCCTTCGGCCAGAAGTTCCCGGCCGACCTGCGGGCCGAGGACAACTGCCTGCTGGTCCGCGAGCAGGCCGACCCGACCAAGCCGGACAGCAAGTCGAGGATCGTCACCGAGTGCGGCACCCGTGACCCGGGCCGCGCCCAGCCGGACGGCGGCGACCGCTGGACCGAGGTGGTCCGCCAGCAGCTGGAGAAGCCCGACAGCACCTGGTGGACGTACATCGACTCCCAGCACAAGGAGCAGAAGGGCCTGGACAACCTGCTGCGCGAGGCGATGACCAACGCCCGCCAGGAGCTCACCTCGCTGCTCACCAAGGACGTCACCACCTGGAGCTGGGGCCGGCTGCACAAGCTGGAGCTGCGCGAGCGCACCCTCGGCTCGGACGACTCCTCGATCGCCTCGGGCGCCGTCCACAAGCTGCTCAACCGCGGCCCGTACCGGCTCTCCGGCGGTTCGGCGGCGGTCGACGCGGCCGGCTGGAACGCGGCGGCCGGGTACCAGGTCGACTGGATCCCGTCGATGCGGATGGTGGTCGACCTGAACGACCTCGACGCCTCCCGCTGGGTCAACGTCGGCGGCGCCTCGGGGCACGCGTTCCACGAGAACTACAACGACCAGACCGACGTCTGGCTCAAGGGCAAGCTGCTGACCTGGGCCTACTCGCCGGACGCGGTCGAGAAGGCGACCAAGCACAAGCTGACGCTGACCAACGGCTGACGCCGGCCGGTCCCGACGGCCCCGCCCCCCGGATCCCGGGGTGCGGGGCCGTCGGCGTCCCCCCCGCCGGCTCACCCCAGCCGGTGGGTGCCCGAAGGGGTCAGCGCGAGGTCCACCGGCCGGTCGTGCGGCTCCGCCGGCACCCGCTCCAGCAGCTCGTGCTCGTACAGCAGCACCGCCAGCACCGGCCGCGCCCCGGCCCGCTCCAGCCGGGCCAGCACCCGGTCGTAGGAGCCGCCGCCGCGCCCCAGCCGCAGCCCCCGGCGGTCCACCGCCAGCCCCGGCAGCAGCACCAGGCCCGCCTCGGTCACCGCCTGCGGCCCGAGCCGCCCGCCGACCGGCTCCAGCAGCCCGCGCCCGGCCGGGGCCAGCGCCCGCGGGCCCTCGTACGGGGCCCAGTCCAGGTCGTTGTCGGCCATCAGCACCGGCAGCAGCACCCGCACCCCGCGCGCCCGCAGCGCGTCCAGCAGCGGCCGGGTGCCCGGCTCGGCGCCCACCGAGACGTACGCCGCCACCGTGGCCGCCTCGGCCGCCAGCTCGCCGGCGTGCCCGGCCAGCGCCTCGGCGGCCCGCTCCCGGTCCTCCGGCGGCAGTGCCCGCCGCTCGGACAGCAGCCGTGTCCTCAGCGCGCTCTTCTCGTTGTGCATGGGATGGTCCACCGCTCCTCCACCGCTCGACCTCGACCGTTCCGACCACGACCGCTCTGGAACCCCGACGCCGTGCGACCGGGACGCCCAGAGCCTGACACGCGGAAGGCACCTCCCCGATGTCCACCCCGCTGCTGGTCCAGGCCCTGGCCGCGCTGAGCGCCCCCGCGCTGGCCGGCGCCGCCGTCCTCGGCGGCCGGCTGCGCCGCGGCTCGGCCCGCGCGGCCCGGCGCGAGGCCGCCCTGCGCGAGCGCCTCGCCGAGCTGGAGTCCCGCTGCGCCGAGCTGGAGCGCACCGCCTCCTGCGACCCGGTCACCGGCGTCTGGAACTACCGGCACCTCCAGCTCACCCTGGACCGGGAGATCGACCGGGCCCGCCGGGCCGAGCGCCACGAGCAGCAGGACGGTCCGCGCCCGCTGGCCGTCCTGCTGCTGGAGATCAGCGGCTTCGACGCGGTGGTCGCCGAGCACGGCCGGGCCCGGGCCGGGACGGTGCTGCGCGACCTCGCCCAGCGGCTGGGCATGGAGATCCGCCGCTCCGACACCCTGGGCCGGTACAGCGGCGAGGAGTTCCTGGTGGTGCTGCCGGACACCGGCGCCGAGGGCGCGGCCCAGGTGGCCGACCGGCTGGTCTGGTCGGTCCGCCGCCACCTGCTGCTGGACTGGTCCTCCGGCGACCGCGAGGGCCGCCGCCCGTACGGCAACGGGCTCACCGCCGCGGCCGGCCTGGCGGTGCTGCCCGAGGACGGCGCCCACGCCGCGGTGCTGCTGCGGGCCGCCGACCGGGCGCTCGCGGCCGCCCGCGCGGCCGGCGGGGACTGCTGGCGCCCGGCCGGTCCGCAAGCCGGTCCTGCGGCCTTTCCGGCGGCCGCCCCGGCGGCTGTTCCCGCGGTGCCGGGGGGAGTCTTCGCAGCCGAACATGACCGTTCGGAAAAGGCGGGTAGTCTGTCGCCCTGTGTCGGAGGGGACCCCCTCGCCCCGCCCGCCACGTCCCCTATGCCTGCCAACGCGGCCGGGTCAGGCGACGTGCTGCCGAAGCATCGGTCAACTGCGCCCGGTCAGGCGAAATACGTGCCTTAGTAAGGTAAACGCATGACGACGACGAACTCCCGTACCCCGGTAACCAAGGCAGTGGTCCCCGCGGCCGGTCTGGGTACCCGATTCCTGCCGGCCACCAAGGCCACTCCGAAGGAGATGCTGCCCGTCGTCGACAAGCCGGCGATCCAGTACGTCGTCGAGGAGGCGGCCTCCGCCGGCCTGTCCGACATACTGATGGTCACCGGCCGCAACAAGCGCGCGCTGGAGGACCACTTCGACCGCGCCTACGAGCTGGAGGAGCTGCTCGCCCGCAAGGGCGACGAGGACCGCCTGCGCCGGGTCCGCGAGTCCGTCGAGCTCGCCAACATGCACTACGTCCGCCAGGGCGACCCCAAGGGCCTCGGCCACGCCGTCTCGGTCGCCGAGCAGCACGTCGCCGGCCAGCCCTTCGCCGTCCTCCTCGGTGACGACCTGATCGACCCGCGCGACCCGCTGCTGGCCCGCATGATCGAGGTCCAGCAGGAGCTCGGCGGCTCGGTCGTCGCCCTGATGGAGGTCGACCCCTCCCAGATCCACCTGTACGGCTGCGCCGCGGTCAAGCCGAACGGCTTCGGCGACGACGTCTTCCAGGTGACCGACCTGGTCGAGAAGCCGGACACCGCCGACGCCCCGTCGAACTACGCCGTCATCGGCCGCTACGTGCTCGACCCGTCGGTCTTCGACGTGCTGCGCGAGACCGAGCCGGGCCGCGGCGGCGAGATCCAGCTCACCGACGCCCTGCGCGAGCTGACCAACCGTCCCGCCGACACCGGCGGCCAGGTCCACGGCGTGCTCTTCAAGGGCCGCCGCTACGACACCGGCGACCGCGCGGACTACCTGCGCGCCATCGTCCGGCTGGCCTCCGAGCGCGAGGACCTCGGCCCGGACTTCCGCACCTGGCTGCGCGAGTTCGTCGCCTCCGAGCTGCAGGACTGACACACCGACAGAGAGCGAGTGCGCCGATGACCGGGTCCACGGAGAGCGGTACCAGCCCCGCAGCCTGCTGCGACGACTCCGCGGACCCGGCCCCGGCCGCCCGCCCCGCCGCCCGTCCGGACGGTCTGTGGACCGTGGACGAGCACCTCGCCGACATCCTGGCCGCCGTCGGCCCGCTGCCCGCGATCGAGCTCCAGCTGCTCGACGCGCAGGGCTGCCGGCTGGCCGAGGACGTCCTCGCCGAGGGGGACCTGCCGCCCTTCGACAACAGCTCGATGGACGGCTACGCGCTGCGCACCGCCGACACCGTCGGCGCCGGCGACACCTACCCCTCGGTGCTCTCGGTGGTCGGCGAGATCGCCGCCGGCGCCGATGACCTCCCCCCGGTGGGCCCCGGCCAGGCCGCCCGGATCATGACCGGCGCCCCCGTCCCGCCCGGCGCCCAGGCCGTCGCCCCGGTCGAGTGGACCGACGGCGGCACCGGGACCGGACTGCCCGCCGACGCGATGACCGCCCCGGTCGGGGACGAGGAGGTCCGGGTGCTGCGCCCGGTCTCCGAGGGCGCCCACATCCGCCGCCGCGGCAGCGACGTCGCCGCCGGCACCCGGGTGCTGGCCGCCGGCACCCGGCTCGGCCCCGCCCAGCTCGGCCTGCTCGCCGCGATCGGCCGGGCCACCGCCACGGTCCGCCCGCGCCCGCGGGTCGTGGTGCTCTCCACCGGCAGCGAGCTGGTCCAGCCCGGCGAGCCGGTCGGCCCCGGGCAGATCGCCGACTCCAACAGCTTCACCCTCACCGCCGCCGCCCGGGACGCCGGCGCGATCGCCTACCGGGTCGGCGGCGTCCCCGACGACGCGGCCCGGCTGCGCGCCGTGCTGGAGGACCAGCTCGGCCGGGCCGACCTGATCGTCACCAGCGGCGGCGTCAGCGTCGGCGCGTACGACGTGGTCAAGGAGGTCTTCGCCGAGTACGGCGGGGTCGACTTCCGGCGGCTGCGGATGCAGCCCGGCAAGCCGCAGGGCTTCGGCCGGATCGGCCCCGGCGAGGGCGTGCCGCTGATGGCCCTGCCGGGCAACCCGGTCAGCGCGTACATCTCCTTCGAGCTGTTCGTCCGCCCGGCGATCCGCACCATGCTCGGCGCCGAGGACGTCCACCGCCCGGTGGTCCGGGCGCACTGCCCGGTGGCGCTGCGCTCGCCCGCCGGGCGCCGGCAGTTCCTGCGCGGCCGGTACTCGGCGCGGGACGGCCTGGTCGAGCCGGTCGGCGGCGCGGGCTCGCACCTGGTCGGCGCGCTGGCCAGGGCGGACTGCCTGATCACCGTGCCCGAGGAGGTCACCGAGCTGCCCGCCGGCAGCGAGGTCGACGTGGTGCTGCTCGGCGACTGAGCACCGGGCCGCCGGGGCGAACTCCCGTCCCGGGCGGGCCGTCCCACCGACGCGGCCCGTCCCACGCCCGGGTCGGCCGGGGGGTACGGTAGCGCGGTATTCGACCTGCGCGCCCCTGGAGCCACCCGTGACCACCTCACCCCCCGGCGACCGCCTCACCCACGTCGACGAGCAGGGCGCGGCCCGGATGGTCGACGTCTCCGAGAAGGCCGTGACCGCCCGGACCGCCGTCGCGGCCGGCCGGGTCAGGGTCTCCCCGCGGGTGGTCGAGCTGCTGCGCGGCGAGGGACTGCCCAAGGGCGACGCGCTGGCGGTGGCCCGGATCGCCGGGATCATGGGCGCCAAGAAGACGCCCGAGCTGATCCCGCTCTGCCACCCGATCGCGGTCTCCGGCGTCCAGGTCGAGCTGACCGTCGCCGACGACGCGGTGGAGATCACCGCCACCGTGCGGACCACCGACCGCACCGGCGTCGAGATGGAGGCGCTGACCGCCGTCGCGGTGGCCGGGCTGACCGTGATCGACATGGTCAAGGCGGTCGACAAGGGCGCCACCGTCGAGTCCGTCCGGGTGCTCGCCAAGACCGGCGGCAAGAGCGGCGACTGGACCGCCCCGGAGGCCTCCGCATGAAGGCGCTGGCGGTCACCGTCTCCAACCGCGCCTCGGCCGGGGTCTACGCCGACAAGGGCGGCCCGCTGCTGGTCGAGGGCCTGCGCGCGATGGGCTTCACGGTCGACGGCCCCCGGGTCGTCCCGGACGGCGAACCGGTCGAGGAGGTGCTGCGCGAGGCCGTGGCGGCCGGCTACGACGTGGTGCTGACCACCGGCGGGACCGGGATCTCGCCGACCGACCTCACCCCCGAGATGACCGCCCGGGTCCTGGAGCGGGAGATCCCCGGCATCCCCGAGGCGATCCGCGCGTACGGCCGGGAGCAGGTGCCGGCCGCCGCGCTCTCCCGGGGGCTGGCCGGGGTCGCCGGACGTACCCTGGTCGTCAACCTGCCGGGCTCGACCGGCGGCGTCCGGGACGGTCTGGCCGTACTGGCCCCGCTGCTCGCCCACGCCGTCGACCAGCTCGGCGGCGGGGACCACCCCCGGCCCGACGCACCAGCTTCCGGGAGCGCGCACTGAACGCCGGCTGGCCGGTAGAACTCCACGAGGGGGACGTCGTGCTGCGCCCGATCCGGGCCCGCGACCAGCGCGAGTGGCAGGAGGTCAGCCGCCGCAACCGGGACTGGCTGCGGCGCTGGGAGGCCACCGTGCCGCCCGGCCCGGCCGGCCTGGCGGCGGGCCCGCGCCCGACCTACCGGCAGATGGTGCGTTACCTGCGCGGCGAGGCCTCGGCCGGCCGGATGCTGCCCTTCGTGGTGCTCTACCGGGGCCGGCTGGTCGGACAGCTGACCGTCGGCGGGATCACCTGGGGCTCGATGTGCTCGGCCAACGTCGGCTACTGGATCGACGAGGGGGTGGCCGGCCGGGGCATCATGCCGACCGCCGTGGCGCTCTCGGTGGACCACTGCTTCCGCACCCTCGGGCTGCACCGGATCGAGGTGTGCATCCGGCCGGAGAACGGTCCCAGCCGGCGGGTGGTGGAAAAGCTCGGCTTCCGTTCCGAGGGAATGCGCCCGCGCTATCTGCACATCGACGGCGACTGGCGGGACCACCTGGTGTTCGCGCTCACCGCCGAGGAGGTCCCCGAGGGGATGCTGGAACGCTGGCGCTCGCTCAGCTCGGGGCGGCATCCGCGGAATTGAATGCATGTTCGAATAAAATATCGATATGGCATCGGCGTGGCGACGGACGGGCACAAATACCGGCAAAATAGTCGGAGAATCAGCTTGATCACACGACACGCCGTGCGAAATTGCTACCGGCCCTTCCTCCACGCCCGTACGGTGTGATTCGTGAGCAGTAGCGGCCTTATCTACGCCGTCATCGTAGGGGCCTGGGCCGCCTATCTGGTGCCGATGTGGCTCCGCAGGCAGGACGAGCTCAACGAGGCGCGCCCGACGGAACGCTTCAGCACCGCCATCCGCCTGCTGGCCGGGCGTTCGGCGCTGGAGCGGCGGGCGTCCCGGGCCCTGGGCGACGAACCGCGTGACGACGAGCAGACCGAGGACGGCCCCCCCGAGCGGGACGCGGCCGCCTCCGACGACCCCGCGGCCACCCCCGGTGGCCCGGCCGACGACCCCGCGGACGGCCCGGCGGCCCCCCGCCCGGCGGTCCGGGCCGAGGCGCGGCCGGGGCGCGAGGGCGGTGGCGGCGAGCGCCGGGCGCGGCTGCTGGCCCGCCGGCGCCGGATGGTCACCGTCCTCTTCCTGGCCTTCGCGCTGGGCGCGGTGGTCGCGGCGGTGGCCGGGCTGGCCTTCCTCTGGGTGCCCGCGCTCCCGGCGCTCCTGCTCACCCTCTACATCGGCCACCTGCGCCGGCTGGAGCGCCAGCGGTACGCGGTGAAGCTGGACCGGGTCCGCGCCGCCCAGGCCGCCGAGCGGCTGCGCAAGCGCGAGCAGCAGCGTGCCGAGGCCGGCCGGGAGAAGGCCGCCGCCGACCCCGCCCCGGCGCCCGCCGAACCGGTGGCCGAGGCGCCCGCCGGGCGCGGCCGCCCGCACCTGCGGCTCGCCACCGAGGCCGACGCGGCCCGGGCGGCCTCCGAGGGCGCCGCCGCCGCCGTCTCGGCCTCGGCCGTGGCGGAGGCCACCGAGCACGAGGAGTGGGTCGACGGCATGCGGGAGCGCGGCGCGGCCGGCCCGGACTCCTGGGAGCCGGTGCCCGTCCCGCTGCCGACCTACGTGACGGCCCCGGTGGCCCCCCGGGTCAACCGCGGGCTCGACCTCTCGGCCCCCGGCACCTGGACCGCCGGGCGCCCGGCCGAGTCCCGGAAGACCCCGCTGTTCGACCAGTACGCCGAGCCGCCCGCTCCGGAACCCCGCCCCCGCGCCGCCAACGAGTAGCTTCGAGGTCCCCTCCCCGGGGGCCTCTTCGCTTCCCGGGGTCCGCCTCCGGGGCCCTCACCAGGGGGGTGGTCACGGACCCCCTCCGAAAGGTGCTAGAGTTTCTTCTCGTTGGGGCTGTGGCGCAGTCCGGTAGCGCACCTCGTTCGCATCGAGGGGGTCAGGGGTTCGAATCCCCTCAGCTCCACCCAACGGAAGTCCCGCCCGATCGGTTGATCGGGCGGGACTTCCGCGTTGTGGGGGTGCGTCGGCCGACGGGGGGTCAGGCCGGGTGGCGCGGGGGTGCTTCGGGGGTCGTGTGAGACGGATCACCTGCGGGAACGGCCGAGGGCCGGTCCGGAGGGGTCTCCGGGCCGGCCCTCGGGGTCGGGCGGGTCAGGGCTGGCCGGAGCCCGCGTACGGGCCGGGCTGCGGGGCGCCGGACTGCGGCGGGACGGCGCCGTAGTGGGCCGGACGGCGGCCGCGCGGGTGCCGGGTGAGGGTGTAGCCCGCGACGCCCGCCAGGGCGGCCAGGACACCGCCGGCCAGGGTCCAGAACCAGCGGCTGTTCCAGCCGGAGAACCAGCCGGTGTACCAGTGCTCCTCGGGCTCTTCCGGGGCCGCCGCCTTGGCGGTCGCGGCGCCGCCGCCGGCCGGCGGGACCAGCGGGGCCTTGAGCTCGCCGCCCTCCGGCTGGGCGTTGTCGGCGTCGCCCTTCGCGTCCACGGTCAGTTTCACCGAGGCGGCCAGGCCGAGGTCGGGCTGCGGGGCGTCGGCGACCGAGAGCCGGACGTAGTAGCTGCCCGGCAGCGGGTCGCCGGACCACGGCTCGGCCCAGGAGCGGACCTCGCGCAGGGTGCAGTTGAGCGCCAGCGAGCCGGTGGCCTGCTCGGCGGTCGCGTTCTGGGTGCCGGCGGTGCAGGACTGCCGGCGGCGCAGCCCGTCGAACACCTCGACGCTCCAGGTCTGCGGGCCGTGCCGGTCGGCGGACGGGGCCAGGGTGACCGTCAGGTCCACCGTGGCGGTCTGGCCCTCGGCGGCGCCGAACGCCCAGTAGAGGTAGTCACCGGTGGAGACGGCGACCGCGGCGTCCTGGCCGGGGGCCAGGTTGACGGCGGTCAGGAAGGAGGTGCCGGCCTTGTTGGCCGGGGCCGGGGTGCCGCTCGCGCTCGGCGAGGGCGAGGCGGCGGTGGCGGCCGGGGCCGTCAGGGCGAGCGCCGGGAGCAGGGCCAGCGCCGCCGCGGCGGTGCGGAGGAAGGACGTACGCATGGTCAGTTCTCCTGCCAGACAGCGATGCGCCAGCGCGCGATCCAGCCGAACAGCAGGCCGGTCACCAGGCCGGCCAGGGTCAGCACGAGCAGCAGGATCCAGCCGCGGCCCAGGCCCATCGCCGGGCCGTCGGGGGCGGGGGAGGCGGCGGTCAGGTCGACCGTCAGCTCCAGCGGCAGGCCGGGGTCGGCCGCGACGCCGGGCTGCGCGGCCAGCGAGTTGGAGACCACCAGGCAGACGACGGTCTCCGGCTTGCCGCTCGGCGAGGCGGACGCGGTCGCGGTCGCGGTGGCGTAGCCCTTGGAGGCGTCGGCGGACCAGCGCAGGCCGGTGGAGACGACGTCGGTGCGGCCGCTGCCGGCGTCGGTGCCGCGGACCAGCTCCTGGCCGGCGGTGCTGGTGGCCTGCAGCAGGACGCCGTAGTCACGGGCCACCGCGCGGTCCAGCGCGACGCTGACCGAGGCGCGCAGCTCCTGGCCGGCCTTCACCGGGACGCGGTAGGCGCGGTGCTCGGAGAACTTCTCGCGGTCGCTGTAGACGCCGGGGGCGAGCACCGGGGCGGACTCGCACTTGTCGGTGCCGGCGGTCTTGACCGGCGCCACCGCGTAGGTGTCGTTGGAGCGGTCGACCAGCTGCTTGACCTTCTCGGTGAGCTGCTCCTGGGTGCGCACGTCGGTGTAGGTGCCGCCGGTGGCGTTGGCGATGCAGAGCAGCTGCTGGCGGGTCTTGTCGTCGTGCGCCAGGCCCAGGGTGTCGACCACCAGGTGGATGCCCTGGGAGGCCAGCTCACGGGCCACGTCGCAGGGGTCGGGCGGGGCGCAGGAGTCCTCGCCGTCGGTGATCAGCACCACCCGGCGGGTGGTCTCGCCCTTGCCGAGGTCCTCGGCGGCGCCGCGCAGGGCCAGGCCGATCGGGGTCCAGCCGGTCGGGCGCAGGGTGGCGACGGCGGTCTTCGCCTCGACCTTGTTGGTCTTCCCGACCGGGAAGAGCTGCTTGGTGTCCAGGCAGCCCTGGGCCTTGTCGTTGCCGTCGTAGGTGGCGCCCAGGGTGCGGATGCCGAACTCGGTCTCCGACGGCAGGGCGTCGATGACGTCGTTCAGGGACTGCTGGGCCACCGCGATGCGGCTCTTGCCCTGGATGTCGGTGGCCCGCATGGAGCCGCTGACGTCCAGGACGAGGTCGACCCGGGGGGCTTCCTTGCCGGCGCTGCCGGCTGATGGTTCGTCGGCATGGGCGGGCAGGCCGCTGAGCAGCGCCCCGCCCGTTATCGCCAGGGCGGCCAGCAGGCTGCCGAGCCTGGCCTTCGGTCGTCGTCCGGTATTCACCCGCCGATCCTAGGGAGCATCAGTTCGCCGTGGCCAACGCGCGATGGTGCGCGAACGGGCAGGGCTCCGGCGCGAACTCATGGACGCCGGTGGGTGATCGGGGTCGCGGTGCGCCAGGGTGCCCGGGGGTGCGCCGGTCGCGCGGGCCGGTGCCGACGGAGCGTCGGGCAATAGGGGACACACCGGGTGAAAAGTCGATTGATAGGGATTTGCTCGTTAGGGTGACGAGCGGGGAGAGGGCGCCGGACCGGCGCCCGCCCCGGCCGGTACGTCCGCTTCAGGGGAAGGACCCGTACGTGAGCAACCTCTTCGCGATCGCCTATCCGGATCTGGCCACCGCCCAGACGGTGCGCAACGAGGCGGTGGGGCTGCAGAAGCAGCGGCTGATCGAGCTGGAGGACGCGGTCGTCGTCGAGCGCCGCGAGGACGGGAAGATCAAGCTGCACCAGCAGGTCAGCACCACCGGGGCCGGGGCCGCCTCGGGCGCCGTCTGGGGCGGGGTGATCGGCCTGCTGTTCTTCATGCCGTTCCTCGGCGCGGCGGTCGGCGGCGCGGCCGGGGCCGCGGTCGGCGCCACCACCGACATCGGGGTGGACGACGACTTCATGCGCCAGGTCGGCCAGCACCTCCAGCCCGGTACCGCCGCGGTGTTCCTGCTGGTCCGCACGGCCACCGCGGACAAGGTGGTCCCGGCGCTGGCCCGCTACGGCGGCCAGATCATCCAGACCTCGCTCTCCGCCGCCGCCGAGGCCGAGCTGAAGGCGACCGTCGAGGCCGCCCGGGCGCACGCCGCCCCGGCCTCCGCCTGACACACCCCGGCCCGACCCCGGTTCCCGCCGGAAGAACGAGCCGCTCACGCCGGGGCGGACGGGCCACCGCCCGTCCGCCCCGGTCGTCACCCGCGACGCCCCGCAGCCCCGACTTCCTGGACGGTCCGTGGCGACACCCCCCGCCGTGACGAGAACCGCCGGCCGGCCGCGCCGGACCCCGCCGACCCGGCGCGACACCGAACTCGCGCTGGTCCTGGCCGCCGTGCTGATCGCGGTGCTCGGCTACGCCGCGGTGGGCCTGCGGATCGACGGCACGGTGCCCGCCGACGCGGGCCGGTACGGGGCCGCGCTCGGCGTGCTCGCGCTGGCGGCGCACGGCACGGTCCGCTGGAAGGCGCCGTACGCGGACCCGCTTCCGCTGCCGATCGCCCTGCTGCTGAACGGCGTCGGACTGGTCGTCATCTACCGGCTCGACCGGGCCACCCCGGGGAACGCGGCGCCCGCCCAGCTGCTCTGGTCCGCCCTCGGGGTGGGCCTGTTCATCCTGGTGCTGCTCCTGCTGCGGGACCACAAGCGGCTGCAGCGGTACGCCCACATCGGCGCGCTGGCGGCCCTCGTCCTGCTGGTGCTGCCGATCTTCTTCCCGCCGGTGTACGGCTCGCGGATCTGGATCACCGTCGGCCCGTTCTCGCTCCAGCCGGGGGAGTTCGCCAAGGTGCTGCTGGCGGTGTTCTTCGCCGCCTACCTGGCGGTGCACCGGGACGCGCTGGCGCTCACCGGGCGGCGGGTGTGGCGGTTCCGGCTGCCGCCGGGGCGGGTGCTCGCGCCGGTGCTGGTGATCTGGGCGGCCTTCGTCGGGGTGCTGGTGCTGGAGACCGACCTCGGCACCTCGCTGCTGTTCTTCGGCCTCTTCGTGGTGATGCTGTACGTGGCCACCGCGCGGACCGGCTGGATCGTCATCGGGCTGTTCCTGGCCGCGGTGGCGGCGGTCGGGGTGGGGTGGCTCTCGCCGCACGTGCACAGCCGGGTCGAGGACTGGCTGGACCCGCTCGGCTCGATCGCCGACGGGCACGGGGCCAACCAGATCGCCCAGTCGCTGTTCGCCTTCGCCTGGGGCGGCGAGCTGGGCGCCGGGCTGGGCAACGGGCACTCGGCGCTGATCGGCTTCGCCGCCAAGTCGGACTTCATCCTCGCCACCATCGGCGAGGAGCTCGGGCTGACCGGGCTGATCGCGGTCCTCCTGCTGTACGCGCTGCTGGTCTCGCGGGGGTTCAGGACCGGGATCGCGCTGCGCGACCCGTTCGGCCGGCTGCTGGCGATCGGGCTGGCGGCGCTGGTCGGCCTCCAGGTGTTCGTGGTGGCCGGCGGGGTGCTGGCCCTCATCCCGCTGACCGGGATGACCCTGCCGTTCGTGGCCCAGGGAGGCTCCTCGGTGGTGACCAACTGGATCATCGTCGCGCTGCTGGTGCGGATGAGCGATCTCGCCCGGCGGCCGGTCTCCGGGGCGGTGCGGTGAGCCGGCGGCGCGCGGGCGGGCGGCCGGGCGGCGGGCCGCGGGGGCCGGCGGGGATCTCCCTCACCGGGCGCCGGGCCGGTACCTTCTGCCTGCTGCTGATCGTGGCGCTCTGCGCCCAGGCGACCCGGGTGCAGGTGTTCCGGGCCGAGGAGCTGAACCACAACGGCGCCAACCAGCGGCCGGTCATCGAGCGCTACTCCCAGCCGCGCGGAGACATCCTGGTGGGCGGCGAGACGGTCACCGGCTCCGAGGCCACCGGCGGGCGGTTCGACTACAAGCGCACCTACACCGACGGGCCGCTGTTCGCCGCGGTCACCGGCTACTCCTCGCAGACCTACGGCAACACCCAGCTGGAGGGCACCGAGGACGCGCTGCTCTCCGGCACCGACGGCCGGCTGGCGGACTTCGCGGTGTGGGACGCGGTGGCCCGGCGGCGCAGCCCCGGCGGGAACGTCCGCACCACCGTCGACCGGGCCGCCCAGGAGGCGGCGGTGCGCGGCCTCGGCCGGCAGCGGGGCGCGGTCGTCGCGATCGAACCGGCCACCGGCCGGATCCTGGCGCTGGCCTCCACCCCCACCTACGACCCCGGGAGCTTCGCCGGGACCTCCCCGGCGGACCAGGAGGCCTGGAACCGGCTGCAGGCCGACGCCGACCAGCCGATGCTCAACCGGGCGCTGCGCCAGACGTACCCGCCCGGCTCGGCCTTCAAGGTGGTCACCGCGGCGGCGGCGCTGGAGAGCGGCGTGGTCGTCGACATCGAGGCGCCGACCGACGCCCCGTACCCGTACGTCCTGCCGGGCACCACCGTGCCGCTGGTCAACGACAGTCCGGCCTGCGACGAGCCCGGCCAGTCGCTGGACACCGCGATGACGCTCAGCTGCAACAGCGTGCTCGGCTACCTCGGGGTCCGGGTGGGCCTGGCGCGGATGGTGGCGACGGCGGAGGCGTTCGGCTTCAACGAGCCCCGGCTGGACACCCCGGTGCGGGCGGCCCGCTCGGTCTTCGACACCCGGATGGACGAGGCGCAGCTGGCGCTCTCCTCGATCGGCCAGTACGACACCGCCGCCACCCCGCTGGTGATGGCGATGGTCGCGGCGGGGGCGGCCAACAACGGGACGGTGATGCGTCCACAGCTTGTGGACGGCTTGACCGGGAGCGACGGCGCCACCGTCCAGTCGATGCGGCCCGAGGTGTTCCGGCAGGCGATGAGCCCGGGCACCGCCGCCCAGGTGCGGCGGCTGATGATCGACGCGGTGGAGAACGGCACCGGCCGCGCCGCCCGGATCGCCGGCGCGGTGGTCGGCGGGAAGACCGGCACCGCCGAGCACGGGGTGGACAACAGCGGGACGCCGTACGCCTGGTTCATCGGCTGGGCCGGTCCGGCCGGCCCGGACGCGGTGCCGCCGGTGGCGGTCGCCGTGGTGATCGCGGACAGCGACGCGGCGGAGGTGACGGGCGGCGGGCTGGCGGCCCCGGTCGCCCGCGCGGTGATGCAGGCGGTGCTGGCCGGATGAGCCCCTTACAGGCGGCTCTGACCTGCCGTGTTAGCCGGTCGGGAAGAGATCCGCCGTCTGCGAAGTGTCCGGTTTGTGCATGCCGATGCGACGGTTCGTACAATGCGCGCGACGGGACTGTTCGTTTGCGACACTGGTGTTTTCGCGGGGTACTGCCCATCTTTGTTCGGTTGGTCCCCGATGGCACCCGTGGGCGCGTCGAGTGACCGGCCGCTCCACACCCTCTCCCGCCCAGAAAGACCCCCGTTTTGGCCAGCAACACGCTCGGCTCGCGCCTCCTGAGGCGCAAGCCCGTCATCACCCTGATCGCCGAGAGCGAGGGCCGCGAGGGCCTGCCCGCCGGTGCGCCCGAGGAGGGCGGACGTTCCGGCATCCACCTGCGCCGCTCGATCGGCCTGTGGCAGCTGTCCGCGATCGGCATCGGCGCCACCATCGGCACCGGCATCTTCTTCGTGCTGACCAGCGCCGTGCCGTCGGCAGGACCGGCCGTCATCCTGTCGTTCGTGATCGCCGCGGTCACCGCCGGCCTCACCGCGCTCTGCTACGCCGAGATGGCCTCCGCGATCCCGGTCTCCGGGTCCTCGTACTCCTACGCCTACGCCACCCTCGGCGAGGGCGTCGCCTTCGCCGTCGGCATCTGCCTGCTGATGGAGTACGGCGTCTCCGCCTCCGCCATCGCGGTCAGCTGGGCCGAGTACCTCAACAAGTTCTTCGACCTGGCCTTCGGGTTCCAGCTCCCCGAGGCGCTCACCGGCGCGCCCGGCGGGGGCCACTGGTTCAACCTGCCGGCGCTGCTGCTGGTCGCCATGGTCTGCTTCCTGCTGATCCGCGGCGTCAGCGAGTCGGTCAAGGTTAACGCGGCCATGGTGGCCATCAAGCTCCTCATCCTGGTGCTCTTCGTCTGCGTCGCGCTGACCGGCTTCAAGTCCGGCAACCTGACCCCGTTCATGCCGCTGGGCATCGGCGGCGTCCAGGTCGCCGCGTCCAGCATCTTCTTCTCCTTCATCGGCCTGGACGCCGTGTCCACCGCCGGTGAGGAGGTCAAGAACCCCCGGCGCACCCTGCCGATGGCGATCATCATCTCGCTGGTGGTGGTCACCCTGCTGTACATCCTGGTGGCCCTGGCCGGCATCGGCGCCCAGCCCTGGCAGAAGTTCGAGGGCCAGGAGGCCGGCCTCGCCCAGATCCTCCAGGACATCACCGGGGAGAGCTGGCCGGCCATGCTCTTCGCGGTCGGCGCGATCGTCTCGATCTTCTCGATCACCCTGGTGGTCATCTACGGCCAGACCCGCATCCTGTACTCGATGGGCCGCGACGGCATGCTGCCCAAGCGCTTCGCCGAGCTCTCGCCGCGCTCCGGCACCCCGGTCTGGAACACCATCGTGGTCGGCCTCGGGGTCGGCACGCTGGCGGCCTTCGTCCCGCTGCGGGTGCTGGCCGACATCACCAGCCTGGGCACCCTGATCGCCTTCTCGGTGGTCTCGATCGGCGTGATCGTGCTGCGCCGCACCCAGCCCGACCTGCCGCGCGGCTTCAAGGTGCCGGGCTACCCGGTCGTCCCGCTGCTCAGCGTCGGCTTCTGCGCCTACCTGATCAGGGGCCTGCACGCGGACACCTTCGCGGCCGGCGGGATCGCCCTGGTGCTCGCGGTGGCGGTGTACTTCGGCTACAGCATCAACCACTCCAAGCTGGAGCGGGCGGACCGGCAGGCCGACGCCGGCACCAAGGTCGGCTGAGCGGCGGTGCGCCGTCGACGGGGCCGCCCGGGGGACCGCACCCCCGGGCGGCCCCGTCCGTTCCGGCGGACACTCGCTCCGCCGACATGGCGACAGCGCACCGCCCCCGGCCATAACCTTCCACCATGGTGAGCACCCGCACGCCCGGCCACTCCCGCCCGCGCGGCCGCTTCACCGGCCGGGGCGCGACCCCGACGACCTCCGCCCCGGGCGTTCCCGCGGCGCTTCCCTCCGCTGCTTCCCCCGCTGTCGCCCCCACCGCTCCCGCCACCGTTCCGGCCCCCCGGCGCGCCCGGCTGCGCGGCGGTCCGGCCCGTCGGCCGTTCCCCCGCCAGCGGAGCGGGAGCCGCCCGCCGCTCCCCGCCGACCGGCTGGACCCGGGCGGCCTCGCCGCGCACCGCGGCGTCCAGCTGCTCGGCTGTCTGGCCGCCGCCGGCTGGGCGGCCGGCTTCCCGCTGGTCTCCGACCTGCCCAACCAGCGCCTGTGGGGGACCCTCGCCGCCCCCGCCTATCTGCTCGCCGGGCTGCTCTGCGTGGTCCTGCCGCGCCGTCTCGCCGCCCGGGCCGGGGCGGCGGCCGCCCTGCTGGGCGCCGTACTGGTGCCGCTGGTGGCCCTGGTGCTGCAGGGCCGCCACCAGTCCGAGGTGATGGTGGTCGAGCGCTCCGCGCACCTGCTGTTCAGCACCGGCAGCCCCTACCTGCCGCATCCGGTGGTGGTCACCGACTACAACCCGTACCTGCCGGCGATGTCGCTGTTCGGGGTGCCGCGCGCCCTCCTCGGTGAGGGGAACACCTTCGCGCGGCTGGCCGGGGACGCCCGGATCTGGTTCGCGCTGGCCTTCGTCGCCTGCCTGCTGGCGAGCTGGCGGCTGCTGCGGCCCACCCGGGACCGCGCGCCGCTGCTGCCGCTGGCCGTGCTCACCGCCTCGCCGCTGGTCGCGCTGGCGCTGGTCGGCGGCGGGGTGGACCTGCCGCTGATCGGGCTCTGCTGCCTGGCCATGGCGCTGGCCGAACGCGACCGGACCGTCGCCGCCGGGCTGGTGCTGGCGCTGGCCGGGATCCTGAAGTGGACGGTCTGGCCGGCGCTGCCGGTGGCCGTGCTGCTGCTCTGGCGGCTCTACGGACGGCGCCCGGCCGCCCGGGCCGGGCTGACCGCGCTCGGCGCGGCGTCGGCCGTCCTGGTGCCGTACGCCCTGGCGCGGGCCGAGGAGCTGCGCGAGCAGGTGGTGCGCTTCCCGCTCGGACTGACCGCGATCCAGACGCCGGCCGGCAGCCCGCTGCCCGGCAAGGTGCTGGCCGGGTTCGGGCCCACCGGGCACATCGCCTCGCTGGTGCTGCTCACCGTCGGCGGGCTCGGGGTGACGGTCTGGCTGCTGGCCCGGCCGCCGGTCTCCGCGATCGCCGCCGCCGACCTGCTGGCCGCCGGGCTGGCGATCGCCTTCATGCTGGCGCCGGCCGGGCGGTTCGGCTATCTGGCGCTGCCGGCCGTGCTGGTGATCTGGCCCCGGCTGGCGGCCCGGCGGTGGAGCTCCCGCCCGCCCGTTCCGTCGGCCTGCCTGCTGGCACACGCGGAGCCCGCCCTGCCGAGACGGTAGGACGGGCTCCGGAGGCGAGCGGGCGACCCCGCCCCGAGCGGGATCCGGGTGAGCGGCGAGCAGCTGCCTCTCAGCGGTTGCCGGCGGTCTTGATGATCGAGGCGACGGCGGGGCCGGCGGCGTCCACGCCGTGGCCGCCGCCCTCGACCTCGGCGGCGACCGCGAGGTTGCCCCGGTAGGCGGTGAACCAGCTGTTGGTGGTGGCGATGCCGGTGGCCTCGGCGGAGCCGGTCTTGGCGCCCGCGTTGTCGGTGATCCCGGCCATCACGCCCTGGGCGGTGCCGCCGGTGGCGGTGGCGGCCATCATCTGGCGCAGCTTGCCGGCGACATCGGGGGTCATGTCGCGGGCGGCCTTCTGCTGCGGCAGCTCGGCGACCAGGACCGGCTGCTTGAAGGAGCCGCTCTGCACGGTGGCCGTGATCGAGGCGATGGCCAGCGGGTTCATCTGGACCTTGCCCTGGCCGATCGACTGCATGGCCTGCTCGTCCTTGTTGGTGCCGGCGTCCGGCACCACGGCGTCGAAGCTGGGCAGGCCGGTCTGCCAGTTCAGGCCGATGCCGTAGACGTCCTTGGCGGTGGTGGTCAGCGCGCCCGGCTTGAGGCTGGTCAGGCCCTGGTCGATGAAGGCGGTGTTGCAGGAGATCATGAAGTCCTGCTGGAGGGTGTTGTTCGGGTACGGGTCGGGGAACGAGTTCGGGATCTTCTTCGGGTTGCTGCTCAGGGTCGGGCAGGGCACCGGGGTGTCCGGGTTGATCCCGGCCTCCAGCAGGGCGGTGGAGGTGAGGATCTTCAGCGTGGAGCCCGGGGCGAGCTGGCCCTGGAAGGCCCGGTTCAGACCGGTCACCGGCGCGTTGGCGAAGGCCAGGACCTGGCCGGTGCTCGGCTCGATGGCGACGATCGAGCCCTTCTTGCCGCCCAGGTCGGTCATCGCCTTCTCGGCGGCGGCCTGCAGGTTGGCGTCGATGGTCAGCTTGAACGGCTTCGGGGGCTTGGGGTCGACGATGGTGAACAGGCGGTCGGGGACGCTGTTCTGGTCGGCCGGGTTGGTGATCACCACGCCGGTGCCGTTGTCACTCTGGTCCTTGTTCTGGTCCGCGAGCAGCTTGGCGACCTTGGCCTGCAGGGTGGGGATCAGCGGGGTGATCGAGGGGCTGTTCAGCGCCTTGTTGTTGCGGTCCACCACGTTGCCGGCCAGCGGGGGCAGCGGCTGGACGGAGATCGTCTCGCCCGCGGCCAGGTGCGGGTGGATCACCGAGGGGGCCCAGTGCACGGCCGGGGTGTCGTCGCTCATCTTCACGACGCCGAGGAAGCCGTTGTAGTCCCAGACCCGGTTGGTGCCCTCGAACTCGGCGCGGGCCTTGAAGCCCATCAGCGTCCCGGTCGGGGCGGCGGAGGCGGTGGCGGCCGCGGGGTCGGTGGTGGCGTCGCCCGGGGTGGCGGGGGTGGTGGCGGGGGCCGTGGTCTTGGCGGGGGAGGGGGTACCGGTCGCCGAGGCGAAGGCCGCCGGGGTGGCCGGGCCGGACGGGGCCAGGGTGAGCCCGCTCGGCTTCACCTGGTCCCGGAACGCGCTCAGCGCGGTGGTCGCGGCCGCCGCGTCGTCGGTCAGCGAGGCCGC
Organism: Kitasatospora sp. NPDC097605; assembly: GCF_040302725.1. NCBI lineage: Bacteria > Bacillati > Actinomycetota > Actinomycetes > Kitasatosporales > Streptomycetaceae > Kitasatospora > Kitasatospora sp. NPDC097605. The sequence goes on along the minus strand of NZ_JBEOSF010000034.1, from coordinate 71,716 downwards.
CTTGGCGATGTCGCCGGCCGCCCAGGCCTCCAGGAACGCCTTGGCCCCGGCCGCGGCCTGCTCCGCGCTCGGCGGCTCGGCGACCACCGTGCGCTGCTTCTTGGCGGCCGGGGCGTCCTTGTCGTCCCCGCCGCCGACGAGGCTGTACGCCCCGTAGCCGCCGGCGGCGAGCATGGCGACGGCCACGCCGGTGATGATGCCGGTCTTCGCGCCATTGCGCATGGTGAGGTTCCCCCAAGGGTCAGGCGATCGGGCCGCAGCCGGAGGGTGGCCGGATGCGCGTTCGGAGCCCAGCCTAGGCAGCCGGGCTCCGTGCACCGACGAAGGGACCGGGTCTTGTGACGGTTCTGGTACGTGCCGCACACCACTCCGGTACGCTTCGCCGCCCCGTGGCGGCGGCCGTCAGATCCAGGTGTTGAACCACATCCGCCGGCGCCAGTCCTCCATCGGGATCGTCTCCCCGGTGTACAGGGGGTGGAAGAAGAGGAAGTTCCACATGATCAGCAGGACCACCAGGCCGCCCGCCGCGGCGCCGATGATCCGCCGGTCCCGGGAGGCCCCGGGGGGCCCGATGAGGGCGCCCACCAGCATGGTCACCGCGAGCACCAGGAACGGCACGAAGCAGACCGCGTAGAAGAGGAAGATGGTCCGCTGCTGGTAGGCGAACCACGGCAGGTAGCCGGCGGCCAGGCCGCAGAGCACCGCGCCGGCCCGCCAGTCGCGCCGGGCCGCCCACCGCCACAGGCAGTAGACCAGGGCGATCACCCCGGTCCACCAGAGCAGCGGGGTGCCGATGCCCAGCACCTCGCGGGCGCACTCGTTCACCGTGCAGCCGGCCGTCCCCTGCTTCGGGGACTCGTAGAAGAAGGACACCGGCCGGCCCAGCACCAGCCAGCTCCACGGATTCGACTGGTAGGTGTGCGGGTCGCTCAGGTGGGTGTGGAAGTCGTAGACCGTCGAGTGATAGTGCCAGAGCGCGCGCAGGCCCTCCGGGATCCACGGGTAGTCGGTGGAGCGGCCGACCGCCCAGTCACGGCCGTAGCCGCCCTGGTTCGGCACGGTGCTGCTGGCGAACCAGCCCCACCAGGAGGTGATGTAGACGACCACCGAGGTCACCACGATCGAGACGAAGGCGGGCACCGCGTCCCGGGCCAGCGTCCACAGGTAGGGGCGGTCGGCGCCGGCCAGCCGGCGCGAGCCGACGTCCCACAGCACGGTCAGCAGGCCGAAGGCGGCCGCCACGTACAGGCCGCTCCACTTGGTCGCGCAGGTCAGGCCGACGCAGACGCCGGCCGCGATCCGGTACGGGCGCCAGCCCAGGTTCATCCGGCGGGCGAACTCCGGGTCCGGCCCGCCGCCGCGCTCCTCCAGCCGGGCGGCGATCCGGGCCCTGGTGCGGTCGCGGTCCAGCAGCAGGCAGCCGAAGGCGGCGAGGATCCAGAACATCACCACCAGGTCCAGCAGCGCGGAGCGGCTCATCACGAAGTGCAGGCCGTCCACCGCGAGCAGCAGGCCCGCCACGCAGCCCAGCAGGGTCGAGCGGAAGAGCCGGCGGGCGATCCGGGCCACCATCAGCACCGAGAGGGTGCCGAGCAGGGCCACCGCGAAGCGCCAGCCGAAGGGGTTCATCCCGAACAGCTGGATGCCGGCGCCGATGATCCACTTGCCGACCGGCGGGTGCACCACGTACGAGGGGTTGGTCCGGTACGGGACCGGGTCGCCCGCCATGATCCGCTCGTTGGCGCCGTCCGGCCAGCTGATCTCGTAGCCGCCGTGCCAGAGCGCGTAGGCGTCCTTGGCGTAGTACGTCTCGTCGAAGATGATCGCGTTCGGCGAGCCGAGGTCGCTGAACCGCAGCACCCCGGCGAACAGCGCCACCGCGAGCGGGCCGAGCCAGCCGGACCAGCGGACCAGCCAGGACCAGAGCGGCTCCGGCAGGGCGAGGCCCAGCCGGAGCAGCAGCGGGGAGGGCGGCACCCGCTTCGGGGTGACGCCCGGGCCGTCCGGCATCGGCGGGACCAGGCGCTCGGCCAGGGTCGCGGCCGGCGCCGGCGTGTAGCCGAAGCGGGCCAGGCCGCGCAGCCAGGCGGGGCGCGGCGGCGCGGATATGGAGCCGTCGCCGCCGGGGTCCGCGGGCGCGTCGCCGGGGGCGCCGTGGCCGTCCGGGTCGCGGGGGCCGGGCAGGACGGGTGACGGCTGGTCCGTCAGGACCGGCACGCCGACGTCACCCCGCGCGGTGTGGTCTGTACCAGTGGGCGTCTGCGCCGCCGTGTCGCCGTTCATCCGCCACATCGTAGGGGCGCATCGTGACCCTGCGGCGGCTCCCTCCGAAGCTGCCCGAATCGTCACCAAAAGCGCCCGGCGGCCGGTTACTGGAAGGATGGGGTCCGTGACAGGAGTACTCGTACTGGCAGGCACCCCCATCGGCGACGTCGCGGACGCCCCGCCCCGGCTGCTCACCGAGCTGGCGGCGGCGGACGTCATCGCGGCGGAGGACACCCGGCGGCTGCGCCGGCTCACCCAGGCGCTCGGGGTGACCCCGGCCGGGCGGGTGGTCTCCTACTTCGAGGGCAACGAGGTCGGGCGCACCCCCGAGCTGGTCGAGGCGCTGCTCGGCGGTGCCCGGGTGCTGCTGGTGACCGACGCCGGGATGCCGTCCGTCTCCGACCCCGGCTACCGGCTGGTGGCCGCCGCGGTCGCCGCCGACGTCAAGGTGACCGCGGTGCCCGGGCCGTCCGCGGTGCTCACCGCGCTGGCGCTGTCCGGGCTGCCGGTCGACCGGTTCACCTTCGAGGGCTTCCTGCCGCGCAAGAGCGGCGACCGGGCCCGGCAGCTGGCCTCGATCGCCGCCGAGCCGCGCACCATGGTGTTCTTCGAGGCCCCGCACCGGATCGCCGAGGCGCTCGCCGCGATGGCGGAGGCGTTCGGCCCCGAGCGGCCCGCGGCGGTCTGCCGCGAGCTGACCAAGACCTACGAGGAGGTCAGGCGCGGGCCGATCGGCGAGCTGGCGGCCTGGGCGGCCGAGGGCGTCAAGGGCGAGATCACCGTGGTCGTGGCGGGCGCGCCGCCGGCCGCGCCGCAGGAGCTGACCCTGGCCGAGCTGGCCCGGCTGGTGGCCGTGCGGGAGGAGGCCGGCGAGCGCCGCAAGGAGGCGATCGCGGCGGTCGCGTCCGAACTTTCGGTGCCCAAGCGGGAGGTGTTCGACGCGGTCGTGGCGGCCAAGAACGCGGCCGCGTCCGCCCCCGGCAGGGCGGCCGGCGAACCGTCCTGAAGTGCCCGCGACAAGCCGCTGAGCTGCGGGTACGCACTGTTCGCCGACGATGTGCCGCAGCGCGCGCGGGCGCGTACCGTGGAGAGAAGGCCCCGGGTTAAACACCCGTCGAGCTGAAGCTTCGGTCGAGGTTCCCGGACAGGACCCACCCTTTCGTATAGGGATTCCCAACCTGCCTCCAAGTCTTCACAAGACGGGCATCGCCCGGGGTGTTCCGGGCATTTCCTGGGATGGAAAGACCCAGCCGGGCGAGCGCCCGGCGGGCGCTGGGAGACGGCTATGAGCGAGACGATCGGTAGCCCCCGCGGTGGCAACGCCCTGAGCGACCCCGGCCCGAGCGGCACCGGCCCGAGCGGCCGGACGCACACTCCCGCCGAGACCGTCCGGGAGGCCTACTCCTTCGCGTGCCTGAGCTGCGGGTACGGCTGGGAGCAGGCGTACGACATCGAGCACCACGTGGCCCGGGACGGGCACGTCGTCGTCGAGTACCACGCCAACGGAGTCCGGGTGCCGTCGCCGCTGCTGAAGCCGACCTGCCCGGGCTGTGGCGGTCACACCGTGCGGATCATGCGCGAGGGCCGGGTGGGCGCCGCCGACCAGTCCTGGCAGCACGCCCCCGGGTTCGCGGGGCACCCCGAGCCGGCCGGGGCGCCGGCGATGGCCCGGCCGGTTCCGGCCGCGCCCTCGGGCGGGCGCTGGGCGCGGTTCTGGGCCCGGCTGCGGGGCTGAGGGTTCCGCGGGCGGGCCGCGACGGCGGTCCGGCGGTCCGGGCACACCCCCGGGCCGCCGGACCTCGCGGTCGGGGGGCGGGCGCGGGCCCGACTAAGCTTGCGGACCATGGCCGCCACTGCAGAGCACAGCACCACCGGGGGCACCACCCCCGCGTACTACGTCACCACCCCGATCTACTACGTCAACGACCGCCCCCACCTCGGCCACGCGTACACCACCGTGGCGGGCGACGTGCTGACCCGCTGGCACCGCCAGCGCGGCGAGAAGGTGTGGTACCTGACCGGCACCGACGAGCACGGTCAGAAGATCCTGCGCACCGCCGAGGCCAACGGCGTCACGCCGCAGGAGTGGTGCGACAAGCTGGTCGAGGAGGCCTGGAAGCCACTCTGGCAGCACCTGGAGATCGCCAACGACGACTTCATCCGCACCACCCAGGAGCGGCACACCGCCCGGGTGCAGGAGTTCGTCCAGGACCTGTACGACAAGGGCGAGATCTACAAGGGCGGCTACTCCGGCCCCTACTGCGTCGGCTGCGAGGAGTACAAGCTCCCCGCCGAGCTGCTCGACGGCGCCACCGCGGACGAGAAGCTCTGCCCGATCCACAAGAAGCCGGTCGAGTGGCTGGAGGAGGAGAACTACTTCTTCCGCCTCTCCGCGTACGGCCCGAAGCTGCTGGAGTTCTACGCCGAGAACCCCGGCTTCATCGCCCCGGAGTCGGCCCGCAACGAGGTGCTGCGCTTCGTCGAGCAGGGCCTGCAGGACCTCTCCATCTCCCGCTCCACCTTCAACTGGGGCGTCCCGCTGCCCTGGGACGAGAAGCACGTCCTCTACGTGTGGGTGGACGCGCTGCAGAACTACCTCACCGCGGCCGGCTACGGCGCCGACCCGGAGCGGTTCGCCGAGCTGTGGCCGGCCTCGGTGCACCTCGTCGGCAAGGACATCCTGCGCTTCCACGCGGTGATCTGGCCCGCGATGCTGATGGCGGCGGGCCTGCCGCTGCCGAAGCGGGTCGTCGCCAACGGCTGGCTGATGGTCGGCGGCGAGAAGATGTCCAAGTCCAACCTGACCGGCATCGCCCCCACCGACCTGACCTCGCACTTCGGCGTGGACGCGTACCGCTACTACTTCCTGCGGGCGATCCCGTTCGGCACCGACGGCTCGTTCTCCTGGGAGGACTTCACCGCCCGGTACACCTCGGAGCTGGCCAACGACTTCGGCAACCTCGCCTCCCGGGTGGCGGCCATGGTCGGCAAGTACTTCGACGGCGTGCTGCCGGCCGAGGCGGCGCCGGGCGAGGCCGAGCGGGCCGTCGCGCAGGGCCTGGCGGCGGCGGTCGCGACCGCCGACCGGAAGATCGGCGAGGAGCTGGACTTCGCCGGCGGGCTTGCGGCGGTCTTCGACTTCGTCAAGCAGGTCAACGGCTACCTCACCGAGCAGGAGCCGTGGAAGGTCGCCAAGGACGACTCGGCCGAGGGCCGGGCCCGGCTGGCCACCATCCTCTACACCGCGGCCGAGTCGCTGCGGGGCACCGCCGTGCTGCTCAACCCGGTGATGCCGGCCACCGCCGAGAAGCTCTGGGCCTCGCTGGGCGCGGCCGAGAGCCTGGGCGCGCTCGCCGCGCAGACCGTCGCCGAGGCCGCGCGGTGGGGCCGGCTGCCCGCCGGTGCCACCGTGACCAAGGGCGAGATCCTCTTCCCCCGCCTTGAGGAGAAGCCGGCCTCCTGAGGCCGGCGAGCGACGACCGTACGCCGGAGAGCCCGGAGAGCCCGGAGAGCCCGGAGAGGGACGACTGATGCCGAAGAAGGACGACGACCGGTCCACCCCGCCGCCGCTGCCCGCCCCGCTGGCGGTGGCGGTCGCCGACTCGCACACCCATCTGGACATGCAGTCCGGCAGCCCCGAGGAGGGCCTGGCCAAGGCCGCCTCGGTCGGGGTGACCGCCGTCGTCCAGGTCGGCTGCGACGTGCCGGGCTCGCGCTGGGCCGCCGATCTGGCGGCCCGGTTCGAGCAGGTGCACGCCGCCGTCGCCCTGCACCCCAACGAGGCGCCGCGGATCTTCCTCGGCGACCCCGACGGGTGGTCCGGGCAGCGGCGCGAGCCGGGCGGGCAGGCCGCGCTGGACGCGGCGCTGGCCGAGATCGACGCGCTCGCGGCGCTGCCGCAGGTCCGCGCGGTCGGCGAGACCGGCCTCGACTACTTCCGCACCGGCCCGGAGGGCGTGGAGATCCAGAAGGAGTCGTTCCGCCGCCACATCGCGATGGCCAAGCGGCACGGCAAGGCGCTGGTGATCCACGACCGGGACGCCCACGAGGACGTCATCGCCGTCCTGCTGGAGGAGGGCGCCCCCGAGCGGACCGTCTTCCACTGCTACTCCGGCGACGCCGGGATGGCCAAGGTCTGCGCCGAGCACGGCTGGTACCTCTCCTTCGCCGGCCCGGTCACCTTCAAGGCCAACCAGCCGCTGCGCGACGCCCTGGCCGTCACCCCGCTGGACCGGGTGCTGGTCGAGACCGACGCCCCCTTCCTCACCCCGCACCCCTACCGCGGCCGCCCCAACGCCCCGTACCTCATCCCGGTCACGGTGCGCTCGATGGCCGACACCCTGGGCCTGCCCGAGGACGAGCTGGCCACCGCCATCGCGGAGAACACGGCGCGGGCGTTCGGGTACTGAGCCGCCGGCCCGGGCGGGCACCGGGCCGGTCGGGCACCGGGCCGGTCGGGCGTCGGCCCCGCCGGCCGCGCGCCCGTATCCTTGGCGGGTGAGCACCACCGACCCCACCTCTGACACCCATCTGCTGGGCGCCGCGGACATCCGGGCGCTGGCGGACGCGTTCGGCGTGAAGCCGACCAAGCAGCGCGGGCAGAACTTCGTCATCGACGGCAACACCGTGCGGCGGATCGTCCGGGCCGCGGAGGTGACCGATCAGGACGCGGTGGTCGAGGTCGGGCCCGGCCTCGGGTCGCTGACGCTCGCGCTGCTGGAGACCGCCCGGCACGTCACCGCCGTGGAGATCGACCCGGTGCTGGCGCGCCACCTGCCGGACACCGTCGCCGCCCGGATGCCGGCCAAGGCCGACGCGTTCGACCTGGTGTTCAGCGACGCCATGCTGGTCACCGAGCTGCCCGGGCCGGCGCCGACCGCGCTGGTCGCCAACCTGCCGTACAACGTGGCCGTGCCGGTGCTGCTGCACATGCTCGCCACCTTCCCCAGCATCGAGCGCACCCTGGTCATGGTGCAGAGCGAGGTCGCCGACCGGCTCGCCGCCAAGCCCGGCAACAAGGTCTACGGCGTCCCCTCGGTCAAGGCCAACTGGTACGCCGACGTGAAGCGGGCCGGGGCGATCGGCCGCAACGTCTTCTGGCCCGCCCCCAACGTCGACTCCGGGCTGGTCTCGCTGATCCGCCGCGAGCCGCCGAGGACCACCGCGAGCCGCGAGGAGGTGTTCGCGGTCGTCGACGCCGCGTTCGCCCAGCGCCGCAAGACCCTGCGGGCCGCGCTGGCCGGCTGGGCCGGCTCCGCCGCCGGGGCCGAGCAGGCGCTCGCCGCCGCCGGGATCGACCACAAGCTGCGCGGTGAGATGCTCACCGTCGAGCAGTTCGCCGCCATCGCCGAGCACAAGCCGGAGTAAGGGTCTTCCAGTGAGCGTCACGGTCCGCGTACCCGCCAAGGTCAACGTCCAGCTCGGGGTCGGCGGACTGCGCGCCGACGGCTTCCACGACCTGGCCAACGTCTTCTTCGCGGTCGCCCTCGGCGACGAGGTGACGGCCGCGGCGGGCGAGCCCGGCACGGGCGTCACCCTCAGCTGCACCGGACCGGACGCCGACGCCGTCCCGCTGGACGACAGCAACCTCGCGGCCCGCGCCGCCCGGCTGCTCGCCGCCCGCCACGGCCTCGCCGGGCCCGACGTCCGGCTGCACATCGCCAAGGCCATCCCGGTGGCCGGCGGGATGGCCGGCGGCAGCGCCGACGGCGCGGCGGCGCTGGTCGCCTGCGACGCCCTGTGGGGGCTCGGCACGCCGTCCGACGTGCTGCTGGAGCTGGCCGCCGAACTCGGCTCGGACGTGCCGTTCGCCCTGGTCGGCGGCGTCGCCCTGGGCCGCGGCCGGGGCGAGATCCTGGAGCCGCTGCCGGTCACCGGCGGCTTCCACTGGGTCTTCGCGGTCGCCGACGGCGGGCTCTCCACCCCCGCCGTCTTCCGCGAGTGCGACCGCCTGCGCGAGGAGGCCGGCACCGGCTCCAGCGACACCGAGGTCCCCACCCCCGACGCCGACCCCGCGCTGCTCGCCGCCCTCGCCGACGGCGACCCCGTCGCCCTGGCGGCCGCCCTGGCCAACGACCTCCAGCCGGCCGCCCTGTCGCTGCGCCCGGCCCTCGCCGACACCCTCCGGGCCGGCACCGAGGCCGGCGCGCTCGGGGCCCTGGTCTCCGGCTCCGGGCCGACCTGCGCCTTCCTGGCCAAGGACGCGGACGCCGCCGAGGCCGTCGCCGCCGCGCTGCGCGCCTCCGGCAGCTGCCGGGCCGCGCACGCCACCCACGGGCCGGTGCCCGGGGCGGCCGTGGTCGTCGAGGCGTAAGCGGGTGCGGCGGCCGGTCGGCGCAACGCGCGGGGACCTCGGGCGGGCCCACTAGGCTGGGAGACTCCGGGTTCCTCCCGAACCCGGACCGTCGAACCCAGGAGCGCAGCACACGTGGCCGTCAACCTCGCCACCATCGAGTCCGTCACGAAGGTCTACGGCACCCGGGCCCTTCTGGACGGGGTCAGCCTCGGCGTCAGCGAGGGCGACCGGATCGGTGTCGTCGGACGCAACGGCGACGGCAAGACCACCCTGATCCGGATGCTCGCCAAGCTGGAGGAGCCCGACGGCGGCCGGATCACCTGGTCCGGCGGCCTCCAGCTGGCCGTCCTCACCCAGCACGACTCGCTGGACCCGACGGCCACCATCCGGCACGAGGTCATCGCCGACCGCGCCGACCACGAGTGGCTCGGCGACGCCCGCATCCGCGACATCGTCGAGGGCCTCTTCGGCGGCCTCGACCTGCCCGGGTTCCCCGACGGCCTGGACACCGTCATCGGCCCGCTCTCCGGCGGCGAGCGCCGCCGGATCGCGCTCGCCAAGCTGCTGCTGGGCTCGCCGGACCTCATCGTCCTCGACGAGCCCACCAACCACCTCGACGTCGAGGGCATCGCCTGGCTCGCCCGGCACCTCCAGAACCGCCGCTCCGGACTGGTCTGCGTCACCCACGACCGCTGGTTCCTCGACCAGGTCTGCACCCGGATGTGGGACGTCCAGCACGGCGCCGTCCACGAGTACGAGGGCGGCTACTCCGACTACGTCTTCGCGCGCGCCGAGCGCTCCCGGATCGAGGCCGTCGAGGAGCAGAAGCGCCAGAACCTCGCCCGCAAGGAGCTCGCCTGGCTGCGCCGCGGCGCCCCCGCCCGCACCTCCAAGCCCCGCTACCGCATCGAGGCCGCCAACGCGCTGATCGCCGACGTCCCCGAGCCGCGCGACAAGAGCGAGCTGATGAAGTTCGCCAACGCGCGCCTCGGGCGGACGGTCTTCGACCTGGAGGGCGTGACGGTCAAGGCCGGTCCCAAGCTGCTGCTGGAGAACCTCACCTGGCAGCTCGGCCCCGGCGACCGGATCGGCCTGCTCGGCGTCAACGGCGCCGGCAAGACCTCGCTGCTGCGCGCGATGCGCGACGCCTACGCCTCGGAGGGCGATGTCCAGCCCACGTCCGGCGTCATCAAGGCCGGCAAGACGGTGCGGCTGGCGTACCTCTCCCAGGAGGTCGCCGAGCTGGACCCGGCCACCCGGGTGCTCCAGGCCGTCGAGCAGGTCCGCTCCCGGGTCGACCTCGGCAAGGGCCGGGAGATGAGCGCCGGCCAGCTCTGCGAGCAGTTCGGCTTCGGCAAGGACAAGCAGTGGACGCCGGTCGGCGACCTGTCCGGCGGCGAGCGGCGCCGGCTCCAGCTGCTGCGGCTGCTGATGGACGAGCCCAATGTGCTGTTCCTCGACGAGCCCACCAACGACCTCGACATCGAGACGCTCAACCAGCTGGAGGACCTCCTCGACGGCTGGCCCGGCTCGATGGTCGTCATCAGCCACGACCGCTTCTTCATCGAGCGCACCACGGACGTGACGTACGCGCTGCTCGGCGACCGGCGGATGCGGATGCTGCCGAACGGCGTCGACGAGTACCTGGAGCGGCGCACCGCGATGGCCGCCGCCGCGGCCGCCGCCGCTTCGGCCGCGGTCGCCGGTTCCGGTGCCTCCGCCCAGGCGGCCGGCGCGGAGGCCGGGGCGCCCGCGCTGTCCGGCGGGGACCTGCGGGCGGCCAAGAAGGAGATGCAGAAGCTGGAGCGGCAGATCGCCAAGCTGGACGAGAAGGAGTCCAAGCTGCACGCCCAGCTCGCCGAGCACGCCGCCGACTTCTCCAAGGTCGCCGAGCTGGACGGGCAGCTGCGGGCCGTCCGGGACGAGAAGGAGGAGCTGGAGATGAGCTGGCTGGAGCTGGCCGAGCAGGTCTGAGGCCGGTCCGTCCGTTCGCTCAGGGGCCGCCGGTTCGCTCAGGGGCCGTCCGTTCGCTCAGGGGCCGCCGGTGAGCAGGGCGTCCAGCTCGTCCGCCGCACGGCCCAGCGCACTGCGCGCCGGGTCGTGCGGGCGGGTCGGACGCGCCGCCGCCCGGGTCGGCGGACGGTGCGCGCGGGCCGAGGCCGTCAGCTCGTCGAGCGCCCGGCCGACCCGCTCCACCTCCACCGGATCCGGCACCCGCCCGCCGTACCGGCGCTGCGCCGCGAACGCCGCCACCGCACCGCTCAGCCGCTCCAGGGCGGCGGTGGCCGGCAGCCACTCGGCGGCGAGCCGGCCGGTCGGGGGCGGCTCGGCGAGCCCCTGCTCCACCTCGGCGCGGGCGTCGGCCAGCGCCCGGTAGGCGGTGCGGCGCAGCCACACCTCGGCCTCGGGGCGCGGATCGTCCCGCTGCGCGACCGAGCGCAGGTAGGCCTTGAGCGCCGTCGTCGCGGTCACCAGCCGCGGCTCGATCCGGTGCCGCGGTCGCTCGGGCCAGAGCAGGTAGCCGAACAGCAGCACGACCGCGCTGGCCAGCGTGGTGTCCAGGACCCGCGGCCAGGTCTCGGCCGCCCCGTCCTGCCCGCCCAGTTGCAGCAGGACCAGCGCCATCGGCGTCATCACCACGGTGTTCAGCCCGTAGTGCGCCGCCGTCGCGTACGGCAGCAGGGCGACGCAGAGCGCGGCGATCGCCACCAGCGCGCACGGGTCGACGGCCAGGGCCAGCACCGCCGCCGTCACCGCCACCCCCAGCACCGTGCCGACCGCACGGCTCACCGCGCGCAGGAACACCGAACCGAGGTCAGGCTTCAGCACGAAGGCGATCGTCATCGGCACCCAGTAGCCCTTGCTCAGCGGCAGGGCGGCCGTCACCGCCGCGCCGACCGCGATGCACAGCGCGAGCCGCGCCCCGTACCGGGCCGCGCCGGGCGACGCCAGCCGCACCCGCAGCCGCCACGGGTCCGGCGGCGGGAGCGGCGCCGTCCCGAGCTCCGTCGCCCGGCCCGCCACCGTCCCGGCGGCCGCGCGCAGCGCCGCGTCCAGGGCCTGCCGGGACGGCGTGTCCGGCGCCCAGTCGGGTACCGCCACCTCGCCGCCGCCGCGCTCCACCGCCCGGGCCAGCAGGCCGGGGACGGCGGCGACCCCGGGCGGCACCGGCCGCCGGGCCCAGAGCAGGCCGGTGGCGGCCTCGGTCGCGGCCAGCGCGGCCCGGTACATCTCGTTGCCGGTCGGCGGGAGCACGTCCTGGAGCCGGTTCAGACGGGCGGTCAGCACTTGACGGGAGGCCGCGCCGCGCGGTGTCCCGAGATCGGCGAGCATCCGGCCGAGCGCGTCGTACGCGGCGGCGAGCGCCCGGGTGGCGGGGTCGGCGCCGGGCGTCCGGCGGCCGGGCAGCGGCAGGCCGAGCAGCAGGACCAGCACGGCGCCCGCCGGCACCATCGCGGCCGCCGCCCACCACGGGTGCGGCAGCGGCATGCCGCTGCCGAGCGCGGCGGAGACGAGCAGCAGCAGTCCCGCCGCGGAGCCGCGCGGCCCGGTCGCGCTCAGCGCCCCGGAGACGAACGCCGTCACGGTGAGCGCCGCACCCAGGGCGAGCGCGTCGGCCCGCGCGTGCTGGAGGCAGGCGCCCACCAGCATCCCCAGCGTCGAGGCGGAGACGGCGGTGACGATCCGTCGGGCCCGCAGCCGCGCCGGCTCGACCCGGTCGTTCATGGTGGCGTGCATCGCGCCGAGCCCGGCGAACACCCCCAGGTCCACCCGGTGCGCCAGCACCCCGGCGGCCAGCGCCACCGCCATGCCGAGCGCGGCCCGCACCATCGGCGCGACCGGCGCCACCGGCCGCGCCGGACGTACGGCCCGCGCCCACCAGGGCGCCTCTACGGCGGGATTGCGGCTCACGTGGACCGTCCGATCCGCGGCGGGGCCGCCGGGCCCGGCGGCGGGGCGGGGCGCAGGCGGCCGAAGTCGCTGCTGTGCGACGTTGCGCGGCAGATGAGGTCGCGTCCGGAAGCACCGGACCCGGCCAGTCTACGGCGTCCACGGGACGGGGGCGCACGTGTCAAGTTCGTACCGATCGCGTACAGGCGGGCCATAGGCCCTGCCGGTCCGACGGAGGCGGTGGCTACGATGAACGAGGCGCCGTCCGTCCCGAGGGGTGGACGGTCCGGCCGGGCGGGACGACCCGGGGCCCACACCCCGAATCCGTCCGGTCGGTTCGAACAGGCTGTAGGACCGAGTAGTTGACGGTGCGTCGCGGTGCGGCGACCTGCGGGTCGCGCCGTGCACGGGGGAGAGGTGGATTGCTGTGGCAGGCGAGGCTGGACCGGGTGGCGCGGGCTGGGCGGAAGGCCCCAACGGCGAGGTGAAGCCGTGGACGCTCGACAACAGTTGGGTCGGTCGTGTGGTCGGCCAGGTCCAGGTCGACGTCAGTGCCACCGCGCTGGTGGCGGCGTTCGGCTCCCAGGACGTCAAGATCGAGCTCGACACGCTGACCACGTTCAAGAAGAAGGTCGACGCGCTCCTGGCCTCGCTGGAGGGCTCGGAGGCGGCGCAGCACAAGATCAAGGAACAGAAGCTGACCGCCGGCAACCTCGGCACCGGCTTCCACGAGTCCACGGACCTGATGGCCGCGTACGACCGGACCCATGCGGCGATCTCGCAGCTCTCGAAGGCGTTCGCGGACCAGATCGACAAGATGAGCCAGGCGGTCGCGCAGACGGCGGGCAGCTACGGCAGCAACGAGGAGCACCAGACGACGGCGGTCAACGCGGTCGCGAAGAACGTGGACGGCGGGTCCGGCGGGCCCAACGGACCTGCGGCGAAGAGTGGTGACTACTGATGGCGCGCGGGTACGCGGGATCGACCGGAACGGGGGGTAACTGATGGCAGGCGGAACGAACTTCGAGGGCATTAACCATCCGCAGCTCAAGTCGATGGTCGCCGGTAGCGATCCGGCCAAGGTGACCAGCCGCGGCAACCAGCTCAAGGACGCCGGGCGTGTACTGGACGACCTCAGCCGCGCGCTGGCCGCCCACGTCGGCCAGATCCAGTGGGAGGGGCCGGCCGCCGAGAACTTCAAGAAGTGGGCCGGCGACCTGAACAAGTCGGCCGCCATGATCAGCGAGTACTCCAAGGGGGCCGGCGACGCCATGGTCCAGGCCGGTGAGGCCCTGGGCGGCGCGAAGACCGGCGTGCCGGAGGTGCCCACCAAGGACGTCGACATGGTGAAGCGGCACGCCGCGCAGCCGTGCCTCAAGCCTTCGCCGGTGAGCATCGCCGGATTCGGCAACCCGACGGCGATGACCGACGCGATCATGAAGAAGGAGGACCCGACCTGGGTCTCCTACGCGGAGGCCGCGGCGGCGCAGAAGCGGGTGGACACCGCGCACCAGGAAGCCATCCACCAGATGGAGAAGCTGGGGCAGGCGTACGAGGCGGCGACCGCGAAGCTGAACGGGCTCAAGCTGCCCGAGCTGCCGGGCGCCCCTGGTGACGGACCGAAGGCGGTCGACGGTGGATCAGAGGTGCCGGTGGGATCCGGTGGTGGTTCCGTTGGCGGGACCTACCGGCCGACCGGCCGGGGCGGATACGTCGTCGGATCAGACACCCGGACCGGTGGCGGCGGTTACGTCATCAGCGGCGGCTCCGTGACGCCGCGTCCGCCGGTGCCGGTGCCCGACGGGCCGAAGGCTCCGGGGCACAGCACGCCGATCCCGCCGCGTGGTGGTTCGGTGCCGCTGCCGAGCGACCCGAACACGCCGGGGGCGGTGACTCCGCCGTCCACGTTCCCCACGGACCGCCCCAGCACCGGGCTGGACAGCCTGCCGACGGTGCCGACCCTGCCCGGGCAGACCGGTCCGGTGGGTCCGAACGGTGGCGGCCCCGTGTCGCCGTACCCCCAGGGCGGCGGCCCCGGGCACCCGGGCCTTCCGGGCGGGGGACCCGGCCCCTTTCCCGGCGGCGGGCCGATTTCGATGGGCGGTACCGGGCCGTTCACCGGTGGAACCGTGCCGCTGAAGGGTGGCGGCCCCGGCTCCGTTCCCCCGAACCGGGCCAGCACCTTCGGCGGCGGGAACCTGCCGGCGAAGAGCGGCGGTCCGGGGGCGACCAACGGTGGGACCGTCTTCGGCGCGCGTGAGGCGGCCCAGGGGCGGGCGGCCGGTGGGCCCGGCGGCGGGGGCGGCTTCGGCGGTCCGGCCGGCGGGATGCACCCGGGTGGCGGCGGCCACGGCGGTGGCGCGGTCGGTGGTTCGCGCGGGCGGGGCTACAGCGCGACCGGCGGCGGTGTGGTCGGCGGTGTGGTCGGTGGCGCCAAGGGCTCGTCGGCCGGCGGGGAGTTCACCCCGGGCGGCAGCGGTCTGCGCAACCGGGCGGCCGCGGGCGGGGCGGCGGCCGCCGAGGGCGCGGCGCGTCCGGGCCAGAACGGCATGATGGGCCCAGGCATGATGGGCGGCTCGGGGGAGCGGCGCGAGCGTGAGCGCCGCCAGCGGGCCGACTACCTGCACGAGGACGAGGAGACCTGGACCAGCGGTACTCCGAAGAGCAACCCGGGCGTGATTGAGTAGTCCGGAACGACTGCCCGGCCACTGGGCCCACGCCCGGTGGCCGGGCAGTCCTGCGCGGGGTGGCGACCGTGCCCGACGGGGAAAGTGACGAGGGAGCAGTGATGCGGCGAACGGACGTACGTGTGCGTGGGCGGGGGTTCGCCGCAGCGCTGTTGGCGGCAGGAATCGTGACCGGGCCGGCCGTCGGACCGGCGGCCGCGGTGGATTCGATCCGAGACCAGCAGTGGCACCTGGACACCATGAAGGCGCCCGAGATCTGGCAGACCAGCAAGGGCCGGGGAATCACCGTGGCGGTGATCGACGGCGGCTTTCGGCTCGACCACCCGGACCTGGCGGGTCAGTTGTTGCCAGGGAAGGACATGAGCGGGCTGTCCGGTGGCGTCAGTGTCGACAAGAGTGGTCACGGCACGGGAATCGCCGGTCTCATCGCGGGGTCCGGGAAGGGATTGGGCGGGAAGGGCGCGTATGGCCTGGCCCCCGACGCCAAGATTCTTCCGATCAAGATAAACATCAATGACGACCCGGCACAGCCGATCGATGCGTCCGGCTACCTCAAGCAGGTGAGCCAGGGGATCACGTTTGCGGCAGATCAGGGTGCCAAGGTCATCAACGTCTCGTCGGTCGCCGGTTCCTCCGGGGTCTCCGCCGGAGACATCGCCGAACTCGAGAAGTCCGTCAAGTACGCCAATGGGAAGGGCGCACTGGTCGTCGCGGGTGCCGGAAACAGCGGGCAGGAGGGGAATCCCGTCCTGTACCCCGCCGCCCTCCCGAGCATCATCGCGGTGGCGGCGGCCGACCGGGCCGGAACGGCCACCGAAGAGTCCGAGCACGGTCCACAGATCGACATCGCCGCCCCCGGGGTGGACATCTTCACGTCGTGTACCGCGGAGTCCGGCTACTGCAAGAAGCACGGCACTTCCGACGCGACCGCCCTTGTCTCCGCCTCGGCGGCGCTTCTCTGGTCGGTTCATCCCGATTGGGCTCCGAACCAGATCGCCAGGGTGCTGATCAATACGGCTGGAAAGCCCAAGGACGGTTCGAGTCGTACCGACTTCATCGGGTACGGAATCGTCCGTCCGCGCATCGCGCTGACCACGCCGGGCGATCCGGGGCCGGCCGATGTCAGCCCCCTGGCGGAACCGGTGGGCAGCGCAACGCCGTCGGCACCTGCTGAATCGCCGAGCCCGGTGTTGCCGTCAGCGGCTCCCGCAGCTCCCACCTCCTCCGAACCCGCCTCCGCTGCTGCCGCGCCGGTGACGGAGCCGGGGGCGGGGGAGAAAGCGGAAGAGGCAGGAAACGGGCTGGTTGTTGGAGTGGCAGTGGGGGTGGGGGTGCTGGTGGTGGCCGCGGTGGTCGTGGTGGTCGCGCGGCGGCGGGCCGCGAGGCCGCAGCAGGCGGTGGCGGGCGCTGTGCCGCCTCCGCCGGCGTACGAGCCGCCGCCTCCGCCGAGCGACAACCCGTACGCGAGGTAGTCCGCCCGGTCCCGGCGTGGGGGCGCTGGTGGGGGGCGTGGGGGTGGGGTGGGGCGCGGGTGTCACTCGGGTGGGTGCTGTCGGGGGTGGGGTGGGGTCGCCAGGGTTGGGGGTATGGGTGCGACGGGGCAGATGCGGCGGGCCGCTGCGGCGGCGTTGATCGGTACGGCGATCGAGTTCTACGACTTCTTCATCTACGGGACGGCGGCGGCGCTCGTCTTCGGTGAGGTGTTCTTTCCCGAACTGGGCACGGTGGGGTCGCTGTTGGCGGCGTTCTCGGTGTACGCGGTGGCGTTCCTGGCGCGGCCGCTGGGGGCGGTGGTGTTCGGGCACTTCGGGGACCGGCTGGGGCGGAAGACGACGCTGGTGGTGTCGCTGCTGCTGATGGGGCTGTCGACGGCGGCGGTGGGGGTGCTGCCGGGGTTCGGAGCGTGGGGGTGGTGGGCGCCGGTGGTGCTGGTGGTGCTGCGGGTCTGCCAGGGGGTGGGGCTGGGCGGGGAGTGGGGCGGTGCGGCGCTGCTGGTGGCGGAGAACGCGCCGGCCGGGCGGCGGGGGCGGTACGGGGCGTATCTGCAGTTGGGGCCGACGACCGGGTTCGTGCTGGCCAACGGGGTGTTCCTGGCGCTGCAACTCGGGCTGGACGAAGGGGCGTTCAGGTCCTGGGGCTGGCGGGTGCCGTTCCTGGCGTCGTTGGCGCTGGTGGCGGTGGGGCTGTTCGTGCGGCTGCGGTTGGAGGAGACGCCGCTGTTCCGGGGCGAGGCGCGGACCGGGGCCGAGCGGGCGCCGGTGGTGGAGGTGCTGCGCGGGCACTGGCGGACGGTGCTGGTGGGCTGCGGGGCGATCACGGTGGGGTACGCGCTGTTCTACCTGACCACCACCTACGCGTTGGCGTACGCGACGACCGGGCTCGGGGTGCCGAGCACGGTGGTGCTGTCGATGCTGCTGGCCGGCGCGGCGGGCAAGGCGGTGACGGTGTGGCTGAGCGCGCGCCGCAGTGACGGGTGGGGGCGGCGGCGGACGCTGCAGGGGGCGACCGGGCTGGCGCTGGTGTGGGGGCTGGTGCTGTTCCCGCTGCTGGAGACCGAGCGGCGGGAGCTGATGTTCGTGGCGCTGGCGGGGGCGATGGTGGTGCTGGGCGGCCTGCTGGGGCCGCTGGCGGCGTTCCTGCCGGAGCTGTTCCCGACCCGGGTGCGGTACACGGGGGCGGCGCTGACGTACAACCTGGGCGGGGTGGTGGGCGGTGCGACGACGCCGCTGATCGCGACCCGGCTGACCGAGGCGTACGGGACGGCGGAGCCGGTCGGCTGGTACCTGGCGGTGTGGGGGGTGGTGGCGCTGATCTGCCTGCGGATGCTGCCGGAGACCAGCGGAACGGACCTGGCGACGGCCGGAACACCGCTCGGCCGGACCCCCGTGACCGATTTCCCAATCGGCCCCCCGGCCGTGTAATGTCTTCCTTGTTCGAGCGAGCGGGCGGAGCAGAAAGCGAAGCCGGGGAGCACGGACAGGGAACAGGCCCCTATAGCTCAGTCGGTAGAGCGTCTCCATGGTAAGGAGAAGGTCTGCGGTTCGATTCCGCATGGGGGCTCGGTCGGGACCTCCGCCTACGGGCGGGGGTCCTTTTCGTTGTGCCCGCACGGCCGGGTGGTGAGACGGTCCGCTGAGACGGTCTGGCAGGTCGGGTACGGAATGCGCTCTGATGGTGCGTCATCGGCCGCGTTCCCCAGCCGGGCGGGGCTGTGGGCGGGACGCCGACCTGGAGGGGTCTCATGGGTGTTCGCCTCGTCGTGGTGGACGACCACCGGCTGTTGGCGGAGGCGCTGGCCACCGCGCTCCAGCTGCGCGGTCACCGGGTGCTCGCGGTGGGGTCGCCGGCCGCGTCGGCGGCCGAGCTGGTGGCGGGCCGGCGGCCGGAGGTGTGCCTGCTGGGGGTGGCCGCGCCGGGCGAGCCGGGGGCGTTCGACGGTCTGCGGCGGATCCGCCGGGAGCGGCCCGAGGTGGCCGTGATCGTGCTCGGCCCGGTCGGCGAACTGCGGGGCGTGGCGGGGGCGTTCGCGTCGGGTGCGGCCGGGTACGTGCCGAGCGACGAGCGGATCGAGGTGGTCGAGCGGGCGATCGCGCGGGCCCGGGCCGGGGAGGCCGCGGTCGCGGTGGAGGTGCTGCGCGGCGCGTTCGACCAGCTGCTGAGACCGGCCGCCGAGCCGGACGACGAGGCGCTGCGGCTGCTGCGGCTGCTGACCCGGCGGGAGGTCCAGGTGCTGGCCCGGATCGCGGACGGCGAGGACACCGCGGCGATCGCGGCGGGCATGCGGATCGCGGCGAGCACGGCCCGGACGCACGTCCAGCGGGTGCTGATGAAGCTCGGCGCGCGGACCCGGCTGGAGGCGGCGGCGGTCGCGGCACGCACCGGACTGCTGGAGCGGATGGCGCGCGGCTGACGGACGGGCGACGGACGGGCGGCCGGTGGTGGACGCCGCCGGGAACGGGCGTCGGACGAGCCGGGAAAGGGGCTCCGGGATGGTCCTGAGCACTCCCGGCGGCCAGGGAGAATAGGCCGCAGTCGTACGTACGTCCCCGATGGTCCGCCGACGGCGGTCCATCGCCCGCTGGAGGTCGCATCATGAGTAAGTACCTGGTCACGGGTGGCGCCGGCTATGTCGGCAGTGTGGTCGCCGCCCACCTGCTGGAGGCGGGGCACCAGGTGACCGTCCTGGACGACCTCTCGACCGGCTTCCGCGAGGGCGTGCCGGCCGGTGCCGAGTTCGTCGAGGGCCGGATCCAGGAGGCCGGCAAGGTCCTGGACGCCTCCTTCGACGGTGTGCTGCACTTCGCCGCCTCCTCGCAGGTCGGCGAGTCCGTCGCGGACCCGGAGAAGTACTGGCGCAACAACGTCGCCGGCTCGCTGGAGCTGATCAGCGCGATGCGCGCGGCGGGCGTGCGCACGCTGGTGTTCTCGTCGACCGCCGCCACCTACGGCGAGCCGGAGTCGGTGCCGATCGCCGAGACGGCCCGCACCGCGCCGACCAACACCTACGGCGCCACCAAGCTCGCCGTGGACCACCTGATCACCAGCGAGGCCGTCGCCCACGGTCTGGCCGCCGTCTCGCTGCGCTACTTCAACGTGGCGGGCGCGTACGGCGCGTACGGCGAGCGGCACGACCCCGAGTCGCACCTGATCCCGCTGGTGTTCCAGGCCGCCCTCGGCCAGCGCGAGCACATCGCGGTGTACGGCGACGACTACCCGACCCCGGACGGCACCTGCATCCGCGACTACATCCACGTCGCCGACCTGGCCGACGCGCACCTGCTGGCGCTGGACGCCGCCAAGCCGGGCGAGCACCTGATCTGCAACCTGGGCAACGGCAGCGGCTTCTCGGTCCGCGAGGTGATCGAGTCGGTCAAGCGCGTCACCGGCCGGGAGATCCCGGTGGTGGTCTCCGGCCGCCGCGCCGGCGACCCGGCCGTGCTGGTGGCCTCCGCCGAGCGCGCCCACCAGGAGCTGGGCTGGACCCCGCGCCGCCCGAACCTGGACGACATCGTCGCCGACGCCTGGAAGTTCACCCTGGAGAAGAACGGCCTGTAGGCCCGTCGACTCCACCGGAGCGCCGTTCCCTCGACCGGATGAGGGGGCGGCGCTCCGCCGTCGCCGCGGCCGCCGGAGCGGACGTTCGAGCCAAGTGGCTTTGATTTCGCACCCCCTGACGAAACTTCACCAAATCCCCACCGGGTCGGTGCCCACCCCGTACGCTGATTCCGGTACCGGTGGGGGCCGGTGCCGCGGTCTTCCGGGCATCCGGGAGACGGTCGGCGCAGGACGCGCCCGGACGGCGGCGGCGGGACGTGGAGCGCCGTCCCGGACGCGGGCCGGAGCTGAGCAGGGGGGAAGTGACGATGGGGCGGATCCGCGTCCTGGTGGTCGACGACCACCGGATCTTCGCCGAGGCGCTGGCCGCGGCGCTCGCCGCCGAGCCCGACGTCGAGGTCAGCGCGGCGGGCAGCGCGGCCGCCGCGGAGCGCGCGCTGGAGCGGGCCGGCGCCGAGGGGCGGGCGTTCGACGTCGTCCTGGTGGACGCCGATCTCGGGGTGGCCGAGGGCGGGTCCGCGGCCGTCCGCAAGTCCCGCCAGCCGGGCGCCGATCCGCCCGACGCGCTGCGCCGCCGCCCGGCCCCGGCCGTGCCCTCCTCCCGGCGCCAGCCGGGGCTCCCGGCCGTCGGCCCGCCCGCGGGGGCCGGCCCGGCCGGGTCGTCCGGCGGCGCGGTCCGCTACCCGGCCGTCGCGCGCCCGTCCGGCCCGTACCCGGCGGAACCGCACCCCGCGGCCCCGTCCGCCGCTCCCGGGCCCCCGGCGGCCCTGCCGCCCACCGCCCCGGTGGCCGACGGGATCACCCTGCTCGGCCGGATCCGCCGCCACCACCCCGGTCTGCGGGCGATCGTGCTGGCCACCGCCGACGACCCGCAGCGGGCCGCCCGCGCCCTGCACGCCGGCGCCACCGGCTGGGTGGCCAAGGAGAGTTCGCTGGCCCGGCTGCTGGCGGTGATCCGAGGCGTGCTGCGGGACGAGACCCATCTGCCGCCCGCGCTGCTCACCGGGGTGATCCGCGAGCTCACCACGGCCCGCCGGGACCGCACCGAGAGCGAGCGCCTGGTCGACACGCTCACCCCGCGGGAGAAGCAGATCCTGCGCTGCATGGTCGCGGGGCTGGGCCGGCAGGCCGTCGCCGAACGGCTCTACCTCTCCCCGCACACCGTCCGTACGCACATGCAGAACGTCCTCGGCAAGCTCGGGGTGCACTCCACCCTGGCCGCCGTCGCGGTGGCCCGCCGGGCGGGCGTCAGCCCGTCCGAACTCGCGGCCGCCGGCGGCCCGCAGTCCGTCGCCACGTCCACCGCTCCGGGCACCGGCTGATCCGCCCGTCCCGCACCGGGGCGGGCTCCGGGTCGCGGGCGCTACGGGATGTTGTCGAAGGGGGCGACCAGCTGCCGCAGCAGTCCGGCGAGCTCGCCCTGCTGGGCGGAGGTCAGCTGGGCGAGCAGCTCGCGCTCGTGCGCCAGCAGTCCGGCGAGCGCCTGGTCGGCGCGGTCGCGGCCGTCGTCGGTGAGCCGGACCAGGACGCCGCGCCGGTCGTCCGGGTCGGGCAGCCGCTTGACCAGGCCCTTGCCGGTGAGCCGGTCGATCCGGTTGGTCATGGTGCCGGAGGTGACCAGGGTCTGGGTGAGCAGCTGGCCGGGGGAGAGCTGGTACGGGGAGCCGGCCCGCCGCAGCGCGGTCAGCACGTCGAACTCCCAGGGCTCCAGGCCGTGCTCGGCGAAGGCGGTCCGGCGGGCGCGGTCGAGGTGGCGGGCGAGCCGGCTGACCCGGCTGAGCACTTCGAGCGGTTCCACGTCGAGATCGGGGCGCTCCCTGCGCCATGCTGCGACCAGCCGATCGACCTCGTCCTCCATGACGATCAGTGTATCGGGGGATGTGTCGATGTGAAGTCTCTTGACATCGAGAAATCCAGTCCCGAAGCTGAGATGGATATCTTGATGTCGAGATACTTGCGAGGCCGATCATGACCACCCCCGTCTGGGACCCCGGGCAGTACCTGCGCTTCGCCGGCGAACGGACCCGGCCGCTGCGCGATCTGCTCGCCCGGGTGCCCACCCTCCCGCACGAGCACGCCCCGACCGTCCTCGACATCGGCTGCGGCCCCGGCAACTCCACCGCCGTCCTGCGCGAGCGCTGGCCCGCCGCCAGGATCACCGGGATCGACAACTCCGCCGAGATGCTCGCCGCCGCCCGCACCGAGGGCGAGCCCACCGCCGAGTACCTGCTCGCGGACGCCGCCGGCTACGACCCGGCGCCGGCCGCGCCCGACGCGATCGTCTCCAACGCGACGCTCCAGTGGATCGAGGGGCACATCGGACTGCTGCCGCGCTGGGCACAGGCGCTGAAGCCCGGCGGGGTGATCGCCTTCCAGGTGCCCGGGAACTTCGGCTCGCCCAGCCACACCGCGCTCGCCGAACTGCGTCGCAGCCCCCGCTGGCGGGCCGTCCTCGGTGCGGACGCCACCCGGGCCGGCGTCCACGAGCCCGGCGCGTACCTCGACGCGCTCGCCGGCGCGGGCTGCGCCGCCGACGTCTGGGAGACCACCTACAGCACCCTGCTCACCGGACCGGACCCGGTGCTGGAGTGGGTCAAGGGCACCGCCCTGCGGCCCGTCCTGACCCGGCTCGGCGACGGGCCCGAGCGGGCCGCCTTCCTCGCCGAGTACGGCGCGCTGCTGCGCGAGGCCTACCCGGCCGGGCCGCACGGGACGGTCTTCCCGTTCCGCCGGATCTTCGCCGTCGGCGTGAAGCGGGCCTGACCCGCTCAGGGCCCTGACCCGCCCGGATCCCGGTCCGCTCAGGCCTTGCGCTCGCCGACCAGCTTGGGGTGCCGCTCCATCCCCTCCAGGCCGTGCCAGGCCAGGTTCACCAGGTGGGCGGCCACCTCGGCCTTCTCCGGCTTGCGCACCTCCAGCCACCACTGGCCGGTCAGCGCGACCATCCCCACCAGCATCTGCGAGTACATCGGGGCCAGCCGGGCGTCGAAGCCGCGCGCCTTGAACTCCAGGCCCAGGATGTCCTCCACCTGCGTCGCGATGTCGCTGATCAGCGAGGCGAAGGTGCCCGTGGACTGGGCCACCGGGGAGTCCCGGACCAGGATCCGGAAGCCGTCCGTCGAGGTGTCGATGTAGTCCATCAGCGCGAACGCCGCCTGCTCCAGCAGCTCGCGCGAGTGCCCCCCGGTCAGCGCCCCGGTCACCATGTCGAGCAGCAGCTGCATCTCGCGGTCGACCACCACCGCGTACAGCCCCTCCTTGCCGCCGAAGTGCTCGTACACCACCGGCTTGGACACCCCGGCCCGCTCGGCGATCTCCTCCACCGAGGTGCCGTCGTAGCCGCGCTCGGCGAACACCGTGCGGCCGATCTCCAGCAGCTGCTCCCGGCGCTGCTTGCCGGTCATCCGCACCCGGCCGCCCCGTCGGCGCTGCGCGGGCGCGGCGGCGTCCGGCCCGGCGGCGGCACGCGGACGGGCCTGCGCCGGACCGGGCGCGGCGTCCGTCCGCGTGCTCTGGTGGCCGCCTGTGCTGTCTGCGCTGCTCCCGTTCACCCCTACATCATGCTGCAGGTGCGCCCTCATGCGGCGCGGCGGGCGGCGATCCGCTGCGCGTCCGGCCAGCGGACGTCCCGGACCCAGCCCGCCAGCTCGAACCAGCGGATCAGCCGGGCCGAGGAGTCGATCTGGCCGGGCAGGACGCCGTGCCGGGCCGAGGTGGGGTCGGCGTGGTGCAGGTTGTGCCAGGACTCGCCGCAGGAGAGCACGGCCAGCCACCAGACGTTGCCGGAGCGGTCCCGGGAGCGGAAGGGCCGGCGGCCGACCGCGTGGCAGATCGAGTTGATCGACCAGGTGACGTGGTGCAGCAGCGCCACCCGGACCAGCGAGCCCCAGAAGAAGGCGGACAGCGCGCCCTGCCAGGAGAGCGTGACCAGCCCGCCGACCAGCGGCGGCACCAGCATCGACAGGGCGGTCCAGAGCCAGAACAGCCGGGAGATCCGCCTTATGGCCGGGTCGCGGACGAGGTCCGGGGCGTACTTGAGCTGCGGGGTCTGCTCCTCGTCGAAGAGCCAGCCCATGTGGGCCCACCAGAGGCCCTTGAGCAGCGCGGGCACGGTCTCGCCGTAGCGCCAGGGCGAGTGCGGGTCGCCGTCCTTGTCGCTGAACCGGTGGTGCTTGCGGTGGTCGGCCACCCAGCGCACCAGCGGGCCCTCGATCGCCAGCGAGCCGGCCACCGCGAGGGCGAGCCGCAGCGGGCGGTTGGCCTTGAAGGCGCCGTGGGTGAAGTAGCGGTGGTAGCCGACGGTGATGCCGTGGCAGGTGAGGAAGTACATCACGGTGGCGATCGCGACGTCGGTCCAGCCGAGCCCCCACCCCCAGGCCACCGGGACGGCGGCGACCAGGGCGGCGAAGGGGACCGCGATGAACAGCGCGAGGGCGATCCGCTCGGCGGCGCCCTGCCGCTCCCCGCCGCGGGTGGCGGAGAGCGCCCGCGGCCCGGCCCCGGCGTCCGGGCCGTCGGCGGAGGGGGCATCAGCAGCCTGGGCGTCACCAGCGAGGGCAGCGGCGGCGGGGGTCGCGGCGGCGGACGGGTCGGGGGCGTCGGGTCCGGGGGCGGAGGAGTCGAGGGGGCGCGCGGAATCGGCGTGCGCCTCGCCGGCCTGGATGGTCATGGGCGTCCCTTGAGGGGGGAGGACGGAGCCTACGTTGGCGTAACCTACGGAATCGTAGGTTGCGCTCGGCCACCGAGGGAATACGCCGCCGGGCGGCGCTTGAGTGAATTCACCCGACTGGATGGATGACATCCGGATCCCGGCGGGGCCCCCGCCAGGGCGGGCCGAGGAGGTAGATGTGACGGCCCATACCCCGTAGTCTTGGCGGAGCGCGTCGCCGGGAACGGGAGCGGACGCGCCGGTCCCGGATCGTCTAAGGGCAGGACAGCTGGTTTTGGTCCAGCTTATGGGGGTTCGAATCCTCCTCCGGGAGCCATCTTCGGGCCGGTCGGCCCGGTCCGGTGCGCGGCGGCCGTGCGACGGCCCCCGGGGCCGGAGGAGCGGTCATGCTCCGCGCACTATCCTCGAAGCGGCCAGGGCGCTGACGTGCGGGTCCCGCCGCCGGCTGCTCTGCCCTCCCCGTGTAACCGAATGAGGAGCCTCCCCCCGTGAGTGCCAATTCGCCTGCCGCCGTTGTCGTCCTCGCCGCCGGCGGCGGGACCAGGATGAAGTCGAACAGCCTCCCGAAGGTGCTGCACGAGGTGTGCGGGCGGTCGCTGGTCGGCCACGCGGTGGCGGCGGCGGAGGAGCTGACGCCGGACCAGCTGGTCGTGGTGATCGGGCACATGCGGGAGAAGGTGGCCGAGCACCTGGTCGCGCACCACCCGGGCGCCCGCGCCGTGGTCCAGGCGGAGCAGAACGGCACCGGGCACGCGGTGCGCACCGCGCTGGAGGCGCTGGCGGCCGACGGGATCGAGCTGGACGGCACGGTCATCGTCACCACCGGCGACGCGCCGCTGCTGACCGGTGGGACGCTGAGCGCGCTGGCCGCGGCGCACGCCGGGCAGGGCAACGGTGTCACCGTGCTGACCGCGGTGGTGCCGGACCCGTTCGGCTACGGGCGGATCCTGCGCGACGAGGCGGACGGCGCGGTCGCCGCGATCGTCGAGGAGAAGGACGCCTCGGACGTCCAGCGCGCGATCGACGAGATCAACTCCGGTGTGTTCGCCTTCGACGCCAAGCTGCTGGTGGACGCGCTCGCCGAGGTCACCACGGACAACGCGCAGGGCGAGGAGTACCTCACCGACACCCTGGAGATCCTGCGCCGGGCCGGGCACCGGGTGGGCGCCGTGGTCGCCGCCGACTACCGGGACATCCTCGGCATCAACGACCGGGTGCAGCTCGCGCACGCCCGCCGGCTGCTGAACGACCGGCTGCTGGAGCGGGCGATGCGGGCCGGTGTGACCGTGGTGGACCCGGCCACCACCTGGTTCGACGTCCAGGTCTCCTACGAGCCGGACGCGGTGGTGCTGCCCAACACCCAGCTGCAGGGCGCCACCCACCTCGGCGAGGGCTGCGAGGTCGGCCCGAACTCGACGATCAAGGACACCCGGATCGGCGCCTGGGCGAATGTGAGCAACACCACGGCGGACCGCGCCGAGATCGGCGACCACGCCGCCGCCGGCCCGTACGCCTACCTGCGCCCGGGCGCCCGGCTGGCCCGCAAGGCCAAGGTCGGCACCTACGTCGAGGTGAAGAACTCCGAGCTGGGCGAGGGCGCCAAGGTGCCGCACCTCTCGTACATCGGCGACGCCACGATCGGCGAGGGGACCAACGTCGGCGCCGCCTCGGTCACCGTGAACTACGACGGCGTCAACAAGCACCGCACGGTGATCGGTGCGCACTGCCGTACCGGATCCGACAACATGTTCATCGCGCCGGTCACGGTGGGCGACGGCGCCTACACCGCGGCGGGTTCGGTGATCGCCAGCGACGTGCCGGCCGGTTCGCTCGGGGTCGCCCGCGCCCAGCAGCGGAACATCGCCGGCTGGGTCCAGCGCAAGCGGCCCGGGACCGCGTCCGCGCAGGCCGCGGCGGCCGCGACGGAGCGCGACGAGCAGACCCCGACCGAGGCCTGAGCGGGCGGGCGGGGGCCGGCGGACAGTCCCGGGGCGGACGGTTCGCGAGCGGGCGCGTAACCTTGGGGTCATACGTGCGCCATTGGGCCTACCGCCCGTGTCCAGGCGTACCGACAATTCCCCCGACCCCTCTCGCCGGCTGGCGGGCGCCTGCGCGCGGTGCGGACGGGATCGGCGTCAGCAACGCGAGGAGACGGTGGCAGTGAGCGGGATCACGACGTCGGGCGAGAAGAAGCTGAAGCTCTTCTCCGGCCGTGCCCACCCGGAGCTGGCGAAGGAGGTGGCCGAGGCGCTGGGGACCGAGCTGGTTCCGACCAAGGCCCTGGACTTCGCCAACGGTGAGATCTACGTCCGCTTCCTGGAGTCGGCCCGCGGTGCCGACTGCTTCGTGATGCAGAGCCACACGGCTCCCATCAACCAGTGGATCATGGAGCAGCTGATCATGATCGATGCTCTGAAGCGGGCCTCCGCCCGGAGCATCACGGCGATCCTGCCGTTCTACGGGTACGCCCGTCAGGACAAGAAGCACCTGGGCCGCGAGCCCATCTCCGCCCGGCTGGTCGCCGACCTGCTGCGCCAGGCCGGCGCCGACCGGCTGATGGCCGTGGACCTGCACACCGCGCAGATCCAGGGCTTCTTCGACGGCCCGGTGGACCACCTGTTCGCGCTGCCGCTGCTGGCCGACTACGTGGGCGAGCGGGTCGACCGCGGCAAGCTCACCGTGGTCTCCCCGGACGCCGGCCGGGTCAAGGTGGCCGACCAGTGGTGCGACCGGCTGGACGCCCCGCTGGCGATCATCCACAAGCGCCGCGACATGACCCAGGCCAACACCATCCTGTCGGCCGAGGTCGTCGGTGACGTCAAGGACCGGGTCTGCGTCCTGGTCGACGACATGATCGACACCGCCGGCACGATCTGCGCCGCCGCCGACGCGCTGTTCGAGGCCGGCGCCGCGGACGTCCTGGTGGCCGCCACCCACGGCGTGCTCTCCGGCCCGGCCGCGGACCGTCTGAAGAACTCCCGGGTCAGCGAGTTCGTGTTCACCAACACCCTGCCGACCCCGGCCTCGCTGCAGCTGGACAAGATCACCACGCTGTCGATCGCCCCGTCCATCGCCGCCGCGATCCGCGAGGTGTTCGAGGAGGGCTCGGTCACCAGCCTCTTCGAGGGCGTGCACTGACGAAGCCCCGTGCGCGCGGCCCCGGTTCCGTACGGACCGGGGCCGCCGCCGATTTCGCGAGAGGCCGCCGCTCCGGTTAGACTCGTGAAACTGCTCGGCGAGGGATGCCGTGTGCCCGCACCGCGGGTGCCCGCTCCGTGATCGACGCGCTGCCGGCTCCGGAACCCCCGGGCTTCCGGCAGAGGTCGTTGCGCCGCCGAGTGACCCCCGAACGTTATGAGGGTGTGGTCCCGGCGGTTTTTCGCGTTGCCTGCACCCCCGCGCCAGCTTTTACGAGGAGTGCAGTCGTGTCCGAGATCCGCCTTGCCGCCGAGACCCGTACCGAGTTCGGCAAGGGTGCCGCCCGTCGCGCCCGCCGTGCCGGCTTCGTCCCCGGTGTCGTCTACGGCCACGGCCACGCGCCGGTTCACCTGAACCTGCCCGGCCACGACCTGATGATGGCCCTGAAGACCCCGAACGCCCTGCTGGTCGTGCCGATCGAGGGCAAGGACGAGTACGTGCTGCCGAAGGCCGTCCAGCGCGAGGCCATCAAGCGCACCATCGAGCACGTCGACCTGCTGCTGGTCAAGCGCGGCGAGAAGGTCACCGTCGAGATCCCGGTCCACACCGAGGGCGAGCTGGCCCCGGGCGGCAACCTGCTGGAGCACGTCCTGCAGGCCCTGCCGATCGAGGCCGAGGCCACCCACCTGCCCGAGTCCGTCACCGTCTCGGTGGAGGGCCTGGAGGCCGGTGCCTCGATCCACGCCCAGGACATCGCCCTGCCGAACGGCGTCTCGCTGGCCGTCGAGGGCGACGCCGTCGTGCTGCAGGTCATCGCCGCCCAGGCCGCCCCGGCCGAGGAGGAGGCCGCCGAGGCCGAGGCCGGCGCCGAGGCCTGAGCCTCTCGCACAGTCTGAGACCGCTGCCCCGGTCGCTCCCGCTGGAGCGGCCGGGGCAGCGGCGTGTCCGGGATGATGGCGGTGAACATGACCACGAGGAGCGGTGGGATGAACGACGAGTCGTACGAGGGCCCCTGGCTGGTGGCGGGGCTGGGCAACCCGGGGGAGCAGTACGCCCGGAACCGGCACAACATCGGGTTCATGGTGGTGGACCTGCTGGCCCAGCGGATGGGCGCGAAGTTCAAGGCGCACAAGAGCCGGGCCCAGGTCGCCGAGGGGCGGCTGGCGGGCCGGCGCGTGGTGCTGGCCAAGCCGATGTCGTTCATGAACCTCTCCGGCGGGCCGGTCACCGCGCTGCGCGACTTCTACAAGGTGCCGGTCTCCGCGCTGGTGGCCGTCCACGACGAGCTGGACATCGACTACGCGACCCTGCGGCTGAAGCTGGGCGGCGGCGACAACGGGCACAACGGGCTGAAGTCCATCACCAAGTCGCTCGGCCAGGACTACTACCGGGTGCGCTGCGGGATCGGCCGCCCGCCGGGCCGCATGGAGGTCGCGGACTTCGTGCTGAAGGACTTCTCCGCCACCGAGCGCAAGGACCTGGAGTGGTTCGTGGACCGCTCGGCGGACGCGGTGGAGGCGCTGCTCTCCGAGGGCCTGGAGCGGGCCCAGTCGACCTACAACACCTGACCCGCGTTCAAGGGCCGCCCGCCTCCCGGGAAAGGGCGGTCGTCCGTACGGGCAACAGTCGTACAACTCTTGAGCGACCAAACCTGAATCCCTGTGAGAAATCTGTGCGGATCGGATAGCGTCGGACCAGTACGCGAACGGGTTGGGGAGTTCTCGATGCGGAATTTGCGGCCGGTCCGGCGCCTTCGGCGGATCCGGGTGGTTCGGCTGAGGAAGCTCGGACGGCGGGTGGGCACGGCGGGTGCGCTGGGCACCGCGGGCGCGCTCGGCGCTGCCGGGGTGCTGCTGGGCGCGGCCGGTGCGGCGCAGGCCGACCCGATCGCGGAACCCGATCCGGGTGTGGTGTCCCCGGAGCCCGTCTCGGCGCAGTTCGGCCCAGTGCTGGGCAGCTCGGTCGGCGGTGACGCCGGCCTGCTGGCCGTCGGCGGCGGGCTGGTCGTGGCGGCCGGCGGCGCGGCCCTGTGGGTCAAGCGCCACCGTGCGGGCGAAGCGGGAGAGTGACTGACGGAGGGCACGCGTGGGAGGGGCCGGGGACCGAGCTGATCGGGTTCCGGCCCCTCCGCCGTTCTTCTCACCCGGCGCGTCACCCGTCCCCGGCCTCCCGTGCGTCTGGTGGGCATGAAGCGCGGATCCAGGCGGTCGGAGGGCCTCACCGAGGGCGCCCGGCAGGACGACCCGTCCGACGAGTTCGCCCCGGCGCGGCACCAGGCCCTGCTCCGCAGCGCGTTCCTGATCACGGGGGACGTCCACGACGCCCGGGACCTGCTGCACGACCCCCTGTCCCGGGGTGCCGGCCCGTCAACGGCCGAAGGGCCCCGTGACGCGTGCGTGGGCACGCGTCACGGGGCCCTTCGGCGTCCGGCGGGACGGTCAGCCGGTGTTGCGCAGACCGGCCGCGATGCCGTTGACGGTCAGCAGCAGCGCGCGGGCCCGCAGCGGGTCCTCGTGGCGGCCGGTGGCGACCTCCTCGCGCTGCCGGCGCAGCAGCGCGACCTGCAGGTAGGAGATCGGGTCGAGGTAGGCGTCGCGGACCGCGAAGGTCTGCTTGAGCACCGGGTTGTGCTCCAGCAGCTCGTTCTCCCCGGTGAGGCGGAGCACCTCGCGCAGGGTGAGGTCGTGCTCGGCCTGGATCTGCTCGAAGACGTGGTGCAGCTCGGCGGGCACCAGCTGCTCGACGTAGTGGCGGGCGATCCGCAGGTCGGTCTTGGCCAGCGTCATGGCGACGTTGGACAGGAAGTTGCGGAAGAAGTGCCACTGGCCGTACATCTCGTCGAGCACGTCGCCCAGGCCCGCCTCGCGGGCGGCGGCCAGGCCGGCGCCGACGCCGTACCAGCCGGGGACGATCTGGCGGGACTGGGTCCAGCCGAACACCCACGGGATGGCCCGCAGGCCGTCCAGACCGGCGCCGGAGTCGGGGCGGCGGGACGGGCGGGAGCCCAGGTGCAGCGAGGCGAGCTGGTCGACCGGGGTGGCGGCGAAGAAGTACTTCGGCAGGTCGTCCTGCTCGACCAGGGCCCGGTAGGAGGTGTGCGCGGCCTCGGAGACCCGGTCCATGGCGGCGTCCCAGCGGGCCAGCTCCTCGGGGGCCTGGCGCGGGGCGGTGTGCAGCGCGGAGGCGGCCAGCGTGGCGGAGAGGGTCAGTTCGAGGTTCTCCCGGGCCAGCGAGGGCAGCAGGTACTTGTCGGAGATGACCTCGCCCTGCTCGGTGACCTTGATCTCGCCCTCCAGGGTGCCCCACGGCTGGGCCAGGATGGCCTCGTGCGAGGGGCCGCCGCCGCGGCCGACGGTGCCGCCGCGGCCGTGGAAGAGCCGCAGCCGGATGCCGTAGCGGTGGGCGACGTCGCGCAGCCGGCGCTGGGCGCGGTGGATCTCCCACTGGGAGGTGGTGATGCCGCCGAACTTCGAGGAGTCGGAGTAGCCGAGCATGACCTCCTGGACGTCGCCGCGCAGCGAGACGAGCAGCCGGTAGGAGGGGTCGGAGAGCATCTCGTCGAGGATCCGGTCGGCCTGCTGGAGCTCGTCGGTGGTCTCCAGCAGCGGCACGATGCCGATCTTGGCGATCCCGGCGTGCAGGTCGATCAGGCCGGCCTCGCGGGCCAGCACGGTGGCGGCGAAGACGTCGTCGGCGCCCTGGCACATCGAGATGATGTACGACTCGACGATCTCGTCGCCGAACCGCTCGAAGCCCTCGCGGATGGTGTTGAAGACACCGAGGGTCTTGGTGCCGGCGGCGTCCAGCGGGGCCGGGGTGGGGGCGAGCGGGCGGCGCGAGCGCAGCTCCTTGGCGAGCAGCTTCTGGCGGTACTCGCGCGGCATGTCGGCGTAGCGCCAGGCCTCCTCGCCGAGCCGGTCGAAGAGCTGGCCGAGGGCGTGGTGGTGGGCCTCGGCGTGCTCGCGCACGTCCATGGTGGCCAGCTGCAGGCCGAACGCCTCGATGGTGCGGATGGCGCGGGCGAGCCGGCCGTCGGCGATCAGCTCGCCGCGGTGGGCGCGCAGCGAGTCCTGGATCATCCGCAGGTCGGCGACCAGCTCGCGGGTGCCGAGGTAGTCGCGGCCCTCGACGTGCGGGGTGCCGCCGGCCAGCCGCTCGCGGGTGTTCTCCAGCTTGAGCCGGATGCAGGTGGCCTTGAGGCGGTACGGCTCCTCGGCGTTCATCCGCTTGTAGCGCGGGCTCAGCTCGGGGAGCAGGTGGAGGTCGGTGTTGAGTGAGGCGAGCAGCTCGACGGAGGCGCCGGCCAGCCGCTCCGAGGTGGAGAGGGTGCTGCGCAGGTCGTCGATGGCGGCGAGGGCGTCCTTGATGCCGTACTCGTGCTGGAGGTTGAGGACGTCCCAGGTGACCTGCGGGGTGACGTTGGGGTTGCCGTCGCGGTCGCCGCCGATCCAGGTGCCGAAGGTGAGCGGGCGCACGCCCTCGGGCAGCTCCAGCCCGACCCGGGCGAG
The DNA here is from genome assembly GCF_040302725.1 of Kitasatospora sp. NPDC097605. Classification (NCBI taxonomy): domain Bacteria; kingdom Bacillati; phylum Actinomycetota; class Actinomycetes; order Kitasatosporales; family Streptomycetaceae; genus Kitasatospora; species Kitasatospora sp. NPDC097605. Next base: position 39,208 of record NZ_JBEOSF010000034.1, on the reverse strand, counting down.
CTCCTCCTGCAGCTCCTCCAGGACCTGCGGGACGGCGTCGCGGTAGAGCTCGTCGAGGTAGTAGACGGCGTTGCGGGCCTCGTCGGTGGGCTCCGGGCGGGCGATGCGCAGCTCGTCGGTCTGCCAGAGCAGGTCGATGACCTCGGCGAGGCGGCGGTCGGCCTGGCGGCGGGCGGAGGAGGTGCGCGCCGGGTCGGCCTGGGAGAGGCCGGCGGCGATCTCCTCGCGGTGGATGCGGTCGAGCAGCTCGCCGATCCGGCGGAGCTTGTTGAGGACGCTGCGGCGGGCCGCCTCGGTCGGGTGCGCGGTGAAGACCGGGCGCACGGCGAGGTGGGCCAGGGTGTCCTCGAGGTGCTTGGGGTCGGCCTCGGCCAGCTGGTCGGCGGTCTGCGCGAGCAGCGAGCCCTCGCGGGCGCGGCGGGTGGCGAACTCGCGGCCGCGGTGCACCTGCTCGGTGACGTTGGCGAGGTGGAAGTACGTGGAGAAGGCGCGCACCAGCTTGGCGGCGGTCTCCAGGTCGATGTCGGAGAGCAGTTCGGCGGTGGCCTCGCCGTTGGTGCGGCTGAGCAGCCGGACCTGTTCGACCAGGCCGAGCAGCTGGGGGCCTTCCTGGCGGACCAGCGTCTCGCCGAGCAGGTCGCCGAGGCGACGGATGTCCGCGCGCAACGCGGCGTTGTCGGCGACCACGGGGGTCGGATTGTCCGCCTGGCTGGGGACCGGAGCGGTCACGGCTGGCTCCCTCGGGGTGGTGGGGTGTTCGGCAACGGCTCATCGTCACAGGGCTGCCCCGCGTGTGGCGGGTGTGACGCGTGCGGACCGCGCTGTCCGACGCGACCAGCATAGGTGTCGGCCGTCGCGCTGTCCGCGAAGTGGCCGGATGGCGGACAGGTATGCCCCGGGACCGTATGTGGTCTGGACCACTTGAAGGCGTCCAGCGGGCCGTCCGGCGGGGCGTCCGGCGGGGCACCCGGCGGGCGGCCGCGCGGGTTCCCGGCGCGACCCGGTGGGGCCGGGCGGGGGCGGCGCCGTAGTCTGTGTCGCATGAGCAAGTCGCCTGGGGAGCGCGCGCGGGACCGGTCGTCGTTCTTGTGGTGGCCGCGGCGGCGCAGCGCCTTCCTGGACGCCGGGCTCGCCGCCCTGGCGGCACTGGAGTGCGCGGGCAGCTCGATCGCCTACATCGGCAGCCGGGTCCACCTCGGCGCGGCGGCCCAGATCGCGGTCGGGATGTTCGCCGCGCTGGCCGGCGCCACCCTGGTGGTGCGGCGGCGCTGGCCGGCCGTCCCGGTGGTGGTCTCGCTGATCGTGATGCCGGCCGTGCCCAGCATGGCGCTGCTGCTGGTGGCGCTCTACACGCTGGCCGAGACCTGGGAGTGGCCCTCGCGCCGCCGGCGGGTGGTGGCGCTCTCCGCGCTCGCCTACGCCGAGACGGCCGGGGTGATCCTGATGTCGATGCTCAACCCCGGCGAGCCGGCGGCCGAGCAGCCGCCGTTCTGGGGCCAGGTGGTGCTGTCGCTGCTGGTGGCCGCCGGCGCGACCGCGGTGCCGGTGGTGACCGGCCTGTACGTCGGCGCCCGGCGCCGGCTGATCGAGTCGCTCCAGGACCGCGCGCACGGCCTGGAGACCGAACTGGACCTGCTGGCCGAGCAGGCCCGCGAGCGCGCCCGCCGGGCCCGGCTGGAGGAGCGCACCCGGATCGCCCGGGAGATGCACGACGTGGTGGCGCACCGGGTCTCGCTGATGGTGGTGCACGCCGGGGCGCTGGAGCGGATCGCCGCCAAGGACCCGGAGAAGGCGGCGCAGAGCGCCAAGCTGATGGGCGAGGTCGGCCGGCAGGCGCTCAACGAGCTGCGGGAGATCCTCGGCGTGCTGCGGATGTCCGACGAGCGCGGGCCGGAGCCGGACTCGCTGGCCGGGCTGCCGCGGCTGGTCGACCAGTCCAGGGCGGCCGGGATGGTCGTCACCCTGACCGTCAGCGGCAGCCGGCAGGAGTTCACCGGCGAGGCCGAGCAGACCGCCTACCGGGTGGTGCAGGAGGGGCTGACCAACGCGCACAAGCACGCCGGCGGCGCGCAGGTGTCGGTGCTGCTCGCGTACGCGCCGAACGGTGTGCGGGTGAGCGTGGTGAACGCCTGCCCGGGCGGCGAGCGGGCCGCCGCCGCGCTGCCCAGCGGCGGCAACGGGCTGGTCGGGATGCGCGAGCGGGTGGTCGCGCTCGGCGGCACCTTCTCCTCGGGGCCGGAGCGGGACGGCGGGTTCCGGGTGGAGGCGGTGCTGCCGTCCCGGCTGGCGGTCCGCCAGGACCGGCTGGTCTAGGGCCCCTGGACGTCCCCCGGACCGCTCAGGCGTCGTCCGCGGTGCGCAGCCGTTCCGGGGCGGTGCCCAGGACCAGCGCGGTGATCGCCTGGTCGACGCCGTGGCCGAGGAACCACTCGCCGGTGTGGTCCAGGCTGTAGACCCGGCCCTCCTCGTCGATCGCCAGCAGCGCCTGCCCGTACGCCTCCTCGCCCAGCGGGGCGATCCGGGCGCCCAGGGCGCGGCCCAGGTCGGCCAGGGTGCGCGGCTGGTGCAGCCCGCACAGCGGGTCGATCAGGAACGGGGTGCGGGCCAGCTGCCGGCCGGGCCCGGCCAGGTCGAAGGCGAGGCCGCCGAACTCGGCCCAGGCCTCCACCGCCGCCGGGAACACCGCGTGCTGGACGCCGGCCGGGCTGCCGTGCCCGACCAGGGTGTCGGCCCACTCCTCGGCCTGCCGGATCTGCCAGCGTCCGGGGTGCCAGCCGGCCGCCTTGAGCTCGGCGGCGACGTCGGCCGGGAAGCGCGGTCGGGTCCGCAGCGCGGGACCACCGGGCGCGGTCGGGGACGGGGAGGGGGCCGGCGGATTCAGGACGGGCTCCGGTGGCTCGGGGACGGGGGACGGGGGGTGCGCCGGGCGGCCGGCGGGGCGGCCGTGCTGCGCACCGGTCAGCCGGCGGCGGCCGGGCCGACCATGACGCTCTGGACGGTGAAGTGCTCCAGCAGCGGCACGCAGGAGCGGCAGGGCGGAGCATGGGTGCCGTGCGCGGGATCGTGCTCCTCGCGGATCCGCACCGTCGTCAGCCGGGCGCCCTTGAGCGCCTTGCGTGCCTCGTGCAGGCTCATCGGCTTGCGGGCGGCGCGTTTGGAGCGCCGGCCGTCCACCGTGGTCAGGTACCGGGAGAGCAGGACCGCCTCCGGGCAGCGGCCGGTGAAGCGCTCGCGGTGCTCCGGCGGCAGCGCGTCGAGGAAGTCGCCGACCAGCGGGTGCAGCACGGGGCGGCGGTCCGCCTTGTCGCCGGCCAGGGTGTGCACCTCGCCGCCCTTCAGCGACAGCGCGGCGGCGACGGCGGGCAGCAGGCTGTCGCGGTGGTGGCGCAGCACCGGCGTCCCGGCCGGTTCCCCGGTGGTCATGGCGTCGCCCTCCTCCTCGTCGTCCCGCTCGTCGTTCCTCCGCCCGCCTCCCGCCCGGCCCTCCCGCCCGGCCCGGTGGTGGCACGGCTGTCAGGGGCCAGCCTGTCAAACGACACTGACAACCGCACATCCGGGGTGCGCGGCGCCTCGCCGACCGGCGGTCGGGCACGCGACTTCGGCCGGATCCGCACTTCGTCGTCACGACTCGTCCCCGGATTCCCCGGATCCGTCATCGCCCGGAGCCGTGCGCGAGCGGTTCGGCCCCGGCTCCCGGACGGACGCGCCCCCGGACGCCCCCGCGGGCCGCGCACGGGCGCGGCGGGCGGGGGACCGGGCCGCGGGCCCACCCCCTACGCTGGTTGCCGACAAGCGCACCGAGTACATGCAGCAGCCAGTGGGGGCTCCCAGATGACGACAGGTCGGCCCGGCGTCGCCGCCGCACCGAACGCGGCGTACGCAGGTCAGGTGGTGCAGTTCCCGGACCCGGTCCGCGCGGAGCGGCACCCCGCCGGGGTCCGGGTGGACGAGCACGGCTACCCGGACTTCGGCCCGTACGCCGCCGCGGCGGCCGAGGTCGCCGACCCGCCGGCCGGCTTCGGCGTCGACGAACTGCGGCTGACCGACTACGTCTCGGCCAACGCCGCGCTGTTCACCCAGGGCCACCCGCTCTGGGCCGACCTGGAGACCGCCGTCGCCACCCCGCCCGGCTGGACCTGGCACCACGCGGTCGGCCGTGCCGCGCCCGGCTGGCGGCGGATGGAGCTGGTCCCGGTCGAGGTCAAGGCGCTGCTGCGGCACCACGGCGGCCTGGCCACCTCCTCCGCCGACCACACGCGGCGCGGTACCCGGCCGCTGCAGGAGAAGCGGCCGGTGCACTTCTCGCTGGCCAAGGACGGCGGCGACCCGATCGGCGTCACCGAGGACCTGGTGCAGCGCGCCGAGGAGCGGCTCGGCCAGCGACTGCCCGGCGCCTACCGCACCTTCCTCAAGCTCGGCGGCGGCCGCGCCCCGGTCGGGGTGGCGCTCGACCCGGAGCTCGGACTGCTGCTCGACCAGCCGTTCCTGACGCTCACCGAGGAGTACGGCACCGAGGACCTCGTCTACGCCAACAAGTGCCTGCGTGACCACCTCACCAAGGACTACCTGGGCATCGCCTACGCCCAGGGCGGCATCGTGGCGCTGAAGGTGCGCGGCGAGCGGACCGGCTCGGTCTGGTTCTGCCTCTACGACGACGCCCGCGACACCGGGGCGCCCGAGCCGGCCGAGGACCGGGTCGGGCGGCTGCTGCTGCCCTGCGGGGAGGACTTCGACGCCTTCCTGCTGCGGCTGGCGGGCAGTCCGGTGGAGCTGGAGACGGTCGCCGGGCTGATGGTGGACGGCGGCTTCGCCCGCGCCGTCCCGGTGGGCTGAGGTGGCGTCCGCGGTGGTCCGGTCAGTGGCCCGGTCAGTGGTCCGGCCGGCGGTCCGGGTGGGCGTCGAGGGTGTGGAACGAGCGGGGACGATGGGGACAGGGGTGAACCGGGCGTGGTGACGTACGCGCAGGCGCAGCAGCTCGCCGAGGAGTGGATCAACGCCGGGGTACCGCCGGAGCGGCAGCGCGAGGTGCGGGTCCGGGAGTTCGACCTGGGCTTCGTCTGCTGGGCGGTGCAGCCCGGTGACGGCGCGGCCGCCGCCGAGGGCGAGGCCCGGCTGGTGATCGCCCGGGACTCCGGCGCGAGCACGCTGTGGCCCGCCCTGCCCGTCAACGAGGTGGTCCGGCAGTACGAGGAGGCCTACGGGCGGCCGGTCGCGGCCAACCCGGCCGGTGCGGCGCGGCCCGCGCCGGGGCCGGTCGAGGCGACGTCCTTCCTGCTCAGTCCGCCGCAGTGGCTGCAGGAGGCCGGCGAGGCGGCGCTCGCCGCGGAGGCGGAGCGGCTGGGGGCGGGGGCGCCCGCCGCGCCGCCGGCCGCCCCGGCCGTGCCGCCGCTCGCTCCGCCCGCCCCGCCCGCGACGCCCGCCCCGGCCGTGGTGGAGCCCGCCGCGCCGCCGGTCGCGGCGCGGGCCGGGGACACCCCCGCGCCCGCCGTCCTGACCACGCCGCCGGTCTCCGAGCGGCCGGCCGGGGACGCGCCGACCATGCTCGCCCCGCCGCCCGGCCACGACGAGCCGGCCGGTCCGCCCGCGCCGCAGGCGGGGGTCGAGGCGGCGACCGTGCTGCTGCCGGAGGGGCTGCGCACCAACGGCGCCGGGCTGCCCGGCGAGCCGCGGGCCGGGTCCGAGGCCGCCACCGTGCTGCTGCCCGAGGGCGGCCTGCCGGGGCTGGCGGGCCTGCCGGGCGCGCCCGACGGTCCGGGCACGCCCGACGGTCCGGGCACGCCCGCGCCGGGGACGCCGGTGCCGCCGCCGGGTGCCGCCGTGGAGCCCGCGCCGACGCTGCTGGCGCCGCCGGACGGCCTGCCGGGGTTGGCGGGCCTGCCCGGCGCTCCCGCTGCACCCGGTGCACCCGGCGCGCCTGTCGGCCCGGGCACGCCCGCGCCCGGGACGCCGGTGCCGCCGCCGGGCGCCTCCGTCGAGCACGCCCCGACCATGCTGGCCTCGCCCGACGGTCTGCCCGGCCTGGCGGGCCTGCCCGGCGCGCCCGCGCCCGGTGCCCCGGTGCCGCCGCCCGCCGGTCCGCCGTCCGCCGACGCGCTGGCCGGCTCCGCCCCTGGCGGGCTCGGCCGCAACCCGGCCTCCGCGCCGCCGCCGCCCCCGCCCGCCGGGCTGCGCGGCGGCCCGTCCGGCCCCGCTGCCGGCTCCGCCCCCGTCGAGCACGCCCCGACCATGCTGGCCTCGCCCGACGGTCTGCCCGGCCTGGCGGGCCTGCCCGGCGCGCCCGCGCCCGGTGCCCCGGTGCCGCCGCCCGCCGGTCCGCCGTCCGCCGACGCGCTGGCCGGCTCCGCCCCTGGCGGGCTCGGCCGCAACCCGGCCTCCGCGCCGCCGCCGCCCCCGCCCGCCGGGCTGCGCGGCGGCCCGTCCGGCCCCGCTGCCGGCTCCGCCCCCGTCGGTCTCGGCCGCAACCCCGCGTCCGCCCCGCCGCCGCCCCCGCCGGCCGCGCTGCGCGGTGGCTCCGGCCCTGCCCCCGCCGGGTCCGGCGGCCGCAACGCCGCCAGCGTCCCGCCGCCCCCGCCCCCGGCGGGTCTGCGGTCCGGCGACGCCCCGGCCGCGCCGCCCGCCGCGCCCGCGCCGGGCGGCGGGGTGGCGTACGAGCGCACCCAGCTCGCGGGCGCGATCGACCCGGCGCTGCTCGGCGGCGCCCCCGCCGATCCGGGCACCCCGCCGTCCGGCGGCCCGGCCGTCCCGCCGCCGGCCGGTTACGGCTACCCGGGCGGTCCCGTTCCCGTCGCCGGCCCCGAGCCCGTCCAGGCCCCGCCGGTCCAGGCCCCGTCCGCCCCGCCGGTCCCCGGGCCGCCGCAGGCCGCCCCGGTGCCGCCCGGCGTGCCCGCCGTCGGCCCGGGCTACTTCGCCGCGCTCAGCTACCGGGGCCCGGACGGCTCCGAGCAGAAGCTGCTGCACCGCAGCGAGCCCGGCACCCCGCACCCGGAGTGGAAGATCCTCCAGGACCTGCGGCGGCTCAACGTGCCGCCGGAGCAGGTGCTGGAGCTCTACACCGAGCTGGAGTCCTGCGACCTGCCCGGCGGGTACTGCAACCGGATGATCGCGGCCTCCTGGCCGAACGTCCGGCTCACCCACACCGCCGACTACGGCCGCGACCACCACTCCCGGCAGGCCGGCATGGCCCAGCTGCTCGACCACCTGGACGAGCTGCACCAGCTGGCCTCCGGCCCGCAGCGGGTCCGCCCGTTCCGGGTGCCGCTGCCCGCCCCGGGCACCGTCCCGCCGCTGCCGCCGCTCGCGCCGCAGCAGCTCGCCCAGGAGCTCGGCCAGGCCTTCGGGCCGAACGTGTTCCGCTTCGAGCAGCGCGCGGTGGCCCGCCAGGGCGTGCCCGAGCCGGTGGCGCAGACGCTGATGTGGTCGGGCCTGCCGCGCGAGTTCGGACCGTTCTTCTGGGCGCAGGCCCAGGAGGGCCGGCCGATCCCGACGCTCGCCGAGCTGGCCGCCGAGCGCGGCCTGCCGGGCGGCCCGGACTTCGGCGGCTACCTGGTGCTCGGCAACGACTACGGCCGCCAGCTCTGCGTGCAGTACGGCACCGCGCACGTGGTCGCGGTGGACCTGGAAGGAACCGGCGAGCCCCCCCGGTTCGTCAACACGGGTGTACCGGAGTTCGTCCGCTCCCTGGCCCTGCTGGGCCGGATGTGGCGGCTGCGGTACGGGCTGACCCCGGACCAGGCCGGTCGCTGGACGACCGACTTCCAGGCCCAGCTGGCCGCGATCGACCCGGCTGCGCTGCAGTCCGCGGACACCTGGTGGGCCGTGCTGCTGGAGCAGTTCTGGGACGGCCTGCTCTGAGCAGGCCGTGCCGGAACCGCGCAGGTGGCAGGGGGTCGTTCCGGTGCCCGGAACGGCCCCTTCGGCGTACCGGCGCGGCGGTGCCTCGTTGGGGTTTCGTCCACATCCGCGCAAAATAGGTCAAGAGGATGGTCGCAAGCGTCCATCCTCGACATGTTTCGATCCGCCCGATGTCCTGATCCCGACCGGGTTCCCCGACCTGGCCACCGAGCAGACCGATCCGTCCGATCATGGGCTCCGCAGCCCGCGACACGAGGGGAAGAGCCCATGAGCGACGCCGTCCCCCAGTACGGCTTCACCGTTGCCCGGCGCGGTTACGCGCCGGAGCAGGTCGACCGAGCCCTGACCGCGCTCACCGCGCAGCGCGACGAGGGGTGGGAACGGCTGAGCGTGCTCGGTGCCGGACTCCGGGAGATGGAGCGCCGGCTGGCCGAGATCAGGCAGGCCGCCGCCGACGCCCCCGAGCCCGACTACCAGGTGCTCAGCGACGAGGCCGCCGGCCTGGCCCGGATGGCGGAGACCGAGGCCCGCGCCGTCCGTGACAAGGCCGAGCGGTTCGCCGAGGACCTCCGCGACGAGGTGTACGAGGCCGGCCAGGCGCTCGACCGCGCCGCCAAGGAGTACGCGACCACCACCCGCACCGAGGCCGACGCCGCCGCCCGCCGCACCGACGAGCGCACCCGGGCCGAGGCGGAGACGATCCGGGCCGAGACCGACCGCGAGGTCCGGGCGGTCCGGGACGCCGCCACCGCGCACGCGGCCAAGGTCCGGGTCGCGGCCGCCGAGGCCTCCGAGCGGGCCGAGGCCAAGCTGGCCGAGCTGCGCCGCAAGGCCGACGAGATGTTCGCCGAGGCGCAGGCCGAGGCGGACGCCGAGGACGCGGCGGTCTCCGCCACCGCCGAGCGGCGGGTCAAGGAGGCCGAGCAGTTCCGCGAGACGGTGCTCGGCCAGATCAAGCAGAGCGACGCCGAGGCGCAGGCCCGGGCGGACCAGCTGATCGAGCAGGCCCGGCGCGAGGCCGAGCGGATCGGCGCGGCGAGCGAGCGCGAGCAGCGCGAGTACGCGACCAAGCTGGAGACGGTGCAGCAGCACCTGGACCACATCAAGGCGACGCTGGCCTCGCTCACCGGCGCGGCGGTCGGCGCGATCGAGCCCGCGGCGCTGGAGTCCGCGGCCCGGGAGGCCGTGGCGCTGGCGTCCGGCAGCTCGGGTGATTCCGGCACTTCCGGCACCGCCGGCGCGGGGCCGGCCGACGGCGCCCCGGTGGACCGGGCGCCGGTGGTGGGCCGGGCGCCGGTGCCGGTGGTGGACTCGGAGGCGGACACCGGGGAGATCCCGCTGCCCGTCGTCGCGGACCCGCGGGCCGATCTGCGCAAGGACTCCGTCCCGGCCCCCGCCGGCGAGGCGGCCACGGCGGTGCTGCGGGTCACCCCGGGGCGGGTCGCCCCGGCCCCGGCCGCGGCGGTCGCCACCGGACCGGTGCCGCCGAGGCCGGCCGCCCCGCCGGCGGGGGCGACGGACGCCGGCGAGGGTGCGCCCGCCCCGGCCGAGCGGCCGGCCGAGGAGGAGACCCGGATCATCCCGAAGATCGTGATCATCGACGACGGCAGCGACTACGCCACCCCGAACACGGTCGGCTACCACCGCCGCTGATCCGCTCCGGCCCCCGTCGGGCCCCGGACGCCCTCCGGCGTCCGGGGTCCGACGCGTTCCCGCGCCGTCGCCCGGCGCGTTCACGGGGTCGGCCCGGCGTCCCCTTCGGCGAGCAGCCGGGCGAGCTTGGCGTCCTGGGCCCGGACGGCCTCGCGGTGGGCGTTCAGGGCCGGGCCGTTGCGGTCGATCTGCTGGCGCTGGTAGCCCGCCAGCACGGTGAACCAGATCCCGGCCAGGTTGGTGCGGGTGGTGCAGTCGGCGTCGGCCCGGGCGGCGGCCAGTTCGGCCGGGGTGGTCTCCGGCGCGGCGCGGAAGCGGTCCGGGAAGGACGCCGGGTCGTCGGCCCGGAACCCGGCTGCCGTCATGCAGTCGGTCCACCGCGCGGTCGCCGCCGTGACCCGGCCGTCCCGCCCGGTGGCGGCCAGCGAGTCCGCGAAGAGCCGCCCGAGGAGATCGGCCCCCGGCCCCGGCGGCGCGCCGATCCGGTCGGCGGCCTGCCGGTCGCAGTCCACCCGGGCGGTGTCGTAGGCCTCACCGGCTCCGGCCGCCGGCGCGGCCCCGCCGACCGCCCCGGGAGCGGGCCGCCGGGGTGGGTGGAACCCCTGGACGCCCGCGACCTCGGCCCCGAGATAACCCCAGGCGCCGGCCGGCAGGGCGGTGGCGTTGTCCGGCGGCCGCGCCTGCTGCAGGCCGTCCCCGGTGAATCCGGTGTAACCGGCCCGGCGCATGCACGAGACGACCAGCGCATTGCGCGCCTGAATCTCCTGGACGGCGGCCCGGTCGTCGGCCTGATAAGCGGAAAGCGGAAGTCCGGTCATTCCGGCCCGGCCGGATTCCGGGGCTTTCGGCGCGTCGATCGCCGGCGGGGTCAGCGCGGAATCCGCGGAACCTCCTCCGGAAGGTCCGGAGCAGCCTGTGAAAAAGGCCGATAAAACGACCGCTGCAGCGGTGGCGGTGAATCGTCCGAAATGCGGCGGGCGGGCCAAGCGGAAGCTCCGATCCTCGGGAACGGCAGGACTGTTCGGACCCTAGCGCATGCCTGTGCGGGGCGGCCCGCCGGGCGTCGGGGTGATTCGGCTTGGCCGGAAAAGAACTGTTCGGCCGTGCGGCGTCATGTCAGCCTCTGGAGTCGCAGCCGCTACCCCTTCGGAGGGTTCATATGATTCGCCGCACAAATCATTCGGAACGCTCTTCCGGGCGCCGTTCCGGAAATGTCCGGAGCCGCCGGATCGGCGCACTCGCCGTGCTCACCGCGGCGGCCGCCACCTTGCTGCCGGCCGCGAATGCCGAGGCCGTCAACCGGATCGACTGCGGAAACCGCAACGATTTCGCGAAGGTCTACAACTACGGCTACGGCAGCACGCTCTGTTTCGCGAACGACGGGTGGATGTCGGTGCGCATCTACAACGTCGACCGGATCGACGCCGGGAACAACAAGGTCATCACGTACCTCGGTGGCGGCATGGGCTCCTGGACCGTCTTCAACTGGGAGCAGTACGACTTCAACGGCCACGTCGGCCACGAGGTGATGATGTACGACATCAACCTCTCCCGCTGGTAGAGCGCGGGGGACGGGCCCCGCGGGCCCGCGCGGGCGAGCAGGCCCGCTGATCCGCGGTGCCGGGCGGGTGCGGTCGCCCGGCAACCGTCTCCGACGGGTCAGAGCAGTTCGACCGCGGCGCCCCTGGCCGGCCGGCGCCGGCAGTCCAGCACGTACCGGGCGTGGGTGGTGACCGCCTGGTAGTCGAAGCCGTCGTGGTCGGCGAGCAGCACCACCGCGTCCGCCGCCGCCAGCTCCTCCGGACTGGCCTCCACCCGGCGGACCGCGTCGAACGGGTCGAACGGGTCGAACGGGTCCCCGTGCGGGTCGTTCCCGGCGGCCCTGACCTCGGCGCCCATCCGGACCAGCAGCTCGGCGACCCGGGCGGCCGGCTTCTCCGGGGCGTCCCCGGCACTCCCCCCGTCCGCCGGTCCGAGCAGCAGCACCCGCGAGCCCCTGACCGGGCGCCGCCGCGCGTTCAGCGCCTCGCCGAGCCGGCGGACCACGTAGTCGGGCATCCGGCCGTTGACCTCGTTGGCCAGCCCGACCAGCCGGAAGGAGTGGCCGAGCGCCCGCTCCACCGGCCAGGGCAGGCAGGACGGGTCGAGCGGCGGGCACGGCCCGCCCACCCCCGGGCCGGGGGTGAACCGCAGATGGCCGAACGGCTTGGTGGAGGCCGCGTCGATGGCCTTCCAGACGTCGACGCCGAGGTCGTGCGCGAACATCGCCAGCTCGTTGACCAGCGCGGTGTTCACCTGCCGGAAGGCGTTCTCCAGCAGCTTGGCCAGCTCGGCCTCCTTGCAGGAGGAGACCGGGACGGTCCGCTCGACCAGCCCGCCGTAGAAGCCCTCGACCGCCGCCAGCGACGCCGGGTCGATCCCGGCGACCACCTTCGGGGTGTTCTCCAGCCGCCAGGTCGGGTGGCCCGGGTCGGTCCGCTCGGGGCTGCAGCCGAGGTGGAAGTCCCGCCCGGCGGTCAGCCCGGACCCCGCCTCCAGCAGTGGCGCGAGCACTTCCTCGGTGGTGCCGGGGTAGCCGGTCGACTCCAGGACGACGCTCGCCCCGGGCCGCAGGTGCCGGCCGAGCAGGGTGGCCGAGGCCTCGACGGACGACAGGTCGGGCACGCCGTCGCGCAGCGGCGCCGGCACGGTGATCACCGCGATGTCGAAGCCCGTCAGGTCGGACGGCTCGGCGGACGGCAGGTAGCTCCCGTCCGCCAGCAGCGGCCGCAGCCGCCCGGCCGGGACGTCCCCGGCGTCCGGCTCGCCGACGGTCAGCCGCTTGATCCGGCGCTCGTCCGCGTCGTAGCCGACCACCCGGTGCCCGACCTCGGCCGCGCGCACCGCCAGCGGCAGCCCCACGCGGCCCTGGCCCACGATGACAACGCGCATGCCGAGGAACCCCTCCGTCGCGACGCCCCCAGGCCCCTCGGGGCGTCCCCCCACCGTTCTCACCTCAGGGTAGGGAGCGGCGACCACCCGCGCGGGCTTTCCCGGGATCGCGCCGGAAGCGGCAGCGGCCCGGAGCGGAGCGGAAACGGGCCGGAGAAGAGTGAGGCCGAGACCCGTGGCGTCCTCCAGGAAAGGACGCCACGGTTCCCGGCGCGTGGGCGGGCGCCCCCACCCAGGGCCGCCCGGCCTCGCACGCCCGACCCCCATCGGGTGTGCGACCGTGCCCCCGCAGCCATCCCCCACGGTTGGGTGCGGCGGGCACATTCACCATGGTGCGCGATCTCCATGGACGGGCAGTGACAGGAGTATGTCCAGTTCGTGGCGGATCGCGACGGCCGGGAAACAGTCCGTACAACGGGAGGAGCGGAAGCGTCCGGCCGGTGGTTCGTCCGCGCCGGATCGCACCCCGTCCCACCCCCGGCCGTGCACCGGGTGCGGGTCAGCCTCGCGGCGTAGGCTGGAGACCCCCGGCCGCTCGGCGTGCCGGGCCGTTCGCGTTGCCCGGACGGGCCTCCGGCCCCCAGGGCAGCACCAGCCACGGGACGAAGAAGAGACTCCAGATGAGCCTGACCGGACTGCTCGATGTCGTCGCGCGGGACGCGGCCCTCGCCGAGGCGATCGAGGCCGCGACCGCCACCGGTGCCGCGGCCGGCGGCCGCCGGCACCTCGACCTGGTCGGGCCGCCCGCCGCCCGGCCGTTCGCGATCGCCGCGCTCGCCCGCGCGCTCGCCGGGCAGGCGGCCGGGGAGCGGGGCCGTCCGGTGCTGGCCGTCACCGCCACCGGCCGGGAGGCCGAGGACCTCGCCGCCTCGCTCCGCTCGCTGCTGCCGCCGGACGCGGTCGCCGAGTTCCCGGCCTGGGAGACCCTGCCGCACGAGCGGCTCTCGCCGCGCTCCGACACGGTCGGCCGGCGGCTCGCCGTGCTGCGCCGGATCGTCCACCCGCGTGCCGACGACCCGGCGGCCGGGCCGGTGCAGGTCATCGTGGCGCCGGTGCGCTCGGTGCTCCAGCCGCAGGTGAAGGGGCTGGCCGAGCTGGAGCCGGTGGCCGTCCGGCGGGGCGAGTCGCACGACCTGGAGGAGATCGCCCGGCGGCTCGCCGCGGCCGCCTACTCCCGGGTCGAACTGGTCGAGAAGCGCGGTGAGTTCGCGGTGCGCGGCGGCATCCTGGACGTCTTCCCGCCGACCGAGGAGCACCCCCTGCGGGTGGAGTTCTGGGGCGACGACGTCGAGGAGATCCGGTACTTCAAGGTGGCCGACCAGCGGTCGCTGGAGATCGCCGAGCACGGCCTGTGGGCGCCGCCCTGTCGCGAGCTGCTGCTGACCGACGAGGTACGGGCCCGGGCCGCCGAGCTGTCCGCCGAGCACCCGGGGCTGGCCGAGATCCTGGACAGGATCGCCGAGGGCATCGCGGTCGAGGGCATGGAGTCGCTGGCGCCGGTCCTGGTCGACGACATGGAGCTGCTGCTGGACGTGCTGCCGCTCGGCTCGGTCGCAGTGGTCTGCGACCCCGAGCGGGTCCGCACCCGCGCCGCCGACCTGGTGGCGACCAGCCAGGAGTTCCTGCACGCCTCCTGGGTGGCGGCCGCGGCCGGTGGCGACCGGCCGATCGACCTGGAGGCGATCGACGTCTCGGCCGCCTCGCTGCGCTCGCTCGCCGAGGTGCGCGAGCACGCCGCCGAGATCGGCCTGCCGTGGTGGTCGGTCAGCCCGTTCGCGACCAGTGACGCCTCGGTCGACGGCCTGCTGGAGTTCGACGCCAACACGCTGACCCTCGGCATGCACGCGGTCGAGGCGTACCGGGGCGACACCGCGCGGGCGATCGCCGACGCCAAGGAGCGGCTGGCCGCCGACTGGCGGGTCGTCATGGTGACCGAGGGGCACGGCCCGGCCTCGCGGCTGGCCGAGGTGCTCGGCAACGAGGGCATCCCGGCCCGGCTGGTCGCCGACCTGTCCGAGGCGCCGACCCGGGACGTCGTGCACGTCTCCTGCGGCTCGATCGAGCACGGCTTCGTCGACGAGGCGCTCAAGCTGACCGTGGTCACCGAGACCGACCTGTCCGGCCAGAAGTCCTCCACCAAGGACATGCGGCGGATGCCGTCCCGGCGCCGCAACGCGATCGACCCGCTGGCGCTGGTGGCCGGCGACTACGTGGTGCACGAGGCGCACGGCGTCGGCCGGTACGTGGAGATGGTGCAGCGCACCGTGCAGGGCGCCACCCGCGAGTACCTGGTACTGGAGTACGCGCCGGCCAAGCGCGGCCACCCCGGCGACCGGCTGTTCGTGCCGACCGACCAGCTCGACCAGGTCACCAAGTACGTCGGCGGCGAGGCCCCGACGCTGCACCGGCTCGGTGGCGCGGACTGGGCGAAGACCAAGCAGCGGGCCAAGAGGGCGGTCAAGGAGATCGCCGCCGACCTCATCAAGCTGTACTCGGCCCGGATGGCCGCGCCCGGCCACACCTTCGGCCCGGACACCCCGTGGCAGCGCGAGCTGGAGGACGCCTTCCCCTATGCGGAGACGCCGGACCAGCTGACCACCATCGCCGAGGTCAAGTCGGACATGGAGAAGTCCGTGCCGATGGACCGGCTGATCTGCGGCGACGTCGGCTACGGCAAGACCGAGATCGCGGTGCGGGCGGCCTTCAAGGCGGTGCAGGACGGCAAGCAGGTGGCGGTGCTGGTGCCGACCACGCTGCTGGTGCAGCAGCACTTCTCGACCTTCGCCGAGCGGTACGCCAACTTCCCGGTGACCGTGAAGGCGCTCTCCCGGTTCCAGACCGACAGCGAGGCCAAGGCCGTGCTGGAGGGGCTGTTCGAGGGCTCGGTGGACGTCGTCATCGGCACCCACCGGCTGTTCTCCTCGGAGACCCGCTTCAAGGACCTCGGGCTGGTCATCGTCGACGAGGAGCAGCGGTTCGGCGTCGAGCACAAGGAGCAGCTGAAGAAGCTGCGGGCCAACGTGGACGTGCTCACCATGTCCGCGACCCCGATCCCGCGCACCCTGGAGATGGCCGTCACCGGCATCCGCGAGATGTCGACCATCACCACCCCGCCGGAGGAGCGGCACCCGGTGCTGACCTTCGTCGGACCGTACGACGAGAAGCAGATCTCGGCGGCGATCCGGCGTGAACTCCTGCGCGAGGGCCAGGTGTTCTACATCCACAACCGGGTCGAGTCGATCGACAAGGCGGCCGCCCGGCTGAAGGACCTGGTGCCCGAGGCGCGGATCGCCACCGCGCACGGGCAGATGGGCGAGACCCAGCTGGAGAAGGTGGTCGTCGACTTCTGGGAGAAGGAGTTCGACGTCCTGGTGTCGACCACGATCGTGGAGTCCGGCATCGACATCTCCAACGCCAACACCCTCATCGTCGAGCGCGGCGACACCTTCGGCCTCTCCCAGCTGCACCAGCTGCGCGGCCGGGTCGGCCGCGGGCGGGAGCGCGGGTACGCGTACATGCTGTACCCGCCGGAGAAGCCGCTGACCGAGACGGCGCACGAGCGGCTGGCGACCATCGCCCAGCACACCGAGATGGGCGCCGGCATGTACGTGGCGATGAAGGACCTGGAGATCCGCGGCGCCGGCAACCTGCTCGGCGGCGAGCAGTCCGGGCACATCGCGGGCGTCGGCTTCGACCTCTACATGCGGATGGTCGGCGAGGCGGTGGCCGAGTTCCGGGAGTCGCTGGCGGGCGGCGGCGAGCCGGAGGAGGAGCCGCTGGAGGTGAAGATCGAGCTGCCGGTCGACGCCCATGTGCCGCACGACTACGCGCCGGGGGAGCGGCTGCGGCTCCAGGCCTACCGCTCGATCGCGGCGGTCAACTCGGAGGAGGACATCACGCAGGTCCGGGACGAGCTGGTCGACCGCTACGGCAAGCTGCCCGAGCCGGTGGAGAACCTGCTGCTGGTGGCCGCGCTGCGGCTGTACGCGCGGCGCTGCGGCATCTCGGACATCACCCTGCAGGGCTCCAATGTGCGGTTCGGGCCGGTCGAGCTGCGGGAGTCGCAGCAGCTGCGGCTGAACCGGCTCTACCCGCGCAGCCAGGTGAAGGCGGCGACCCAGCAGCTGCTGGTGCCGCGGCCGTCCACTGGGCGGATCGGCGGCAAGCCGCTGGTCGGGCGGGAGCTGCTGGCCTGGAGCCGGGAGTTCCTGTCGGCGATGTTCGACGACCTGGCGGGGGCCAGGAAGTAGCGGACCCCGGCAGGGGGAGTGACAGAGCGGAACGGCGGTCTCGGGCAGTGGCGCCCGGGGCCGCCGTTCGTCGTGGGCGGACGGGTAGGCAGACCGGTGGGCGGACCGGTGGGCGGGCTGTGAACAGGGCCGTCAGCCGATCTTCCACTGGCCGACCTGGTCGGCGAAGCCGTTGTCCAGGGAGAACTGGACCTTGTCGAGCTTGGTGCCGTTGGGGACCTCGAAGACCACGAAGCCCTTGCCGGTGTCACCGGCGGCGATGTTGGTCGGGGTCTGGAAGGACGGGCCGGCCTTGGTGTCGGCGAACGTCGGGCCGTACGCCTGGCCCTGGTCGTCGATCACCTTGGCGCTGCTCGACGGCATCTCGCTGTACGCCTTGGAGCCGGTCGCCTTGATCTGGAACTGCACGGCGACGTAGTGCTTGCCGGCCGCCGCGGTGAGGTACTCGTTGGTGCTCTCCGCCGGGTCGACCACCTTGAGGGCGGTGACATCCGCCGTGTTGCCCTTCTCCAGGGTGCCCTTGAGGGCGATGGTGTCGCCGACCTTGGCCGGGGCCTTGGCCGCCTCGGCGGGCTTGCTGTCGGCCGGCTTGGTGCCGGCCGGCTCGGCCGGGGCGGCGGAGTCGCCGGCCGCCGGGGCCGAGGCGGCGGTCTGCTTGGCCTCGGTGGAGACGGACGGGCCGCCGGTGGAGTCGCAGGCCGTCGCGGTGAGGGCGACGAGCGCGGCGCCGGCCAGCAGGACGGCGGTGCGGCGGGTGCGGAGGGGGGTGGCGGACATGGCTGTCTCCTCTTTCCTTGCTTCTTCTGCTCTGCTGCGTCGACCCGCTGTCGACAGGAGAGATCACACCATGGGCTGTGAACCGTGTCAACAGGAATTCGCCGAACCTCTCCGTTCACGTGTGAACGTGCTGGCCGGAGGTGCTGACTATGCTGTGTGGTCACACCCCACTGATGCCGCAGCCGTCGACCGCCGCCGAAGGAGCCCCCATGCCGGACCGTCCCGAGGTGACCGCCGTCGAGATCGCCCGCCTCGCCGGAGTGGGTCGCGCCGCCGTCAGCAACTGGCGCCGCCGCCACCCCGACTTCCCCCGCCCGGTCGGCGGCACCGACAGCAGCCCGGCCTTCGCGCTCGCCGAGGTGGAGTCCTGGCTCCGGGCCCAGGGCAAGATCGCCGAACTGCCGCTGCTCGAACGGGTCTGGCGGCTCGTCGAGACCCTGCGCGACCCGGCCGGCCATCCGGCCGTCCCCCTGGTCCGGGCCGGCACCCTCCTGCTGTTGCACCACCGCGCGCCGGAGCGCTGGACCGCGCTCGCCGACCAGCCGGACACCAGGCTCGCCACCGGCCTGCCGCGCGCCCTCGCCGACACCGCCCGCGCCGTGCTCGGCCCGGACGGCGCCGCCGGCCTGCGCCAGCCCGGCCTGCTCGGCTCCACCGAGCTGGACCTCGCCCGCCTGCTCGCCGAACTCGCCGCCGCGGCCGGCCCGGCCAGCGCCTTCGAACAGCTGCTCACCCGCTACGCCGAGGCCAACACCCGCCAGCTCAGCCCCACCCCGCCGGAGGCCGCCGACCTGCTCGCCGCCGTCGCCGGCGTCCCCGCCACCGTGCTCGACCCCGCCACCGGCCTCGGCGCGCTGCTGCTCGCCCTGCCGTCCACCACCGACCGCTACGGCCAGGACGCCGACCCGGTCACCGCCGCGCTCGCCGGGCTCCGGCTCGCCCTGCACGCGCCCGCCGCCGACCCGCTCCCGCTCCCGGTCGACCTGCGCCCCGGCGACGCCCTGCGCGCCGACGCCTACACCGGTCACACCTTCGACGCGGTGCTCTGCCAGCCCCCCTACAACGAGCGGGACTGGGGTCACGACGAGCTGCAGTTCGACCGGCGCTGGCCCGGCGGCCTCGTCCCGCCGCGCGGGGAGTCCGAGCTCGCCTGGGTGCTGCACTGCCTCGCCCACACCCGCCCCGGCGGGCTCGCCGCCCTGCTGCTCCCGCCGACCGTCGCCGCCCGCCGGGCCGGCCGCCGGATCCGTGCCGAACTGCTGCGCTCCGGCGCGCTGCGGGCCGTCGTCGCGCTCCCGGCCGGCGCCGCGCCCCCGTACGGGGTGCCGCTCCACCTCTGGGTGCTGCGCGCCCCCCGCCCCGGCGACGACTTCCGCCAGGTCCTGATGCTGGACGCCGCCTCCGCCTCGCCCACCTCGGCCGAGGTTGCCGAGGGCGGCCGCGACAAGGTCCGCTGGCCCGAACTGCGCCGTACCGTCCTGGACGCCTGGCGCGCCTTCGACCTCGCCGCCCGCGAGGGCCTGCCGCTGCCTCCGGACCGCCCCGGCCAGCACCGGACCGTGGCGGCGATCGACCTGCTCGACGACGAGACCGACCTCTCGCCCGCCCGCCACGTCCCGCCGGCCGCCCCGCTCGGCGGCGCGGCCGGGCTGTCCCACCTCAGCGGCCGGCTGACCGAGCTGCTGGCCGGGCTCGCCGACCCCGGGGCGCTGCTGCCCGAGCCGGTCGGCGAGGCGGGGGCCGGCGGCGGTGGTGCCGGTGGCGTCGGCGGTGGCGGCGCGGTCGTCACGCTGGGCGAGCTGGTCCGCTCCGGACTGCTGGAGGTGCACTCCTCCGGCGCCGGCGCTCCCTCCCGGCCGGCCGGCACCGACCCGGCCGGCACCCCCGTCCTCACCGACCAGGACCTGCTCGCCGGCAGCGTGCCCGGCGCCGTCCTCGACCGGTCCGCCGCCGGGGCCGACGCCCTGCCGCTGACCCGGCCCGGCGACGTCCTGGTCCCCGCGCTCGGTGGCGCCACCGCCCGCGTCGTCGGCCCGGACGGCCCGCCCGCCGGCGCCGCCCTCGGCCGCCAGCTCCACCTGCTCCGCCCCGACCCGGCCGCCCTCGACCCGGACTTCCTGGCCGGCCACCTGCGCTCCACGGCCGCCGCCCGCCGGGCCGCCAGCCACGCCTCCACCACCACCCGCCTCGACATCCGCCGGGTGGAGCTGCCGCGTCTGCCGATCACCGAACAGCGCCGTATCGGCGCGGCCTTCGCCCGGCTGGCCGCCTTCGACGCCACCCTGCAACGCGCCGCCGTCCTCGGCCGCACCCTCACCCAGGCCGTCACCGACGCCCTCGCCGCCGGCACCGCCGAGCCCCCGCAGGCGCCCTGACGCCGGAGCAGGACGTCGGCCCCGCCGACGTCCTGCTCCGGGGCGACCGGGGCAGCCGGGGCGACCGGCCCGCGGCCGGGGTGCGGTGGAAGGGCTCCGGCGGGACGGGTACGGGCGGTACGGTGTGCGGAGCCGGTTCCGTGATCGGGACCGCCGTCGTCCTCACCCGCTCAGGAGCGCGCATGTCAGGGCAGTACCCCGGGCAGTTCGGCCCACCGCCCGGTGGCGCGCCGACCGGCGGCATACCCGGCGCCGGGCCGCAGGCCTACGCCCCGACCATGGCCGTTCCCCCGCAGGGCGCCGGGCGGCAGGCCGGACCGTACGGCGTGCTCGGCCGGGTCCTGGTGGTCCTCGCCCCGCTGCTCACCGTGGGCCTGCTCGGCATGGTCCCCTCGCTGCTGCTGGCCGTTCGCCGCCGCCGGGCGTACGACATCCTGGGCGCGGTCGTCTACGCCGGGCTCTTCCTCACCTTCTTCATCTGCATGGGGATCGCCGGCAGCTACCCCAAGGGCGAGGCCCCGGCCGCCGACGCGGTCGGCACCACGATGATGGTGGTGCTGTGGTTCACCCCGCCGGTGCACTTCCTGCTGATGGACCGACGGGTGGTCTGGTCGGCGGGCCGGCCGGCGCGGCCGCCCGTGCCGGCCGGCGCCTACCCGCCGCCCGCCGGGTACGGCTACCCGGCGCCCACCGCGCCGGTCCCGCCGTACCAGCAGCCCGCGCAGCCGTACCCGGCCGCCCAGCCGTACGGGGCCGCCGCCCCCCACCCGCAGGCCGCCCGGCCCTACCCGGCCGTCGACTCCCACCCGTCGGCCATCTCCCACCCGCCCGTGCGCGCCGCGGGTCCCGGGGCCGCCGCCGCAGGTCCCGCCACCTCCGACGAACTGCGCGAACTCGGCGAACTGCTGCGCCGGCAGGCCCGCGAGGACCGCCCGTGACCGTCGCCCGGGTGATCGGCGGCCGCTACCACCTCACCGAGAAGATCGGCCACGGCGGCATGGGCCAGGTCTGGGCCGGCCGCGACGAACGGCTCGCCCGCCCGGTCGCGGTCAAGCTGCTGCGCACCGACCACCTCCTCGCCGCCACCGGCGCCGCCGACCCCGCCACCGCCGGACACCCGCGGCCCGGTGACGAGCTGCGCCACCGCTTCCTGCGCGAGTGCCGCACCACCGCCGCGCTCGACCACCCGGGGCTGGTCACCGTCTTCGACGCGGGCGAGGACGGCGGCGAGCTGTACCTCGTCATGCAGCGGGTGTCCGGTGTCAGCCTGGCCGACCTCATCGCCGAGGACGCGCCGTTCCCGGTCGAGCGCGCGGTCTCGGTGGCCGCCCAGCTCTGCGCCGCGCTGGCCGCCGTCCACGCGGTGCCGGTCGTCCACCGGGACCTCAAGCCCAGCAATGTGATGGTCCGCGAGGACGGCCGGACCGTCCTGCTCGACCTCGGCATCGCCACCGCGATCGACCCCGCCGCCACCCGGCTCACGCTCACCGGCGTCCCGATCGGCAGCCCCTCCTACATGGCGCCGGAACAGGCGCTCTCCGCCACCGTCGACCCGCGCAGCGACCTCTACGCACTCGGCTGCCTGCTGCACGAGATGCTGACCGGCGAGGGGCCGTTCCGCGCGCCCACCGCCCTGGGGCTGCTGCGCCGCCACGTCGACGACCCGCCGGTGCCGCTGCGCGACCTGCGTCCCGAGGTGCCGGCGCAGCTGGAGCGGCTGGTGCTCGACCTGCTCGCCAAGCGGCCCGAGGACCGCCCGGCCGACGCCCAGGAGGTGTACGGGCGGCTGCTGCCGCTGCTGCCCGCCGCCGTTCCGGTGCCGCAGCCCCGGTACGGGCCGCTGCCCGACCCGGCCCGGCCGTACCGGCACCCGCTCCAGCCGCAGCCCCGTCCGGCGGGCGCCGCCCCGGTGGCGCCGGCGCGGGCCGAGCCGCCGCCGTTCCTGCCGGCCGCCGTGCCCGTCGCCGTGCCGGCGGCGGCGGAGGACTTCGCGGCGGCGTGTGCCCGGCTCTCCGACCTGGTCGACGCGGGCCGGCGCGCCGAGGTGCTCGACCTCGCCGCCCGGCTGCTGGCGCGCGGCCGGTCCGAACTCGGCGACGGGGCGGCGATGGTCCGCACCGTCCGGACCATCTACGCCCGCACCCTGCTCCAGGAGCGGCGCCACCACGATGCCCTGGCGGAGTACCGGCTGCTCGCGGCCACCGCCGAGGGCGGACCGCACGGCCGGCGGGCCCTGGAACCGCGGTACCGGGTCGCCGAGTGCCTCGAACAGCTGGGGCGGGGCGCGGAGGCGCTGGCCGAGTACCAGGCCCTGCTCGCGGTGTGGCCGGAGACCGAACCGGAACGCCTGCTGGACCTCCGCGAGCGGATCGGCGTGCTGCTGGCCGCGCTCGGCGAGACCGAGGCGGCCTGGTCGTGGCTGCTCCAGCTCCTCTTCGACCGCGAACGCCGCGAGGGCCCCCACCACCCCGCCGTCCGCCGCCTGCGCCACACCCTCGACACCCTCCAACCCCACCGCACCAGCTCCACCCCCTACCCCTGAAACCCACCACTCCCGCCCGGCCCGGCCCCCGGACAGTCCGCGGCCCCGACTCCCACGCCGCGCCCGCACCCGGGCCCTGAAGGTCGGCGGATCCGACTTCCCACGCCGTGACACCCGGCTCGGCCCGCATCCGGGCACCGGGACGTCGGCGGGTCCGATTGGGGGGGCCGGAGCCCGGTTCCGGGAAATCGGCGGGTTCGACTACCCCGCCGCACCACCATCACCACCCCTCGGCCGGCGCCCGGACCCGGGCATCGGGAGGCCGGCGGGTTCGACTTTCCCTCGGCGGGGCAGAGCCGGCGGGCTGGGTGGGGGGAGTGGGACGTCGGCGGGTCCGACTTCCCACTCCGCACCGTCGCCGCCCGCCGGCTGGCGCCGGTGTCGGGACGTCGGCGGGCCGACCGGTGGGCGGGGGTTGGGTGTGGCGGGTATGACTTTCGGCAGATCCGGTGGATGGGTGGGGTCCGTAGGGTCGGGTGGGTGTGGAGACAGCGGTGGGTGGAGTGGGGGCTGCTGGCGGTGGCGGCCGCGGGGCTCGGGTTGAGTGTGGTGTCCCTCTGGTGGGTGCTGCCGGGGGTCGCGGCGGCGTTCGCGGCCGGGGTGCGGATGGCGCGGGTGCGGGCGGCGGCCGTGCTGCTGGCGGTCCTGGTGACGGCCACGGCGCTGGTGGCCGTGCTGGTGCCGGCCTGGTCGGTGCGGGCGACGTCCGTGGTCTCGGTGCTGGTGTGTGCCGGGATGGCCCCCTGGATGGTGGGCCGGTTCTGGCGGCAGTCGCAGGAGCTGGTGCGGGCCGGCTGGGAGCGTGCGGAGCGGGCCGAGCGTGAGCAGCGGCTGGTGGCGGAGCAGGCGCGGTTGCGCGAGCGGGCCCGGATCGCCCAGGACATGCACGACGCCCTCGGCCACGATCTGAGTCTGATCGCCCTGCGGGCCGGCGCGCTGAAGCTGGCGCCCGGCCTCGCCCCGCCGCACCGGGAGGCGGCCCAGGAGATCCGGGCGGGTGCGGCGGCCGCCGTCGAGCGCCTCGGCGAGGTGATCGGCGTCCTGCGGGACGAAGCGGACGCGCACGCCGACCGGGGCCCCGCCGACGCGGGCGTCCCGCAGCTGGTGGCGCAGGCGGCCTCGGCGGGCCTGGACGTCCGGCTGACCGTCACCGGCGAGCCGGACGGGATGCCGAGGGCGGCCGAGCACGCCGCGTACCGGGTGGTCCAGGAGGCGTTGACCAACGCCGCCAAGCACGCCCCGGGCGCGCGGGTCGAGGTGCGGATCGCGTACTCCCCGGACGGCGCCCGGGTCCGGGTGGTCAACGGGCCGTCCGCGGAAGGCTCACCCGGTCCGGTGACCGGCGGCCGCGGCCTCATCGGCCTGGCCGAGCGGGTCCGGCTGGCCGGCGGCACCTTCCGGCACGGGCCCGGCGACGACGGGGGCTTCGAGGTCCGCGCCCACCTGCCGCGCACCGGTGCGCCGGCGACCGGCCCCGAGCCGGTGCCGGTCGCGGTCTCGCCCGCCGGTGAACTGCGCCGTGCCCGCCGCCGGGTGGGCCGGATGATGGTGGCGGTGGTGCTGGCGCCGCTGTCCGTCGCCCTGGTCCTGACCGCGGTGCTGCGGGGCTGGACGATCCAGGCGGCCGGCCGCTCCGTCCTCGACCCCGCCGACTACGCGTCGCTGAAGGTCGGTCAGGACCGGGCCACCGTGCAGCGATTTCTGCCGGAACACCGGTTTCCGTACCATCCGTCCGTGGGCAATTCACCGCCCGGCGGAGAGGGAGTGACGTGCGAGTACTACGCGATGACGGCCGAGGCGTTCACCAACGACCGGTCCGGGGACGCGTACCGGCTCTGCTTCCGGGACGACGTGCTGATCTCCCTGGACGCCCTGATCCAGTGAGCGCCCGATGACCGGCGTCGGGCCGCAGCACGGCACCCGCACGCCGATCCGGGTGGTGATCGCGGACGACGAGCCGATGGTGCGGGCGGGGGTGCGCGCCGTGCTCGCCACCGACCCGGGGATCGAGATCGTCGCCGAGACCGGGGACGGGCGGGAGGCGGTGGACCTGGTCCGGCGCCACCGCCCGGACGTCGCCGTGCTGGACATCCGGATGCCCGGCACGGACGGCATCGCCGCCGCCGCCGAGATCCGGCGGGGCGCCGTGACCACCCGGACCGGGGCGGCGACTGGGATCGTCATGCTGACCACCTTCGGTGAGGACGACTACATCCTGCGCGCCCTCGGCGGGGGCGCCAACGGGTTCCTGATCAAGTCCGGCGAGCCGGAGGAGCTGATCGCCGGGGTCCGGTCGGTGGCGGACGGCGCGGCCTACCTCTCACCCCGGGTGGCCGCCCGGGTGGTGGCCCATCTCGCCGCCACCGGGGCCGGCGGTCCGGCCGACCGCCGGGCCGCCGCCCAGCAGCGGGTGGCCGGGCTGACCGCCCGTGAACGGGACGTGCTGGCGCTGGTCGCCGCGGGGCTGTCCAACGGCCAGATCGCCCGCCGGATCGGGGTGGTGGAGGGCACCGTGAAGGCGCACGTCAGCAACGTCCTGGCGCGGCTGGGGGTGGCCAACCGGGCGGCCGCCGCCGTGCTCGCCCATGAGGCCGGCCTGGTGGCGGGCCCGTCGGCCTGACCCCGGTGCGGGCACCCCGACGGGCGCCGCGACGCGAGCCGCGACCGGCACGGGCAGCGGACGGAGCAGCAGCGGGCCGACCAGCCGCACCCCGCCCAGCGCGCCGACCGCCGCCGTCGCGGACGGCAGCAGCGCGACGACCACCGCCGCCGTGACCGTCCCGCCGAGGACCGCCCCGGCGAGCACGTCGTGCGGGTAGTGCACCCCGGCCGCGACCCGCAGCCCGGCCGTCCCCAGGCCGACGGGTATGGCCGCCCACGAGGCCCAGGCCTCCCACGCCGCCCGGCGCGGCCGCAGCAGCACCAGCCCGGTGGCCAGCGCGACGGCCAGCGTCGCGTGGTTGCTGGGGAACGACCAGTCGCCCGGCGGCGGGCAGTCGGCGAGCGCGGTGGCCGGCAGGGCGGGCAGGGCCCGGCAGGGCCGCTCCTCGTCGAGCACGAGCTTCAGCAGCTCGCTCGCCCCGTACGCGAGCACCGTGCCGAGGCCGGTGAGCGCGACGCCCGCGACTGTCTCGACGGCCCGCCGCCCGCGCGCCGTCCACCAGCGCAGCACCAGCAGCAGGCCCAGTACCAGCAGCCCGGCCTCAGTGGCGGGCTCCAGCAGGGCGGCGAGCCGGGACGGGGCGTCGGCGACGGCGTCGGCCACCCGGCGGTAGCCGGCGGCGGACCAGCCGGTGGCCACCAGGACCGGCCCGTCCCCGCCCGCGCGCCCCGGTGCCAGCCACCCGACCGCGCCGGTTCCCGCCCCCAGCAGCACCACCGCGAGGGCCGTTCGGTTCCTGAGCGTGTTCGTCATGCCACGGAAGGTAGGCCTCGGGGCCGGCGGTCCACCCGACCCGAAAGACAGGGGCCGACCTGGACGATCGTCAGGGTTGACGCCCGTGCCCGGGCTGTGCCGGACGCCTCGGGCGCGGCCCGCCCCCGCCCCGGAATCCGGGGGCGGGGACGCGGACCGGACGGGTAGGTTCGGGGGTGTGACGACGAATACCCCGGCCGCGAAGCTGATCCTCCTCATCACCACCCACCGGGTGGCCCCCGGCCTGCTGTCCTGGCCCGCCTGGGAGGCGCTGCGCTCGGCCGGCCGGGTGCTCGCCGCCGACCCCGCCCACCCGCAGCTGCCCGCCGTGGCGCAGGCCGGAGTCGAGGTCCGGATCGTGGCGCCCGGTTCCGCCCCCGCGCTGGCCCGGCTGCTGACCGAGGCCCCGGCCGGCCTGCCCGCCGACGCCGGCCCGACGGTCTGGCTGGGCAGCCCGGACGGTGACCCCGGGCTGACCGACGCGCTGGCCCGCCTCGCGGTCGAGCACGCCGGCGAGGTACCGGAGATCGAGGTGCTCCCCGGCTCCTACGACCTGCCGGGCGCGCGGCTGCTGGACCTGGTCTCGGTGATGGACCGGCTCCGCTCGCCGGGCGGCTGCCCGTGGGACGCCGAGCAGACCCACGCCAGCCTGGTGAAGTACCTGGTCGAGGAGGCCTACGAGCTGGTCGAGGCGATCGAGGAGGGCGACCGCGACATGCTCCGCGAGGAGCTGGGCGACGTGCTGCTCCAGGTCTTCTTCCACTCCCGGATCGCCGAGGAGCACCCCACCGGCGCCTTCTCGATCGACGACGTCGCGGGCGACATCGTGGACAAGCTGATGTACCGCCACCCGCATGTGTTCGGCGACGCCGAGGCGAGCGGCGCGGCGGAGGTGGAGGCCAGCTGGGAGGCGCTCAAGGCGGCCGAGAAGTCGGAGCGCGAGTCGGTGCTGGACGGCGTGCCGGCCGGGCTGCCCTCGCTCGCGTACGCGGCGAAGCTGGTGTCGCGGGTGCGCCGGGCGGGCTTCACCGGTGTGCCCGACGAGCCGTACGAGCTGCCCGCCGAGCTCACCGCGGAGTCGGCGGGCCGGCTGCTGCTCGCGGTGGCGCAGCGCGCGCACGACGCCGGGGTCGACGTGGACGCCGCGCTGCGGTCCGCGGCCCGCGGCTACCGGGACGCGGTGCGCGCCGCCGAGGGCCTGAAGCCCGCCGAGTAGGCCCGCCGGGCGGATCTCAGACCGCGGCGATGTCCTCCACCGGACGGCGCGGCGCCGGCACGACGACCTCGCCGATCGCCTCGCCGACCAGCGCGACGAGCTCGGCGAGCCGCTCCAGGTCCAGGTGGTCGGGCAGGTCGGCGAGGGAGACGATCCGCTCCCCGTCCGGCCCGGCCACGCAGAACAGGTCGATCGGGCCCAGGTGCTTCTCGGCGGTGTCGACCAGCGCGGCGACGTCACTGGGACGGCGGACGTCGCCGCAGACGCCGACCACCGGGCAGCCCGGCCGGTCGAGCTCGGTGGCGAGGTCCTCGGCGATCCCGACCCGCTGGTCGGCGATCAGCATGCCGGCGGCTCCCGCCGCGGTGAGCCGGCGGGCGAGGTCCGCCCCCGACCCGCCGTCGAGGACGGCGATCACGACGACCGAACCGTTGACCCGCATGGCCTTGCTCCTCCCTGTGGGCGGCTCCGCACCGGCGCCCACGGACATCTTGCGGAGGATCGTAGGCAGGTCCTGACCCTCCGCAACAGGAATTACCCCTCAGGTGACCAGGCTCACGCCTGCCGTGCGGAACGGACGTCGCCCGGGGACCCGCCGCCCGGGCGCACGCCGTGCGGTGGCCGGGACACGCCCGGGATACCGTCGACCCATGCCAGCTCAGCCCGCCTCCCCCCGTCCGCCCCTGTTCACCTGGGAGTTCGCCGCCGATCCGTACCCCGCGTACGCCTGGCTGCGCGAGCACCAGCCGGTGCACCGGACCACCCTGCCGAGCGGGGTGGAGGCGTGGCTGGTCACCCGGTACGCGGACGCCCGGCAGGCGCTCGCGGACGGCCGGCTCTCCAAGAACCCGGTGCACCACAGCGCGCAGGCCCACCGCACCGGCCGGGTCGGCATCCCGGGCGAGCGCCAGGCCGACCTCATGACGCACCTGCTGAACATCGACCCGCCGGACCACACCCGGCTGCGCCGCCTGGTGTCGAAGGCGTTCACGCCGCGCCGGGTGGCCGCCTTCGAGCCGCGGGTGCAGCAGCTGACCGACCGGCTGATCGACGGCTTCGCGGCGCGCGGGTCCGCCGACCTCATCCACGAGTTCGCCTTCCCGCTCCCCATCTACGCGATCTGCGACCTGCTCGGGGTGCCGGCCGAGGACCAGGACGACTTCCGGGACTGGGCCGGGATGATGATCCGCCACGGCGGCGGGCAGCGCGGCGGCGTGGGGCGCGCGGTGAAGCGGATGCGGGCCTATCTGGCGGAGCTGATCCACCGCAAGCGGGCCGACCTCGGCGACGACCTGATCTCGGGGCTGATCCGGGCCGGCGACCACGGCGAGCACCTGACCGAGAACGAGGCCGCGGCGATGGCCTTCATCCTCCTGTTCGCCGGCTTCGAGACGACGGTCAACCTGATCGGCAACGGCGTCTACGCGCTGCTGCGCAACCCGGGCCAGCGCGCCCTGCTCCAGGAGTCCGTCGGGCGCGGCGAGAGCGCGCTGCTGGAGACCGGGATCGAGGAACTGCTGCGCTACGACGGGCCGGTGGAGCTGGCCACCTGGCGGTTCGCGACCAGTCCGCTGACCATCGGCGGGGTGGAGATCCCGGTCGGCGACCCGGTGCTGGTGGTGCTCGCGGCGGCGGACCGGGACCCGGCGCGGTTCGCCGACGAGAACACCCTGGACCTGGCCCGGACGGACAACCCGCACCTGGGGTTCGGGCACGGCATCCACTACTGCATCGGCGCGCCGCTGGCGCGGCTGGAGGGGCGGGCCGCGCTGGCCACCCTGCTGAGCCGGCTGCCGGACCTGCGGCTCGCCGCGGACCCCGGGGAGCTGCGCTGGCGCGGTGGTCTGATCATGCGTGGACTCCGTGAACTTCCGGTGGAATTCACGCCGGAGAAAACGCCTGCCGGGGAGGCTCCGAAGACCGGCGCCGAGGGCAGACGGACCAGCACAACAGGCTGACGGATGCTCGCCGTTCGGCGCTCACCGGGGGTCTGAACCACCCTCAATCCGGACATACCACCTCGGTTGGTAGGCAATCCATCACATGACGTGATGTCCATGTGATATCGACGATATGAGCTTGTGATTGCTCTGAAGATCTGTCTACTCTCCGTGGAGCCCGCCGCTGCGGGCCCCGTGCGCGGAACGCCGAGTCCTGCCCGCCGCGCCCCGGGAAACCGACCAGAACCCTGGGCAGGGGCGGGGGACCCAGGTTTTGCGCCGTCTCCCACGGCTAGGGGTGAAGCCGCCTCCGCGCGGCCGGGCCACCTCCCGGTCCGAACCCGACAGCTCACCTCGCAGGCGTGCGGAGAGGGACCCCTTCATGCTGTTCGTTGGAACCGGTCGTCACCGTCGCCGTACCCAGGCCGAGAAGGCCATCGCCGTCGCCGGTGTCGCCGGCGTCGGACTGGCCATGCCGATCCTGAGCGCCACCGGCGCCTCCGCCGCCCCGGTCTCCACCTGGGACGCGGTCGCCCAGTGCGAGAGCGGCGGCAACTGGAGCATCAACACCGGCAACGGCTTCTACGGCGGCCTCCAGTTCACCTCCAGCACGTGGAAGGCGTACGGCGGCACCGCTTACGCGCCGCAGGCCAACCAGGCCTCCAAGGCCCAGCAGATATCGGTCGCCGAGAAGGTCCTCGCCTCGCAGGGCCCGGGCGCCTGGCCGGTCTGCTCCAAGAAGGCCGGCCTGACCAAGGGCGGCGCCCCGGCGGCGGTCGACACCTCGACGGCCGCCAAGCCGGCCGCCCCGAAGCCGCAGGCCCCGCAGGCCGCCCAGGAGGCCAAGCCGCAGCAGGAGGCCCCGAAGGCCGCGCCGAAGCACGCCGCTCCCAAGCAGCAGGCCCCGCAGGCCCAGCAGCCGACCGCCAAGCCGCAGGCCCAGCAGTACGCGCCGAAGCACGCCGCCCCCAAGCCGGAGGCCCCGCAGGCGCAGCAGCAGTCGCCGGCCTTCTCCGGCAAGGCCGGCTGGGACGCCGGCGCCAAGGTGTTCTGGTACCAGAACAACGGCGCCTGGTACTGGACCAGCCACCAGGACGTCTACCAGCAGTACGCCGGCCAGGCCGCCCAGGCCCCCGCCGCGCAGCAGCAGTCGTCCGGCCAGGGCTACACCGTGCGATCCGGTGACACGCTCGCCAAGATCGCCACCGCCCAGGGCGTCTCCGGCGGCTGGCAGGCGCTGTACGACGGCAACCGCGGCACCGTCGGCGGCGACCCGAACCTGATCGTCCCGGGCCAGGTCCTGACCCTCGGCTGACGGCCGGTCCGACCGTGGTGACGAAGGGGGGCCGATCGGTCCCCCTTCGTCCGCATCCGGACCCCTCCGGTCGGGCAACCAGGTGAACTACCGGTGGGTAGCCGGGCCACACGCTGAGACGGAGCCGAGGCCGACGTGGCCCGGACAGCCCGTGCGGTTAGGCTCTGGTCGTAACGACTCCGCAATCGTCCGGCCGACAGCACCCATCGTCAGCCGAACCTGCTTCCGCTAGGAGATGCCTCGTGCCGTCCATCGATGTCGTCGTCGCCCGTGAGATTCTCGACTCGCGCGGCAACCCCACGGTCGAGGTCGAGGTCGGCCTCGACGACGGCAGCACCGGCCGTGCCGCCGTCCCGTCGGGTGCCTCCACCGGTGCCTTCGAGGCGCTGGAGCTCCGCGACGGTGACAAGAACCGCTACTTCGGCAAGGGCGTGGAGAAGGCCGTCCTGGCCGTCATCGAGCAGATCGGCCCCGAGCTGGTCGGCTACGACGCCACCGAGCAGCGCCTGATCGACCAGGCCATGCTGGACCTGGACGCCACCCCGGACAAGTCCTCGCTCGGCGCCAACGCCATCCTGGGCGTCTCGCTGGCCGTCGCGCACGCCGCCTCCGAGGCCAGCGACCTGCCGCTGTTCCGCTACCTGGGCGGCCCGAACGCGCACGTCCTGCCGGTCCCGATGATGAACATCCTCAACGGCGGCTCGCACGCGGACTCCAACGTCGACATCCAGGAGTTCATGATCGCCCCGATCGGCGCGGAGTCCTTCTCCGAGGCCGTCCGCTGGGGCGTCGAGGTCTACCACACCCTCAAGGGCGTGCTGAAGGAGCGCGGTCTGTCGACCGGCCTGGGCGACGAGGGCGGCTTCGCCCCGAACCTGGACTCCAACCGCGAGGCCCTGGACCTCATCGTCGAGGCCATCCAGAAGGCCGGCTACGTGCCGGGCAAGGACGTCGCGCTGGCCCTGGACGTCGCCTCCTCCGAGTTCTACGAGGACGGCGCCTACCAGTTCGAGGGCAAGGCGCTCACCTCCGCCGAGCTCATCGAGTACTACGCCGGCCTGGTCGCCGCCTACCCGCTGGTCTCCATCGAGGACCCGCTGGACGAGTCGGACTGGGACGGCTGGAAGGCCATGACCGAGAAGCTGGGCGACAAGGTCCAGCTGGTCGGCGACGACCTGTTCGTCACCAACCCGGCCCGCCTGGCCCGCGGCATCGAGACCGGCACCGCCAACGCGCTGCTGGTGAAGGTCAACCAGATCGGCTCGCTGACCGAGACCCTGGACGCCGTCGAGCTGGCCCAGCGCAACGGCTACCGCTGCATGATGTCGCACCGTTCCGGCGAGACCGAGGACGTCACCATCGCCGACCTGGCCGTCGCCACCAACTGCGGCCAGATCAAGACCGGCGCCCCGGCCCGCTCCGAGCGCGTCGCCAAGTACAACCAGCTACTGCGCATCGAGGAGATCCTCGACGACGCCGCCGAGTACGCCGGCCGCGGCGCCTTCCCGCGGTTCAAGCACGAGGGCTGAGCCCGCCCGGCGGCGCCCCGGCCGGTATCGCCGGGACGCCCGGTAGCGCACGCCTGACAGGTGCCCCGCCGTTCACCCCGTAGGGTGGACGGCGGGGCACCGTCGCGACCAGGAGGGGAAGGGCACCGCAGATGGCAGGCTGGAGGATCCCGGGCTTGGCGGCCCGGCCCCGGTTCACGAGCCGGGCGACCGTCCTCGTGCTGGTGCTCTGCTCACTGGTGGCGATCCTGGCCTATCCGACGCGGCAGTTCGTCTCCCAGCGCTCGGAGATCTCGGCACAGCGCGCCCGGGCCGAGCACGCCCGGCAGCAGGTCGAGCAGCTGCGCCGGGAGAAGGCCCGCTGGCAGGACCCGGAGTACGTCAAGGCCCAGGCCCGCACCCGGCTGCACTACGCGATGCCGGGGGAGACCCCGTACATCGCGGTGGATCCGGCGGCCCAGGACGCGGCGAAGTCCGCGCTGGGCGCCCCGCCACCCGCACCGGGCCCGGCGGCCGCTCCGGCCAAGGCGGCCCGGCCCTGGTACGCCAGCGTCTGGGACTCCGTGGACGCCGCCGCCGCTCCCGCGGCCCCCGCCGCCCCGGGGCAGTCCGCCCCTTCCTCACCACCCGCCCCCGCCCCCGCTGGAGACAGCTCCTCCCATGACCACTGAGAACCACCCCACCGTCTCCGACGAGGACGTCGCGGCGATCGCCGCACAGCTCGGCCGGGTCCCGCGCGGCCTGCGCGGCGTGGCCCACCGCTGCCCGTGCGGCAACCCGGACGTCGTGGAGACGGCCCCCCGGCTGCCGGACGGCACGCCGTTCCCGACGCTGTACTACCTGACCTGCCCCAAGGCCGCCTCGCTGATCGGCACCCTGGAGGCGGACGGCGTGATGAAGGACCAGACCGCCCGGCTCGCCGAGGACCCGGAGCTGGCCGCGGCGTACCAGAAGGCGCACGAGGACTACATCGCCCGCCGGGACGCCATCGAGGTGCTGGAGGGCTTCCCGAGCGCCGGCGGCATGCCGGACCGGGTCAAGTGCCTGCACGTGCTGGTCGGCCACTCGCTGGCGGCAGGCGAGGGCGTCAACCCGCTCGGCGACGAGGCGATCGGCATGCTGGAGGACTGGTGGGCCAAGGGCCCGTGCGTCTCCGCCGCCGAGGTCGCGGCCGCCGGCGAGCGGGTGGCCCGCAACCGGGCCAAGGAGCAGGACCACGAGGCCGTGATCGCGGCCAAGGAGCAGAAGACCGCCGACCGCGCCGCCAAGCGGGCCGCGCAGGAGGCGGACGAGCCGGGGGAGGCCGACGCGTGAGCACCACCCGGGTGGCCGCGATCGACTGCGGCACCAACTCGATCCGGCTGCTGGTCGCCGACCTCGACCCGGAGACCGGGGAGATCACCGACCTCGACCGGCGGATGATCATCAACCGGCTGGGCCAGGGCGTGGACCGCACCGGCCGGCTGCACCCGGACGCGCTGGAGCGCACCTTCGCCGCCTGCCGGGAGTACGCCGGGGTGATCTCCGGTTTCGGGGTGGGCCCCGAGCGGATCCGCTTCGTCGCCACCAGTGCCTCCCGGGACGCCGAGAACAGCGCCGAGTACGTCGACGGCGTGCGGGCGGCCCTGGGCGTCGAGCCCGAGGTGGTCAGCGGCGAGGAGGAGGCGCACCTGTCCTTCGTCGGCGCCACCAAGGAGCTCACCGGTGGTCAGTTCCCCGCCCCGTACCTGGTCTTCGACCTGGGCGGCGGCTCGACCGAGTTCGTGCTCGGGGACGAGGACGTCCGGGCGGCGCGCTCGGTGGACATCGGCTGCGTCCGGCTGACCGAGCGGCACTTCGACGGTGCCGAGCTGCCGTCGGACGCGCAGATCGCCGAGGCGCGGGCACACGTGCGGGCGGAGCTGGACCGGGCCGAGGAGGCCGTCCCGCTGACCGGCGCGGCCACCCTGGTGGGCCTGGCCGGCACGGTCACCACCATCTCGGCGATCGCCCAGGACCTGCCCCGGTACGACACCGAGGCGATCCACCATTCCCGGATCTCCCGCGAGCGGGTCGCCGAGATCGCCGACCGGCTGCTGCACGCCACCCACGCGGAGCGGGCGGCGATCCCGTCGATGCACCCGGGCCGGGTGGACGTGATCGCGGCCGGCGCGCTGGAGCTGCTGGAGATCATGGAGCGGACGGGCGCCGCCGAGGTGGTCGTCAGCGAGCACGACATCCTGGACGGCATCGCCTGGAGTATCGCCCGCTGACCGTGCGCGGGGCTTACCGACCGGCTCCGGAAGCCCCCCCTGGGGCTCCGGGGCCGGGGCGCGCCGGGGGCGGCGCGGGAATGTTCGTGAATTTCTTCACATGAGGATCCAGCCTTTCGTCGCGTCGGGCGGCCCGCTCCGTCCGATATGTGGGACCGAAGGCTCGCTGGGCGTGATGGCCGCTGGATCGCAGGTTTCGACCCGCTTGAGGTTTGAAAATCGAAATCCCGTGCGGGAACCGGGCCGCCCCATGGATCGTTGCTGCTCAGCGGGGCCGTCCCGATGGGCCCGTCCACCGGCGGGCCGCAGGGGCCGTCAGGGGTCGGGTGGGGGGTCGAAACGGGGGCGCGCAGTGTAGCAGAGGGGGTCCATAAGCTTGTGAGCGGGCTCACGAAGACTGCTCCGAGCGGTGCTGGATACTTTCGGATATGAGCACCACGGAGCGTCCTCGCATCCTCATTGTCGGCGGTGGTTACGTCGGCCTGTATGCCGCGATGCGCATCCTCAAGAAGATGCGTTACGGCGAAGCGACCGTCACGGTCGTGGACCCGCGGTCGTACATGACGTACCTGCCCTTCCTCCCCGAGGCGGCCGGCGGCAACGTCGCGCCCCGCAACCTCGTCGCGCCCCTGCGCACCGCGCTGAAGAACGCGGAGGTGCTCACCGGTGCGGTCACCGGTGTGGACCACGAGCGCAAGATCGCCACGATCCAGCCCGCGGCCGGCGACTCGTACGAGCTGCCCTTCGACTACCTGGTCGTCGCGACCGGTTCGGTCTCCCGCACGTTCCCGATCCCGGGTCTGGCCGAGAACGGCATCGGCATGAAGACCGTGGAGGAGGCCATCGCCCTCCGCAACCACGTCATGGCGCAGCTGGACAAGGCCGAGTCCACCACGGACGAGGCGATCCGCCGCAAGGCGCTGACCTTCGTCATCATCGGCGGCGGCTTCGCCGGCGTCGAGACGATCGCCGAGATCGAGGACATGGCGCGCGACGCCTCCAAGATCTACAAGACCGTCAGCCGTGACGACATGCGCTTCGTCGTGGTCGAGGCCGCCAACCGCATCCTCCCCGAGATGGGCCCGGACCTCGGTCTGTGGACCAAGGAGAAGCTCGAGGAGCGCAACATCGAGGTCTACATCGAGACCTCGATGGACTCCTGCGTCGACGGCCACGTCGTGCTGAAGAACGGCATGGAGATGGACGCCTCCACCATCGTGTGGACGGCCGGCGTGAAGCCGAACCCGGTGCTGGCCCAGTTCGGCCTGCCGCTGGGCCCGCGCGGCCACGTCGACACCGCGCCGACCCTGCAGGTCCAGGGCTTCGACTACGTCTGGGCCGCCGGCGACAACGCCCAGGTGCCGGACCTCGCCGCCGGTGAGGGCGCCTGGTGCCCGCCGAACGCGCAGCACGCCGTGCGCCAGGCCGCCGTCCTCGGCGACAACGTGATCTCCGGCATGCGCGGGTTCCCGCAGCAGGAGTACAAGCACAAGAACCTGGGTGCGGTCGCCGGCCTCGGCCTGCACAAGGGTGTCGCGATCCTCTTCGGCAAGTACAAGCTGAAGGGCCGTCCGGCCTGGTGGTTCCACCGCCTGTACCACGGCGCCATGGTCCCCACCTTCAACCGGAAGGTCCGCGTCTTCACCGACTGGACCCTCGCCATGTTCCTGAAGCGCGAGATGGTCGGCCTGTCGCAGATGGAGAAGCCGTACCAGCCGATCCAGGAGGTCACGGCCCCCACCAAGCCCGCCGCCGTCGAGGCCGCCAAGCCGGCCGCCGACAAGGAGCTCGCCAGCAAGTAAGCGACTGCGGACCCCGGTGTGGGAGCACCGGGGTATGAGTCGGAGGCCCTCCGCCCGGCAGTGCTGCCGGACCACGACCTCCGTGGTGCTCAGCCGGCTGTGCGAGTCGGGCGGAGTACAGAAGTGAACGAGAAGGCCCCCGCCGAACCCTCCGGCGGGGGCCTTCTGTGTGATCGCCCGCTCGCCTCCGGGGCGGGGCGGGGACGGGGCGGGGACGGGGGGTCAGTCCGTCTTGATGCTGGCCAGGATGTCCAGCTTGGAGGCGCGGCGGGCGGGCCAGAAGGCCGCGACCAGGCCCACCAGGCCGGCCAGGGCCAGGAAGAGCAGCAGCTGGCCGAAGGGGACCACCGTGGTCAGGCCCTGCAGGCTGGACTTCAGGGTGCCGTTGATCGCCCAGGCCATGAAGCAGCCGAGCAGCACCCCGATGCCGGCGCCGAACACCGAGATCACCACGGACTCCAGACGGACCATCCGCTTGATGCCGGAGCGGTCCAGGCCGATCGCCCGCAGCATGCCGATCTCGCGCTTGCGCTCGAAGACCGACATCGCCAGGGTGTTGATGACGCCGAGGATCGCGACGATCACCGACATCGCCAGCAGGCCGTACATCAGGTTGAGCGCGAAGGTGATGGTCTGGCTGAAGTCGTCCCGGACGTCCTGGCGGGACTTGACCTCGATCACCGGGTTGGCGCCGGTGGCGTCCTTGAGCGCCTTCTTGAGCGCTTCGGTCTCCCCGTTGGCGCCCTTGACCAGGACGTTGTTCAGGTAAGGCTGCGGCTCGTGCTTGACGATCTCGCTGTTGGCCAGCAGCGCCCCGCCGAGCAGGCCGCCCTTCTCGTAGACGCCGCCGACGGTCAGGTTGCCCTTGGTCTCGTCGCCGAAGGTGACCTCGACGACCGAGCCGGTCGTGGCGCCGAGCTTCTTGGCGACGTCCTCGTCGATCAGCAGCTGCCCCTGGGCGGCGGCGCCCATGGAGCCGCTCTTCATGGTCACCGAGACCAGCTTGTCGAGGCTGTCCGCGTTCAGGCCGGTGATCGTCCGGTCCTTGCCGTCGAGCTCCCAGTAGACGGTGGTCAGCGGGGAGGAGGCGGCCACCCCGGGCGCCTTGGCGATCTCGGCCGGGACCTTGTCGGACAGGCTCATCCCGTTGGCCGCGGAGACCAGGTAGTCGGCCTTCATCGAGCTGGTGACGGTCCGGTCCAGGGTGTCGGCGACCGAGGCGCCGATCACGGTCAGACCGCTGACCAGGGTCAGGCCGATGGTGAGCGCGGCGGCGGTGGCGGCCGTGCGGCGCGGGTTGCGCACCGCGTTCTGCCGGGCCAGCTTGCCGGGCGTGCCGAACAGCCGGCCGAGCACCGGGCCGACCAGGGCGATCACCGGGCGGGAGAGCAGCGGCAGCAGGACGAAGACGCCCAGGACGGCGAGCAGCGCGCCGAGCGCGACCGGCAGCCGGCCGTCGGAGTTGCCCTTCGAGGCGCCGAAGGAGACCAGGGCGATGCCGGCGGCGGCCAGCACCGAGCCGATCGCGTTGCGGACCACCAGGGACTTCTGGCTGACCGGCTGGTCGCCGCTGCTCATCGCGGCGACCGGGGCGATCCGCGCGGCGCGGACGGCCGGCAGCAGCGCGGAGAGCACGGTCACCAGGATGCCGACGACCAGGGTGACCGCCACGGTCAGCGGCTTGATCACCAGCGACCCGGTCGGCATGCCGTCGTCCAGCGAGGCGATCAGGGACTGCATTCCGGCGCCGACGCCGAGGCCGGCGACCAGGCCGGCCGCGGCCGAGACGGTGCCGATGGCCAGCGCCTCGATCAGCACCGAGCGGGTGACCTGCTTGCGGCTGGCGCCGACCGCGCGGAGCAGGGCCAGCTCCTTGGTGCGCTGGGCGACCAGCATGGTGAAGGTGTTGGCGATGATGAAGATGCCGACGAAGAGCGAGATCGCGGCGAAGGCGAGCAGCATGGTGCGGATGCTCTCGCTGCTCTTGGTGATCAGCCGCTCGTCCTCGGCCTTCAGGTCGGCGCCGGTGCGGGCCTCGATCTGCTGCTCCGGGTGGAGCTTCTGGTTCACCTCGGAGAGCAGGGCGTCCTGGCCGGTGCCGGGCTTGGCGGCGAGCACGATGCCGCTGTAGCGGCCGGGCTCCAGCAGCAGCTGCTGGGCGGTGGCGCGGTCGAACAGGGTGAGCGTGCCGCCGGAGTTCGCCACCGGGTCGTCGGTGGTGAAGATGCCGGTGAGCTTCATCTCCAGGACCGGGCCGTTGATGGCGACGCGGACGGTGTCGCCGACCTTGTAGCCGCCCTTGTCGGCGGTCTTCCGGTCGAGGGCGATCTCCTTGGCGGTCTTCGGGCCCTGGCCCTCGGCCATCGGGTAGCGGGTGTCCTTGCCGTCCGGGCCGGGGGCGAAGTTGGCGCCCCGGGCCGTCCAGGGCTGGCCGATCAGGGCGCCGCTCTTGTCGGCGACGCCGGTGAAGCCGCTGACCACGCCGCGGGCGCTCGCCGTGCCGGGCAGCGCGGCGAGCTGCTGGACAGTGGCGTCGGTCAGGGTGACCGGGCTCTTCTCGCTCTTCTCCCGGGCGGTCGCGGTGGCACCGGCGGCGGTGTCGACGATCTGGACCGACACATCGGAGTAGCTCTTGGAGTTGTTGTCCCGCATGGCCTTGCCGAAGGTGTCGGAGAAGACCATGGTGCCGGCCACGAAGGCGGTGCCCAGCATGACGGCCAGCGCCGTCATCAGCAGTCGGCCCTTGTGGGCCAGCACATTGCGCAGTGCGGTGCGATACATGGGGTGTCCTGGGGTCCTGAGGTCTGCGAAGGGTCGGGTGGCTGGCGCGGTGCGTCAGCTGGTGCGGCCCTTGGCGTCGAAGCGGCGCATGCGGTCCAGGACGGTGTCGGCGGTCGGGTGGGTCAGTTCGTCGACGATGCGGCCGTCGGCGAGGAAGACGACGCGGTCGGCGTAGGAGGCGG
Source organism: Kitasatospora sp. NPDC097605 (assembly GCF_040302725.1). NCBI lineage: Bacteria > Bacillati > Actinomycetota > Actinomycetes > Kitasatosporales > Streptomycetaceae > Kitasatospora > Kitasatospora sp. NPDC097605. The sequence goes on along the minus strand of NZ_JBEOSF010000034.1, from coordinate 418 downwards.
CGACGGGGTCGTGGGTGACCATGACGACGGTCTGGCCGAGTTCGCGTACGGAGTTGCGCAGGAAGGCGAGGATCTCGGCGCCGGAGCGGGAGTCGAGGTTGCCGGTGGGTTCGTCGGCGAAGACGATGTCGGGCTTGCCGGCGAGGGCGCGGGCGCAGGCGACGCGCTGCTGCTGGCCGCCGGAGAGCTGGCTGGGGCGGTGGGAGAGGCGGCCGGAGAGGCCGACGGTCTCGACGACCCGGTCGAGCCACTGCTTGTCGGCCTTGCGGCCGGCGATGTCCATCGGGAGGGTGATGTTCTCCAGGGCCGTCAGGGTGGGGAGGAGGTTGAAGGCCTGGAAGATGAAGCCGATGTGGTCGCGGCGCAGCTGGGTGAGCTGCTTGTCCTTGAGGCCGACGAGTTCGGTGTCGCCGATGGT
>NZ_JBEOSF010000033.1:58105-98513 GCF_040302725.1 Kitasatospora sp. NPDC097605 | reverse complement strand
GGCCGAGCAGCCGCTGCCCGCCGGGCCGCTCGCCCAGCAGGACGCCGGCGAACAGCGCGGTGAAGACGGGCCCCGCACCCGGGGGCCCGCGGCCGGCCGTCTTCAGCGGTGCGCGTGACGAGTGGCGGGGCCGGACGGCAGGATGGGGCGCATGTGCGGTCGATTCGTCTCCACCACCACCCCGTCCGATCTCGCGGACCTGCTGCGCGCCTCGGTGTGGCCCGCGACGGAGACACTGGCGCCGTCCTGGAACGTGGCGCCGACCGACCAGGTGGCCAGTGTGCTGGAGCGGGTCGACCGGGAGACCGGGGAGATCACCCGGCAGGTGCGCCCGCTGCGCTGGGGGCTGGTGCCGTCCTGGTCCAAGGACCCTGGCTCCGGGGCCCGGATGATCAACGCCCGGGTGGAGACCGCGCACGAGAAGCCCGCCTTCCGCAAGGCGTTCAAGGACCGGCGGTGCGTGGTGCCCGCGGACGGCTACTTCGAGTGGCGGCCGGTCCCGGCGGCCGAGGGGCGCAAGGGCTACAAGCAGCCGTACTACCTGCACCGGCCCGACGGCGGCCTGCTGCTGATGGCCGGGCTGTACGAGTTCTGGCGCGACCGCGCGGTGGCGGAGGACGACGACCCGGCCGCGTGGCTGGTCACCTGCACCGTGCTGACCACCGAGGCGACGGACGCGGCCGGGCGGATCCACGACCGGATGCCGGTCACCCTCGCCGCCGACGCCCTGGACGACTGGCTGAACCCCGCCGTCACCGACCCCGGCGAGGTGCGCGACCTGCTGCACGCGCCGGCCGGGGAACTGCTGGTACGGCCGGTGGCCACGACGGTCAACAGCGTGCGCAACGACGGCCCGCAGCTGCTGGATCCCGTCGAGGACCCGCTGCCGGAGGTCACCGGGGGCCACTACGTCTGAGCCTCCCTTCTGAGCCGCCCCTTCTGAGCCGTCCCTTCTAAGGCGGATCCGCGTTGTTCTTAGACTGGCCGGATGGAGGACATCGACGCGATCGCGGCGCTGCAGGATCCGGTGCGCCGCCGGCTGTACGAGTACGTGGCGGCGCAGGGCCGCGAGGTCGGGCGCAACGAGGCCGCCGAGGCGACGGGGGTGGCACGCACGCTCGCCGCGCACCATCTGGACCGGCTGGCCGAGGCCGGGCTGCTGGAGACCGGCAGCCGCCGGCTGACCGGCCGTTCGGGCCCGGGGGCGGGGCGGCCCGCCAAGGTGTACGCCCGGGCGCGGACCGAGCGGTCGGTGTCGCTGCCCGCCCGCGACTACCGCACCGCCGCCGAACTGCTCGCCGAGGCCGCCGAGGAGGCCGGTCTCGACGCCGGGCTCGGCGCGGCCGCGCACCGCCGGGGCGAGGCGCTGCGCGCGGCGGCGGGCCCCTGCCGCGACCTCGCCGAGGCGCTGGAGGTGCTGGCCGCCCGCGGCTACGAGCCGTACCCGGAGCGGGCGCGGACCGCGGACCGGGAGGTCCTGCGGATGCGCAACTGCCCGTTCCACGCCGTCGCCGAGAACTTCCCGCCGCTGGTCTGCGGCATGAACCTGGCGCTGCTGGAGGGGCTGCTCGGCGCCGACGGTCCGCTGCGCGCGCGGATGGACGCCCGGCCCGGGGAGTGCTGCGTGGTGGTCGAGGATTCTAAAAACAATGTCGATTGACATAGAAAATCCGGCCGTGCTGGAATGCCGGACATGACCTCACCCGCGCCCGCCGCCCAGCTCGCCCAGCTCGCCCAGCTCAACGTCGCCACCCTCAGCCACCCGCTCGACGACCCGCGGATCGCCCCCTTCGTCGAGCTGCTCGACCCGGTGAACGCCGCCGCCGACGGCGCGCCCGGCTTCGTCTGGCGGCTGGTCGGGGACGGCGCCGCCGACGCCACCGGGCTGCGGCCGGCGGGCGAGGACGTCATCGTCAACATGTCGGTGTGGGAGAGCCCGGAAGCCCTCTGGGACTTCACCTACCGCAGCGGGCACCTGGACGTGGTGCGGCGGCGCCGCGAGTGGTTCGAGCGGCACGTCGAGGCGCACCTGGTGCTCTGGTGGGTGCCGGCCGGGCACCGGCCGAGCCTGGACGAGGCGCTGGAGCGGCTGGCGGACCTGCGGGCCAACGGGCCCTCCCCGCGCGCGTTCACCTTCGCCTCGGCGTACCCGGCGCCCGACGGGATTGTCGGTGCCGTGCGCTAGCGTCGGGCCATGTCGATCACCGCACACCTGCGCGCCTCGGTGAAGCTGCCGGGCGGCGCCGCACTGGTCAACGGCTTCGCCCTGGAGCGCCGGGGCGACGGGTCACGCCGGGTGCTGCTCCGGCACGGGAACGAACTGGAGGTCCACGACCTGGAGGAGCTGTTCGCCGGGGAGCGCGCGCCGGCCGCGGTCTTCCCGGTGCCCCGGTCCGGCTGGGAGCACGGCGGCCAGTCGGTGAGCCCCGACGGCTCGTTCGCGGTCTTCGCCGAGCAGCGCGCCGTGCGGGCCGTCGCGTCGGACGGGTCGACGCTGTGGGAGTACCCGCACGCCTGCTGGGGGTACGGGAGCGACCACCCGCACACCGACGACGGACCGGCCGTCTGCCCCGGCCCCGAGCACGGCTCCTGCCTGGTCTCCGACGACGGCCGGCTCGTCTGGGCGCACGTCGCCTCGGTGTCCGCGGCGCAGAACTCCCGCGAGCACTGGGTCCTCCTGGACGCCGGCGACGGCGGGGAGCTGGCCCGTCGTCCGCTGCGGGACAGCATGTCCTTCGGCTCGCGCCACCTCGCCCACCCGGACGGCGCCCATGTCGGCCTCACCATCGGCATGGGCCAGGACGGCGTCCTGCTCCACTGGGCCCGCTGGAACGGCGTGGAGCTGGAGGGCCGGATCGTCAGCCGCGACCTGGACCGCATCCTCGCCGACGTCCACCCCGGCCACCCGGGGTTCCTGACCGTCGGGCACGACGGCTGCGACCTGCGGCTGCACGGGCCGGACGGCACCGTGCTCGTCCACCGGGAGCCCGAGCAGGGCGAGGACGAGGACCCGCCCTGCTGGGACCACGACTGCGGCTTCGTCGACGCCGACACCGTCATCGCCTCCACCCTCGACTCCGCCGACGATCCGGAGCACGCCCGGCACTGGCTGCTGGACGCCCGCACCCTGGAGATACGCGGGGCGGTCGGCTACCCCGCAGGCCCCGTCGACAGCTATGCGCGCCCGCTCGGGGACGGCACCTGGCTGACCTACGACGGGGCGGAGGGGACGCTCAACCGCTGGAGCACGGCCTAGGGTCCCAGCGGGAGGGACATCTCCCGTTCGCGGGCGGCCGGGTCGAGCGGGTACGGCTTGGTGGCACCGGTGAAGGCGAAGCCCCGGCGCTGGTAGAAGGCCGCGGCCCGGGCGTTGTCCTCGTGCACGGAGAGCAGCAGGCGCCGTGCCCCGGCCTCGTCGCGCGCCCAGGCGACGACGGCGTCCAGCATCGCGTCCGTCACGCCGCGCTCGCGGCCGCTGTGCTCCGGGGCGACCCAGACGCCGACCAGCAGCGCCGTGTCGGACCCGGGCGTGAAGCCGATCATCGTGCCGACCCACTCCCCCGACGCCCCGTCGACGGCGACCAGGCCGACGGCGCCGGGCTCGTTCACCTTGCGGGCCCGGGCGCGCCACTCCTCCTCGCCGTGGGCGAGCGCCGTCCCATGGGTCTCCAGGAAGGCCATGGGCGTGTCGAGCAGCTGCGCGAGCCGCACCTCCCGCAGCCGCTCCCAGTCCTCCAGGCCGATCCGTTCGATCCGGTAGCCCATGGCCGCGCCTCCCCGTGGTGATCATCGTTCCCGCAGCTCAGCAGCATAGGGTGCGGGAGGGCGCGGACACCGTCCCGCCCCCCGCAGCCGTTTCGAAGGAGCCCGCCATGCCGACCGCCCCCGCCGCCGACGCCGCCGAACCGTCGATCGCGCGGTTCGGGCTGGGCACCGCAGCCGTCGGCCGGCCCGGGTACATCACGCTCGGCCGCGACCTCGACCTGCCCGCCGAGCGCACCGTCGAGGCCCTGCGCGAGCGCACCCACGAGCTGCTCGACGCCGCCTACGCGGCCGGCGTGCGCTACTTCGACACCGCCCGCTCGTACGGGCGCGCGGAGGAGTTCCTCGGCGCCTGGCTGGCCTCCCGGCCGCAGGCGGCCGAGGAGGTCACGGTCGGCAGCAAGTGGGGCTACACCTACACCGCCGGCTGGCGGGCGTCGGGGGTTCCGGTGCACGAGGTCAAGGAGCACTCGACGGCGGTGTTCGACCGTCAGGTGGCGGAGACCCGGGCGCTGCTGGGCGGGCTGCCGGACCTCTACCTGGTGCACTCGGTCACGCCGGACAGCCCCGCGCTCACCGACCCCGCGCTGCACGCGCGGCTCGCCGCGCTGGCCGCCGAGGGCGTGCGGGTGGGCCTGTCCACCAGCGGCCCCGGGCAGGCCGCGGCGGTGCGGGCGGCGCTGGAGGTGACCGTCGACGGGCGGCCGCTGTTCGCCGCCGTGCAGGCCACCTGGAACGTGCTGGAGCCCTCCGCCGGCCCGGCGCTGGCCGAGGCCTTCGAGGCCGGGTGGCTGGTGGTGGTCAAGGAGGGCATGGCCAACGGCCGGCTCGCCGACCGCAACGCCACCGGGCCGGACACCGCCGCGCTGCGCGCGCTCGCGGACCGCACCGGCGCGTCCTGCGACGCCCTCGCGCTGGCCGCCGTCGCCGCCCAGCCCTGGGCGGACCTGGTGCTCTCCGGCGCGGCCACCACCGGTCAGCTGACCTCCAACCTGGAGGCCGTCGGACTCGCCCTGGGCGCCGACGACCTGGACGGCCTCGCGGCGCTGGCCGAGCCGGCCGAGGCGTACTGGCGCACCCGCTCGGCGCTGCCCTGGGCCTGACGGGCCGGCGCGGGAACGTCGCCCGCCCCGTCAGCGCGGGGAGCGGCGGACCGTCAGCATGTCCTGGGTGTGGCCGATGGCGTAGCCGCCGTCCGGGCGGGCGAAGTGGCGCTCGACGTAGGCGGCCAGCTCGGCACGCTCGGGCAGCGGGTCCATGGTGGCCAGGTCGGCCACATTGATCATGAACTCGGCGACGTCCACCGCCTCGTCCAGCCGGTCGGTCCGGTAGTGCAGGTCGAGGGCTTCGAGCGCGTAGGTGCACCCCGGGGCCACCCGGTCCGGGTCCGGGGCGGCCAGTCGCTCGGCCAGCGGCCGCAGGTCGTAGCGCACGCCCGTGAAGTGCGCGGCCATCCGCATGCAGGGGCTCTCCGGGTTCTGCAGCACCACCAGCAGCGTCCCGCCGGGTGCCACCCAGTCCAGCACCCGGCGCACGGTGGGCAGCCAGTCCGCCGGCCGCACGTAGTACAGCACGTGCGAGAGGTGGACCAGGTCCGCCGGCCCGGGCGGCTCCGCCCGGTCCACCGGGTCGGCCAGCACGAGCGCGCCGGGGCAGGCCAGCCGCAGCTTCTCGCGCATCGCCGCGCTGGGCTCGACGGCCACCGTGCGCTCGAAGTACTGCGCCAGGTAGGCGGTGGTCCGCCCCTCGCCCGCGCCCACGTCCAGCAGCAGCCGGCGGTGGTCCAGGCCGGCGACGACCTCGCCCAGCCGGGCATGGGTGAGCGGCTTCTCGTCGGTGCCCGCGAGGAACAGTTCGAACGCCCGGCGGTAGTCCGCGCCGGAGACGTCCAGCACCCGGACCGGCCCGGCTCCCGCCGCCCTCGTTCCCGTCTCCGTCCCCATGGCGACGACCTCCTCCTCGACGTGTGACTGCCCGGGGCCAGTGCACCCCGGGACGGCACGGCGCCGACGCAGGCACGTTCCTGCCCGCGTGTCGCCACCCGTCGCCCACCCGTCGCCCACCGGTCGCCCACCGGTCGCCCACGTCCCGACGGGTGCCGCCGACCCTCGCTGGACCACCGGCGTCCGACGGCCGTGCACATCGCGGCCACGTCCACGATCGCCGGGCCCGGCACGCTCTGGGCAGCCGGCGCCACCGCGCCCCGCTCCGCCCCTCCGCAGCACCCCGCCGGAAGGAAGACGACCACCCGTGTCCCGTACCGCCCGTCCCCGCCACTACCTGATGTGCCGTCCGACCCACTTCACGGTCGACTACTCGATCAACCCGTGGATGGAGCCGGCGAAGCCCACCGACGCCGCCCTCGCCGTCGTCCAGTGGGAGCGGCTGTACGCGCTCTTCCTGGAGCTCGGCCACACCGTCGAGCTGATCGAGCCGCTCCCCGGGCTGCCCGACATGGTGTTCGCCGCCAACGGCGCCACCGTCGTCGACGGCACCGCCCTGGTGGCCCGGTTCCGGCACCCCGAGCGCGCCGACGAGGCCCCCGCGTACCTGGAGTGGTTCCGCTCGCGCGGCTACCGGACGGTGACGCAGGCCGGGTTCAGCAACGAGGGCGAGGGCGACTACCTGCTCGTCGGCGAGCGGATCCTGGCCGGGACGGGCTTCCGCACCGACCGCCGGGCGCACGCCGAGGCGGAGCGCGTGCTGGGCCGACCGGTGGTGACCCTGGAGCTGGTCGACCCGCGCTACTACCACCTGGACACCGCGCTCGCGGTGCTCGGCGAGGACGAGATCATGTACTACCCGCCCGCGTTCTCGCCGCAGAGCCGGGCCACCCTCGCCGCGCTGTACCCGGACGCCGTGCTCGCCTCCGACGAGGACGCCGCCGTCTTCGGCCTCAACGCCGTCTCGGACGGCCGCCGGGTGGTCCTGCCGGAGGCGGCGGTCGGGCTGGCGGCGCGGCTGCGGGCGCGCGGCTTCGAGCCGATCGGGATCGATGTCACCGAGCTGCTCAAGGCCGGCGGCAGCGTGAAGTGCTGCACCCTGGAGCTGCGCGGGGCGCCCGCGTAGCCGGGAGAACCGGCTGTGCTCCCTCGGCCGCCCGGTGCCACGGTCGACGGGCCTGACCGAGCTCCGGCTCGCCCTCCGTCTGGAGGGCGCCGGCTTCGCCGACCTCCTGCGCCAGGACGTCCTCGACCACTACCGCCGCGCGGCGCGGGGCTGGCGCGGGTTCAGCGGGTGGTGGTGGGGCCGGTCCAGTCGGCGGGGACGTGGCCGAGGCGGACGCGCTGGGGGTGGTCGCCGACGTCGACGGTGGAGGTGCGCCGGCCGGTGGCGAAGTCGATGGCGGTGACCCGGTCAGCGCCGCTCTCGGAGACGACGCAGGAGCGGCCGTCGCCGCTGACCGTCGCCCAGTAGGGCTTGACGGCGGGGACCAACGGGCCCTCCTGGAGGGTGGCGCGGTCGACCACGGTGGCGTAGTCGTCCATGGTGCCCGCCACGCAGAGGCGGTCGCCGGCGGGGCTGACGGCCAGGCCGTGGTGGCGGGAGTCGTTGACCCAGGTGGTGCGGTCCTCGTTGGTCGCGGGGTTCGTCGGCAGGGTCCTGACCCGGGTGATCCGGTCGGCGGCGACGTCGTACTCCACGAGGCCGTTGAAGAAGGAGACCTGGAAGTACAGCGTGGAGCCGTCCGGGGTGAAGGCCGCCGGGCGGACGGCGTCGGAGAGGTCGGAGCGGCCGAAGGCGTCGAGGCGCTCGCGCATGTCGATGATCCGGACGGTCCGGAAGGTGTCGGCGTCGGCGACCGTGATCCGGCGGTCGCCCTTCGTCCAGTCCAGCCAGGGGGCGTCGAGGGCGGTGGTGACCTCGCCGATCGACATGTTCCAGATCAGCCGGCCGCCGTCGGTGAAGAGGTTCTCGTGGGGCTTGTCGCCGGTGGCGAAGGAGCCGAGCTCGCGGCCGGTGGCGATGTCCAGCACGTGCACCGTGTCGGCGGTGGAGGCGGAGACCGCGAGCCGGGTGCCGTCGGGCGAGACCGCCATGTGGTCGGAGCGGTAACCCGCCACCGGGAAGCGCCAGTTGATCCGGCCGGTGGCGAGGTCGAGGGAGACCACGTCGGCGAAGCTCGGGCGGGAGACGACGACGGCGGTGCCGTCCGGGGTGGTGTACATGTCGTCGACGAACTGGTCGTGGCCCTCGCCGGGGCCGAGGCGGACGCCGAGGAAGTAGGCGAGCTTGACGGGATTGAGGGCGATCTCGGTGAGGCGCTGGTCCTTGTCGGGGATGACGTTGATCCGGCCGATCCGGGCGAGGTCGCCGCGGGCGGTGATGACATCGGCGGTGCCGTCCCAGTTGTTGCCCACGAACATCACCTCCCGCAGGGCGGCGGGGCCGGATTCACCGGCGGGCGTGGCACCGGCGGCGGCCGGCAGGGCGAGGCCGAGCACGGCCGCGGCGGCGAGGAGGGCCCGGTGGCGGAGGGGGAACATCGCGGCTCCTTGGGACGACGGAGGGCCGGCATGGGCGCTACTCGACGGTAGGGAGCGCCCGGCATCCCTGGCAATACCTCGGACGATTGTTGCTGACGGATTGTCAACAACTGCCGCCGACCTCCTTGACGGTGCGCGGACACCGCTCTACAAACAAGTCAACTCCCGGGCTCCGGGCCCCACTTACCCGGAACTCCGGACCGTCCGCCCGCTCGCCCCCCCACCGAGAACGAGGCCCCCTCATGCGCCTGCACCCCTGCCTTGCCCTGGTCGCGGCCGCCGCGACCGTCGCCGTCGGCGCCCTCCCGGCGGCCGCCGCCCCCACGACCGCCCCCGCCGCCGGAACCGCCGCCGGACCCGTGCTGACCGCCGGCGGGACGGCCGTCGCCGTGGGCGACGTCCTGCAGGCCCCGCTCGCCGCGGGCACCCGCGCCACCTTCTCCTCGGACACCACCGGCTCGACCGGCGTCTTCTGCGGCGTCTCGCCGCTGACCGCCAAGGCCCTCGGCAACCCCGCCGCGCCGGGCACCGCCACCGCCTCCCTGACCGGCCTCACCTTCGGCTCCTGCACGGCCAACGTCACCGGCGTCACCTCGGTCAAGAGCCTCACGGTCGGCAACCTCGCCTACAACGTCACGGTCGCCGACTCCGCCGGACTGCCCGTCACCCTCAGCGCCGGGCCGGCCGGACCGATCCAGGCCTCGGCCGTGCTCAACAGCTGGTTCGGCACCCTCACCTGCACCTACCAGCTCTCCGGCGCCTTCACCGGGACCGCCGACAACACCGCGCACGCCCTGGTCTTCCGCAACGCGCACTTCGTCAAGAGCGCCGGCTCCGCGCTCTGCCCCGGCGAGGGCTACTTCTCCGCGACCTACGGCCCGATGACCGACTCCACCCTGCCCGGCGCCCCCGCGGTCTCCGTGAACTGACCGCCACGCCCCGGCCCGTGAGCGGTGCGCCCCCGCGCACCGCTCACGTCCGTCACGGCAAGGACGCCGACGAAAGGTGTGGCGCCGGAGGTCCCCGGGCGGCAACGCTCGCGCCCGATGATCGGGCCGGCCGGCGGGCGGGGGTGACCGGGCCCCGGGGTCAGGCGACCTTGGCGCAGAGGGGTTCGGCGGAGCCGTGCTTGAGGGTGAGGGTGCGGTAGCCGGTGGCGCTGATGTCGACGGTGTAGTCGCCGTCGACGGTGTAGAGGTCGCGGGGCAGGGTGCCCGCGCCGGCGCCGAAGCCGAGCAGGATCGGGCCGTGGGCGCGCCAGGTCTGGGAGCCGTCGGGGCGGTAGTCGACGTGGGAGCGGCCGCCGGCGTCGGCGTCGTAGTGGGCGCCGGTGAGGGTGTTGGTGAGCCGCATGACGAGGGCGCCCCGGTAGGCGACGCGGCGGACGGTGCCGTCGGGGTCGGCGGCCAGCACGTGCCGCTCGACGCGGTCGACGACGGGTTCGAGGTGCACCGGGAAGTCGCAGCGGGCGCCGGCCGGCAGGTCGAAGGACGGCGAGGGCCACGGCTCCCAGCCGCCCCGGTCGGCGGCGCCCGCCGCCGGGGCGGCGGCCAGGGTCGCGGCCAGGGCGGTGACGGCGGCGGCGGTCACGAGGCGGAGGGGGAAACGGCGCATGGCGGTTCTCCTGACGGTGCGTGGAACGGTTCGGCGGCCAGCCTGGCAGTGGCCGCTGACCGGATTCTCACCATCGCCCGGCCCCGGCGGGCCGTAGGGTGTCCCGCCATGGAGTTCCGACTGCTCGGCCCGTTCGAGGCCGACCACCGCGGCGAGCCCGTGCTGGCCGGCGCCCGCCGCCAGGAGCGGTGCCTGCTGGCCCTCCTGCTGCTGGAGGACGGCCGGGTGGTCGCCACCGAGCGGCTGATCGACCTGCTGTGGCACGGCAGCCCGCCCGCCTCGGCGCGCGGCACCGTGCACACGTACATCGGCCGGCTGCGCGCCCGGCTGCGCCCGCACGGCGTGGTGATCGACACCCGGCACGACGGGTACGCCCTCGCGCCGGGCCGGCACGGCCTGGACGTCCGGGAGTTCCTCGACCTCACGGCCCGCGCGGCGGCGACCGGCGACCCGGCCGAGCGGCTGCGCTGCCACGACCGGGCGCTCGCGCTCTGGCGCGGGCCGCTGCTCGCGGACGTCGCCGACGACGCGCTGCGCGGACGGCTCGGCGGGCGGCTGCTCCAGCTGCGGCTGTCCGCGCTGGAGCAGCGCGCGGAACTCCTGCTGGCGATGGGCCGGCACGACCGTCTGCTCGCCGATCTCCCGCTGCGCGAGGGCGAGTCGGACGGCCTGCCACCCCGGGAGCGGCTGGTGCGCGCCGCGATGACGGCCCTGTACCGGGCGGGCCGGCAGGGCGAGGCACTGGCCCTCTACCGGCACACCCGCCGCACGCTGGTGGAGACGCTGGGCGTGGAGCCGGGGACCGAACTGGCCGCGCTGCACGAGCGGATCCTGCGCGCCGACCCCCGGCTGGACCGGCCGCCGGCGCCGCTGTACGCGGTGCGGGTGGGCGAGGAGTGGCTGCCGTGGAGCGCGGGCGGGCACCCGGCGCTGGAGTTCTGCAACACCTTCGCCGGCTGGGGCGACCCGGCCCCGCCGCCCGGGTCGGACTGGCTGCGCCGCTACTCGACGCTGGCGGTCTGGGCCGGGCACCAGGACCTCGCGGCGCCGCCGCTGGTGGAGTCGCTGCTGCGGCAGGCCGCCCGGCGTCCGGAGGAGGCGGAGGCCGTCCTGGCCGAGGCCCGCGCGTTCCGCTCCGCGCTGTACGCGTGCCTCACCGATCCGCAGGACGGGGCGGCCTTCGGCGAGGTGGCCGCCGTGGTCCAGCACGCCACCCGGGCGGCGGTGTTCACCCGGGGCGAGGACGGGCTGGCGCAGTGGCGGCTGCCGCCGTCGGCCGGGCTGCGGCTGCCGCTGTACGCCGCCGCCCGGGCGGCCGCCGAACTCCTCGCCGAGCCGCGCCGGTTGACCATCCGGCGGTGCCCGAGCGCGGACTGCGGCTGGCTGTTCCTGGACGCGGCCGGGCGGCGGCGCTGGTGCAGTCTGGCGACCTGCGGGGCGGCGGCGCCCCGGGGCGTGCCGGCGCCCTGACCCGGCGCGCGGCCGGGCCCGTGCGGCCACCGCTTCGCCCAACTCCTTGACGTTTGCATGTCATTGACGGACCATCAAGCTCGCGGCGCCGCACCTCCTCCACCGTTCCGTCCCTACGGACCCCCCACAGGAGGACAGTCATGCGACTGCCCCGCCGAGGGAAGCCGGCCGCGGCCACCGCCGTCCTGCTGGCCCTCGCCCTCGCCGTCCCGCTCACCAGCCAGGCCACGGCGCAGCCCGCCCCCGCCTCCACCTCCGCCACCGATGCCGACAGCGCCCGGCAGTACCGCGTCGACGGCCCCCGGACCGTCGCCGAGCGCACGCAGATCGCCGCCACCGGCGCCTCCGTCGACGCCGTCCGGCCCGACTCCCTGACCGTCACCGCCACCCCCGCCGAGGCCGCCCGGCTGCGCGCGCTCGGCTGGTCGCCCGTCCTGCTGCCCGGCCCGCGCTACGGCGTCGAGCCCGGCCAGGCGAATGTCGGCGCGGCGCTGTACGACTTCCCGTCCGCCGACTCCGGCTACCACAACTACGCGGAGGCCGCGGCCGACATCGACGCCGTCGTCGCCGCGCACCCCGACATCATGAGCAAGCGGGTGATCGGCACCTCCTACGAGGGCCGGCCGATCGTCGCCGTCAAGATCAGCGACAACGTCGGCACCGACGAGAACGAGCCCGAGGTGCTGTTCACCGCGCACCAGCACGCCCGGGAGCACCTCACCGTCGAGATGTCGCTCTACCTGCTGCACGAGTTCGGCGACAAGTACGCCACCGACGGCCGGATCGCCAACGCGGTCAACAGCCGGGAGATCTGGGTGGTCCCGGACCTCAACCCGGACGGCGGGGAGTACGACATCGCCACCGGCCGCTACCGCAGCTGGCGCAAGGACCGCCAGCCGAACCCGGGCAGCAGCTACGTCGGCACCGACCTCAACCGCAACTGGGACTACAAGTTCGGCTGCTGCGGCGGCTCCTCCGGCTCCACGTCCAGCGAGACCTACCGGGGCAGCGCGCCGGAGTCCGCCAAGGAGACCAAGGTGGTCGCCGACTTCGTGCGCAGCCGGGTGGTCGGCGGCAAGCAGCAGATCACCGCGGCCATCGACTTCCACACCTACAGCGAGCTGGTGCTCTGGCCGTTCGGCTGGACCACCGCCAACACCACCACCGGCATGTCCGCCGACGAGTACAACACCTTCGCCACCCTCGGCCGCTCGATGGCCTCGACCAACAACTACACGCCGGAGCAGTCCAGCGACCTCTACATCACGGACGGCTCGATCGACGACTGGCTGTGGGGTGCGCAGCGGATCTTCGCCTACACCTTCGAGATGTACCCCGGGCCGAACGGCGCCAGCGGCTTCTACCCGCCCGACGAGGTGATCGGGCGCGAGACCAGCCGCAACCGGGAGGCCGTGCTGCGGCTGGTGGAGACCGCCGACTGCGTCTACCGCGCGATCGGCAAGCAGCAGCAGTACTGCGGCATCGCCAACTGACGCCCGTCCCCCACCGAACCGAGCGGCCCGCCCGGCGGGCCGCTCATCCCGTGTGGCGCAGGGCACATGACACACCGTTCAGGCCAACGGATGGCCACCCTCCGGTCATTCACCGCGAAGGCCGGGCCGCAACGCCCCTCCCGGTGCCACCATCCTCCTAGAACGATGTGACATGTCACAGCGCGCCCGGCATCTCGCCGTGCGCGCTGCCCAACAGGGAGGGAACCCGCCCATGCACCGTCGTCGCACCGCCGCCACCCTGGCCGGCGCCGCGGTCCTCGCCGCGCTGACCGCCACCGCCGCCCCGTCCGCCGTCGCCGCCACCACCGGCCCCGCCGGCCCGCCCGGACCGATCACCTCCTGCGGCACCCCGGGCGCGCCCGGCCTGCTGCAGACCCGCGCCTGTATCGAGGTCAACGGCACCCAGGTGCGCCTCTACGGGCACGCCTACCCGACCAACCCGGCCTGGGTCGCCCAGAACGTCGGTTTCAAGATCTCCGGCAGCACGCCCGCCCTGCCGCCGATTCCTCCGGTCTACACGACCGCCCTGGTGCCCTCCGGTGGCATCTACGTCGGCGGGATCACCATCACCGTGCCCTGCGGAACCTCGGTGACCTCCAACTTCAGCGTGGACAACGGCGGTTGGCCGCCCTCGCCGGCGACGCACACGATCACCGTCCCCTGCTGACACCGTCCGCGGCACCATCCGCGCGGCCCGGCCCCACCACCCGGGGCCGGCCGCGCCCTCTACGGTGTGCCGATGAACCAGCAGCGCCGGCCTGTTGCGCTCGGGCGGCCCCGCCCGAGCGCAACGGTGCGCGATGACCCGTCAGATCGACTCGATGCGTTCGACGATGAGTTCGCACAGTTCGTGGGTGCGCAGGGCGTCGTGGGCGTCGAGGGGGGTGGCGGTGCGGGCGGCGGTGAGGAAGCTGAGGACGATCTGCTCGATGCCGCGCTGGCGGGCGACGGGGACCCAGTCACCGCGGCGGCGGGTGGTGGGCTGGCCGCGGTGGTCGATGACCTCGGCGAGGTTGTGGACCTCGCGCTTGGAGTCGGCACCGGAGACCTCCAGGACCTCCTCCGTCGATCCGGAGCGGCGGTTCATGATGCCGAGGGCCGTGAAGGCGTCGCCGGCGAGGGTGAGGACGACGTGCTCGACCAGGCCGTCGCGGACCCGGGCGCGGACGTCGATGTGGTCGATCTCGCCGGGGGCCAGGAAGCGCAGGGTGTCGACGACGTGGATGAAGTCGTCGTAGACCAGGGTGCGCGCGGTCTCGGGCAGGCCCTCGCGGTTCTTCCGGAGGAGGATGAGGTCCCGGGGGCGTTCGAGGGCCTGGGCGTAGCCGGGGGCGTGGCGGCGGTTGAAGCCGACCGCCAGGGAGCGGCCGGTGCGGTCGGCGAGGTCGACCAGGTGGCGGGCGCCGTCGAGGGTGTAGTCGAGGGGCTTGTCCACGTAGACGTCGACGCCGGCCGTGAGCAGCTGCTCGACGATCGGCACGTGCTGGTCGGTCGCGGCGTGCACGAAGGCGGCCCGGATGCCGCTGTCGATCAGCCGGCCGAGGTCGGTGAAGCGGTCCTTCGGGGCGATCCGGTACGCCTCGCCGATCCGGTCCAGCTTGGCGCCGTCGCGGGTCATCAGCCGCAGGTCCAGGCCGGGCAGGCCGGCCAGGACCGGCAGGTAGGCCTTCTGGGCGATGTCACCGAGCCCGATCACCCCGACCGGGAGCGGGGCGTCGGGAACAGCGGTCGGGCTCATCGGGTCTCCACGGGTGCATAGGGTGAGGCGGTACCACCCCCCACCCTATGCACCCGGCCCACGGGGACGGTCAGGGGCAGAGCTGGTGGGTGGTGGGGGTGCACTCGGGGTCGGGGTCGATCGGGCCGGTGCCGCCGGGGTGGTAGTTGGACCACCACAGCGGGGTGCTGCCGTAGTAGACGACCAGGTTCCCGCCGTTCTGGATGGCGAGGTAGGCGCCGGGGTGGCGGCCGGTGCGGCTCTCCCAGAGGGGGCGCCAGGCGGCGTCGTAGGCGGTGAGGTTGCCGTCGTCCTGGACGTAGAAGTAGGTGCCGACCCCGTAGGTGCCGACGGCGGTCCAGATCGCGACGTTGTTCTTGTAGAGGACGACGTGCCCGTCGTACTGCTGGTACAGGACGGTGCTGCCGTCGGGCGAGGACCAGCTCTGGCCGCGGCTCAGGCCGGCGGTGGCCTGGATGACGGTCTGGTTGGCGTCGGACACGGCGGCCGCGGCAGTCACGGCGGCGGGGGCAGCGGCGGGGGCGCCGTCGGCGGCCTGGGCGGGACCGCCCAGCAGCCCGGTCGCCATCAGTACGGCACCCAGCGCGACGCCGGCGCGCGGGACGAGGGAACGCGCGATCCTCATGACGGACACTCTCCTCAAGTCGTTTCTCCGGATGGCCTGTTGCCTCGGAAAGTCTCGCCGCGCCCGGCGCGCCCCGACAAAGCCCTTCGACCCACCCCGAAAACGGGCACGCCGTCAGCCGGCCGCACTCGGCGCCCGGCGCAGCAGGTAGAGACCGGAGGCGGCGGCGAGCACGGCCATGCAGGCGGCGAAGACCAGACCCGCCTCCGACAGCCCGAGCGGCTGGGCGAGCAGGCCGATGCCGATGACCGGGATCGAGATGCCGAAGTAGGCCACGACGAAGAGCGCGGAGAGCGCGCCGCCGCGGTGTTCGGAGGGGGCGACGGCGGCGATCTCGCCGACCGCGCCGCGCAGTCCCATGCCCTGGCCGGCCCCGCCCACCAGGGCGGCCAGGACCAGTGGCGCGAGGACGGTCCAGGCGAGCGAGGAGGCCAGCAGGGCGAGACCGGCGATGAGCACCAGACAGCCCAGCGGGATGGCCCGGGCGGTGCCCAGCCGGGGCACCAGGAGCTGGCCGAGGGTGGAGCCGAAGAAGGCCAGGAAGACGATCAGCCCGATGACCGCGCGGTTGTGCACGCCCAGGTCCTCCGTCAGGAAGGCGGGACTGACCGAGGTGAAGACGCCCAGCAGCGAGAAGCCGGCGAAGGCGGCGAGGCCCGCCGGCACGAAGACGCCGCGCACCTGCGGCGGCAGGGTCGGCCGCCGGGGCCGGGCGGTGCGCAGCGGAAGCGCGCCCTCGACGGTCTCCGGCAGCAGCCACAGGACGGCGAACGAGCCGGCGAGCAGCACCAGGTGCACGACGAACGGCAGGACGAGCGGGTGCGGCGCGTACTCGGCGAGCACTCCCGACAGCAGCGGACCGCAGCCCAGGCCGCCCATGTTGGCGGCGGTCGCGGCGAACGCGGCCCGGGCCCGGCCGCCGGGCGGGGCGAGTTCCAGCACATAGGCGGTGGCGGTGCCGGTGAACAGGCCGGCCGAGAAGCCGGAGAGCAGCCGGCCCAGGGAGAGCAGCGGCAGACCGCCCTCGGCGAGGAAGGCGACGGCGCTGCCGGCCGCGCAGGCCAGGCCGCAGAGCAGCACGGGGCGGCGGCCGACGGTGTCGGAGACGTTGCCGACGAGCAGCAGGACGGCGATGACACCGAAGGCGTAGATGGCGAAGACGACGGTGACCATCAGTTCGGAGAAGCCGATCTCCTCCTGGTAGAGGCCGTACAGCGGGGTGGGCAGGGTGGTGCCCGCCATGCAGACGGCGAAGGCGGCGGCCGCCCCGAGGTAGGCCGGGCGGGGCACGGTGGGCGGCCGCCCGGTCGGACGATCGGTCATCAGCCCACGGTAGGCGCGCGGCCGGGCCGGGGGCGGGTCGTCGGCGGCGGGCTGCGCCGAATGGCCGTGGCCGCCCGCCGGGATGCGGCACGGCCGGGCACGGGCACGCGGTCGGTACGCCCGGATTCCCGAGCGGCCGGTGGCGGCGGTGGCACGTACAGTGGGGTTCCACGACGCGCTCGTCCCTCCGCACCGCGTCCGAGCGGGCACGCGGGGTGAGCCCTTCGCCCTGGTGGCGGCAGACCGCCGATACGGCACGCGTAACCGAGCGTGATCCGGGCAGGCGCCGCCCGAGAGGTGCATCATGCGCAGAAAACTGATCATCATGACAGGCGCCCCGGTGCTGGCCGGGGTGCTGGCGCTGTCACCGCTCGCCCACGCGAGCGCCGTCGCAGCGGACAAACCCACCTACACCATCGGGTTCCAGGGCCCGCTGACCGGCCCCAACGCCCAGCTCGGGATCAACATCGACTGGGGCGTCAAACTCGCCGTGCAGCAGGCCAACGCCAAGGGCGACCTGCCGTTCACGCTCAAGGTCAAGGAAGCCGACGACCAGGGCGATCCCGCCAAGGGGCCGACCGCGGCCCAGCAGCTCATCGGCGACAGCAGCGTCATCGGCGTGGTCGGGCCCACCTTCTCCGGGGCCACCAAGGCCGCCCAGCCGCTGTTCACCCAGGCGAACCTCGCCTCGGTGAGCGCCTCGGCGACCGCCTCGACGCTCACCGACCCGGCCAACGGCTTCAAGACCTTCTTCCGGGTCGTCCCGCCGGACGCGGTGCAGGGCGTCGCGGCCGCCGACTACCTCGCCAAGGTGGTCATGGCGAAGTCCGTCTACGTGCTCGACGACAAGTCCGACTACGGCGTCGGCCTCGCCGGGAACATCAAGAACCAGCTGGCGGCCGACGGCACGCAGGTGATCAGCGACAGTGTCGCCGCCGGGACCAACGACTACTCGGCGGTCGCGACCAAGATCGCCAACTCCGGTGCGCAGGCGGTCTACTACGCCGGCTACTACGCCGACGCGGCCCCGCTCGCCAAGTCGCTGCAGAACACCTCGTTCACCGGCAAGGCGATGTCCGGCGACGGCACCAACGACCCCAAGTTCATCCAGCTCGCCGGGCCCGCCAGCGAGGGCTGGCAGATGACCTGTCCGTGCCTGTCGGCGGCGGCCTCCGCCGACCCGGCGGCCAAGCAGTTCGTCAACGACTACACCGCGCTCGCCCACCAGCCCCCGGGCACCTACTCGCCGGAGGGCTTCGACGTCGCCAACACCTACATCCAGGTGCTGAGGTCGCTCGGCTCGGACGTCAACCGCCAGAAGGTCGTCGAGGGCCTGCGGACCGTGGACCACCAGGGCCTGACCAAGGAGATCAGGTTCCAGCCCAACGGTGAGGTCACCGAGAAGACCATCTACGTCTACGAGGTCAAGAACGGCCAGATCACCGAGCTCGGCACCGTCGACAAGCTGATCGCCGGCTGACCCGCGCCGCCCATGTGCCTCACCGACCACTTCTGGCAGTTCCTGGTTCCCGGGGTCACCCTGGGCGCCCTCTACGCGCTGATCGCGATCGGCTACACCCTGGTGTACGGGGTACTGCAGCTGATCAACTTCGCGCACAGCGAGGTGTTCATGACCGGCGGGTTCGCCGGCCTGTTCATCGCGCAGGCGCTCACCACCCCGGGAACCACGCCGCACGGCGCCCAGTCCGTCCTGTTCACGCTGGCCGGACTGCTCGGCGGCGCGGCGTTCGGGGCCGCCGTCGCCTTCCTCCTGGAGCGCGTCGCATACCGCCCGCTGCGGCGGCGCGGCGCGCCCCGGCTGGTCTACCTGATCACCGCGATCGGCGCCTCGCTGTTCCTGTTCAACCTGGCCGGGAAGCTGTTCGGCCGCGACCGCACCGACGTCCCCGCGCTGTACGCCAACCGGGTGGTGTTCACCCTGTTCGGCGCCCAGGTGCGGGTGCAGCAGCTGGTGATCATCGGCACCGCGGTCGTCATGATGGTGCTGCTGGACCGGGTGGTGAACCGCACCCGGCTCGGCTCCGGCATCCGCGCCGTGGCCCAGGACGCCCAGACCGCCAGCCTGATGGGTGTCAACATCGACCGGGTCATCTCGCAGACCTTCGTGATCGGCGGGCTGCTCGGCGGCGCCGCCGGCTTCCTCTTCGGCACCTACCTCAACGTGCACTACCAGATGGGGTTCCTGCCCGGCATCAAGGCGTTCGCGGCCGCGGTGCTCGGCGGGATCGGCAACATCCGCGGCGCCATGATCGGCGGACTGCTGCTCGGCGTGGTGGAGAGCGTCAGCCAGTCCTGCATGTCCAGCCAGTGGATCGACGTGGTCGCCTTCGTGGTGCTGATCCTGGTGCTGATGTTCCGCCCGACCGGCATCCTCGGCCGGGGCCTGGGGCGGGCGGCATGAACGCCGGCCCGCCCCCGGTCCCCGTCCGGCGCCGGCGCCGGGTCCCCCCGCCGCTGGTCCGGCTGGCCGGCTGGCTCGCCGCCGGGGCGCTGCTGACCGTGCTCACCTCGACCGCCGAGGGCACGCCCACCGACCACCTGCTGGTGCTGCGCGAGGCGTTCGGCTCCACCGCCCTGCTCTGGTGGCTCGCCGCCGCCGGCGTCCTGTGGGCGGTGCTGGAGGTCTGGCGCGCCCGCGACGCCGGACCGGCCCTCGCCCGGCAGACCGCCGGGGTGCGCGCCGGCTGGCAGCGGATCGCCGAACGGCCGCTCAACCGGCGGCTGTTCCTGCTCGCCGCGGCGGTCGCGGCGATCGTCCTGCCACGGTTCGCCGGCGAGTTCTACCAGCGCGTCCTGGTGGACCAGGTCGCGGTGTTCGTGCTGCTCGCCGTCGGCCTCAACGTCGTGGTCGGCTGGGCCGGCCTGCTCGACCTGGGCTATGTGGCCTTCTTCGCGATCGGCGCCTACACCTGCGCCTTCTTCACCCGGGCGCTGCCGGTGAAGCCGCCGTTCGCCCTCAACCCCTTCGTCATCCTGCCGATCGCGGTCGCCGTCTGCCTGGTCGCCGGGCTGCTGCTCGGGGCGCCGACGCTGCGGCTGCGCGGCGACTACCTGGCCATCGTCACCCTCGGCTTCCACGAGATCGTCCAGCTGTTCCTGGTCAACAAGGACACCTGGACCGGCGGCAACCAGGGCGCCGGCGGCATCCCGCACTTCTCGATCCACCTCGACGGCGTGCACTACGCGTGGGGGCTGGACTCGCTGCCGTACTGGTACCTGTTCATCGGCATGCTGGCCGTGGTGCTGTTCCTGTTCAGCCGTCTGGAGCACTCCAAGGTCGGGCGCGCCTGGACCGCCGTGCGCGAGGACGAGGTCGCCGCGGCCGCCACCGGCGTGCCCACCGTGCGGTACAAGCTGATGGCCTTCGCGATCGGCGCCTCGGTCTCCGGCCTGTCCGGCGTCCTCTACGCCTCCCGGATCGGCTACATCAACCCGGCCAGCTTCCCGGTGGTGCTGTCGATCAGCGTGCTCTCCTACGTGATCTTCGGCGGGATGGGCTCCCTGATCGGGGTGGTGGTCGGCGCGGCGCTGCTGACCTTCCTGCCCGCCGTCTTCCAGGAGCAGGAGCTCGTCCGCCAGGAGGACATCCCGATCTGGATCGGCGGGATCCTGGTGGTGATGATGATCTTCCGGTCGCAGGGCCTGATCCCCTCGCGCCGCCGCCGGCGCGAACTCGGCCTGGCCGCCCAGGGCATCGCCGACGCCGACGCGATGTCCGAGAGCCCCGAGGGGAGGACCTGATGGCCACCGCGGCGGACGCCCCGCACCGCGGCGAACCGCCCGCCGGCCCGCTGCTGGCCGTGCGCGGGGTCACCCTGCGGTTCGGCGGCCTCACCAGCCTCAACCGGGTCGACCTCACCGCGGACCGGGGCGAGATCCTCGCCGTCATCGGCCCCAACGGCGCCGGGAAGACCTCGCTGTTCAACTGTCTGACGGGCGTCTACACCCCGCAGGAGGGCACCATCGCCTTCGCCCCGCCCACCGCCGAGCGCCCCGTCCACCTGGTCGGCGGCCCCGCGCGGCGGCGGCGCGGACGCAAGCCGCACGTGGTGAACCGGGCCGGCATCGCCCGCACCTTCCAGAACATCCGGCTGTTCGCCGCGCTGTCCGCGTACGAGAACGTCAAGGTCGCCGCCGAGACCAGGCAGCGCACCGGGCCCGTCGGCGCCATGCTGCGCCTGCCGCACGCCCGTGCCAACGAGCGGTCCAGCGACGCCGCCACCAGCGCCCTGCTGGACTTCACCGGACTGCTCGCGGTCGCCGACGAGACGGCCTCATCGCTCCCGTACGGCGTGCAGCGGCGGCTGGAGATCGCCCGGGCGCTCGCCACCGAGCCGGCACTGCTCCTGCTGGACGAGCCGGCGGCGGGCACCAACCCGACCGAGAAGCGCGAGCTGGAGCAGCTGATCCGGCGGATCAACGGCGACCTCGGGGTGACGGTGCTGCTGATCGAGCACGACATGCGGCTGGTGATGTCGGTCGCGGACCGGGTGACGGTGCTCAACTTCGGCCGGGTGATCGCCGAGGGACGGCCGGCCGAGGTGCAGCGGGACCCGGCGGTCGTCGAGGCGTACCTGGGCACCCCGGGGCCGGACGAGGGGCCGGAGGAGGAGCCGTGACCACCGCGGAGCAGGAGCCGGTCCCGGTGCTGGAGCTGCGCGGCCTGCATGTCGCGTACGGCGCGATCGAGGCGCTGAAGGGCATCGACCTGGTGGTCGAGGAGGGCGAGGTGGTCACCCTGCTGGGCGCCAACGGGGCCGGCAAGACCACCACCTTGCAGGCGGTCTCGGGCCTGCTGCGGCCCCGGCAGGGCGAGATCCGCTTCCGCGGCGCGCGGGTGGACGGCGTCCCGCCGCACGAGGTGGTGGGCCTGGGGATCGGGCACGCGCCCGAGGGACGGCGGGTGTTCCCGGCGATGACCGTCCGGGAGAACCTCGACATGGGCGCCTACCGCTTCCGCCGCACTCCGAAAGAGGACCTCGACCGGGTCTTCGACCTGTTCCCGGTGCTGGCCGAGCGGCGCGGCCAGGAGGCCGGCACGCTGTCCGGCGGCGAGCAGCAGATGCTCGCCATCGGGCGCGCGCTGATGGGGCGGCCCGGGCTGCTGCTGCTGGACGAGCCGTCGATGGGCCTGGCGCCGCTCATCGTCACCCAGATCTTCGACATCGTCCGGGAGATCAACGGCCAGGGGACGACCGTGCTGCTGGTCGAGCAGAACGCCGCCCAGGCGCTCAGGCTCGCCGACCGCGGCTACGTCCTGGAGACCGGGTCGATCGTGATGAGCGCCCCGGCGGCCGAGCTGCTGGACGATCCGCGGGTGCGCGCCGCCTACCTCGGCGAGACGGCGGACTGAGCGGGGCACGCACCGGGTGTCGGGCTCAGGTGACCGGTTCCGGGGCCGGCCCCGGGCCGGGCAGCGGTCCCGGGTGCGGGCGCGGGTCCGGACGGGGAGCGGGCGGGGGCAGCGGATCGGGCTCCGGCTGCGGCGGGGCGGGCGGCACCGGGTCGGGCCCGCCCGGTCCGGGCACCGGCCCGGGCAGCGGACCGGGTCCCGGCCCCGGTCCCGGCCCGGGCGCCGGGGTGGGACTGGGCGGTACGGGGTCGTTCGGCGGTGTTCCCACGGCGGGTCGCTCCTCTCGCGTGTCCGTCGCGGACGCGGCTACCCCGCCTGCCACCGCCGACACCCAGCGGCGGCGGACGCTACGGCGCGTGCTCGCGGAGCTCCCGGACGGCCTGGTGGTGGAGCGCGGCGAGCATCGCGGCGACGGCGGCCGTCACCGGGGTGCCGCCGGTGCGGCGCTCGGCCCAGCGCCAGTCGCCGTCCGGGTTGACCTCCAGGAAGACCGGGGCCCCGGCACCGAGCAGGAAGTCGAACGCGCCGTAGCGCAGGTCCAGCGCCGCCGCCAGGGTGCGGGTCGCGGCGGCGGCCTCGGGCGGCGGCGCGGGCAGCGCGCGCACGTCGAGCCGCTCGGGGGCGGTCCAGGGGACGGCGGGGTCCGCCTTGCCGACCTCGTAGGCGTGCAGCCGCCCGGCGACGAAGTAGACCCGCAGCTCGGCCCGGTGCTCGACGTACTCCTGGACGAGCACCGGCGGGCCGGGACGCGGGCCTCCGGCCAGCGCGGCGCGGTCCAGGACGGTGGGGAAGATCCCGTACAGCCGGCCCGGCGCCGGCTCGACGAAGTGGTGGTGCGCCGCCTTGACGACCACCCGCGGCCCGTCGAACGCGTCGCGGACCAGGTGCGGGTCGGTGGTCAGCACGGTGCGCGGGACGGCGACGCCGTGCCGCCGGGCGAGCCGGAGCTGGGCGAGCACGCCGGGGCGGTCGGGGCGGATCGCCGTGCCGGAGAGTTCCGCCAGCTGCCCGGCCGCCGCCTGCCAGGAGTCGCGCAGGAAGGCGGTGCGGGCGGTGCCGGGGCAACCGTCGGTGACGGCGGAGGGCGCGAAGTGGCGGATCCAGGTCACGGTGGGTGCCAGCGGACGCCCGTTCAGACGGACGGCGCGGCCATCGGCGGTCACGGTGAGCGAGGTGGCGGCGAGCTCCTCGGCGTTCAGACGGGCGGTGCGGACGCCCGCGCCGGCGAGCAGCCGCACGACCGGTTCGAGGTCGGTGTCACAGGCCCGGCTGAGCAGCAGCACGCACGGGTCCGTACCCGGCCTGGCGTCGAACACCCGCTCCGGGTCATCGAGTTGGGCGAGGAAGGGCGAGCTCTCAGACATCGGTGTCGACGGTGGCGAGCAGGTCGTCGGCCATCGCCAGCAGCTTGCCGACGGTGGCCGCCACCTGCGCGGGGGCGGCGGGCAGCCGGTCGGCGACGCGCTGCAGCACCGCCAGGTCGAAGGCCGGCGGCTCGGCGGGGACCGGCGCCGGCACGACCGAGCGGAGCACCAGCAGGAGTTCCAGCACCGTCGCCATCTCGGTGGCCAGCAGCCCGAGCGAGGCCAGGTCGCCGAGGTCGCAGCGCGGCCGGCTGTCGCGGTCCAGCACCGACAGCACGCCGATGCAGTCGCCGTCGCAGATCAGCGGCGCGGCCATGATGCCGCGCGGCACGTAGCCGGTGGACTCGGCGGCCGAGCGGGCGAACTGCGGGCTCTGCGCCACGTCGTCCACCACCACCGGCTGGCCCGTCATCAGCGCCCAGCCGGCGATGCCGGTGCCGGCCGGGAAGCGGGTGCCCAGCAGGTGGTGCTCGCCCTCCCCCGCGACCGCCTCGAACACGAGGTCGCCGTCGGCCTCGTCCACCAGCAGCACGGAGGCCGCGGCGGCGCCGAACACGCTGCGCGCGACCTCCACGATCGACTGGAGCAGTCGGCGCCGGCGGATCTCGGCACTCTCCAACGGGTCAGTCGGCACGCGCGCCTCCATCGGGTACGGCCACGTTCTCGGCGGCCAGGTAGAGGACGGACTTGAGCTGGAAGGGGGTGAGCGAGCGGTGCTTGCCGAGGATGAGCGCGCAGATGCCCGCGATGTGCGGGGTGGCGAAGCTGTTCCCGGTGGAGAGCAGCTGCCGGCCGCCGGGGCCCGCCACCGGGACCCGCACACCGCGGGCGTAGAACTCCACCGGCGGTGACGGGTTGTAGTAGTAGGTCATCGGGTCGGGGCTGTCGTGGCTGGCCACCGAGATGACCGAGGCGAACGGCCACGGGTAGCTGCGCACCGGCATGTTGTGCGCGGAGGCGACGATCACGCAGCGCCGGAAGTAGGCGGAGTCGGCGAGGTCGCGCAGGGCGTCGCAGAACTCGGCCTTGGTGGTCGACAGGCTGAGGTTGATGACGTCGTAGCCCTCCTCGATCGCCCAGGTGAGCCCGGCGAGCAGGGCGGCGCCGCTGCCGTGCCGGCCGCCGGACAGCACCCGGACCGAGGTGAGCGCGGCGGCGGGGGCGATGGAGCGGATGACGCTGGCGCAGGCGGTGCCGTGGCCGGCGGTGTCGCCGGGCTCGGTGGGGACCACGGCGAGGGTGCCGTCCTCGGCGCGGACCACGTCCATCGCCCGGTCGAGGCCGCCGACCAGCGGGTGGTCGGCATCGATGCCGCTGTCGAGGACGCAGACCCGTACGCCGGAGCCGTCCGAGCCGCCCCAGGCCCACTCCTGGGTGAGGTGGCCGCCGAGCGGGCTGATGTCGAAGGGCTCCTGCGGGACGGTCGAGACCGGCAGGCTCCAGGCGGGCACGCCCGGGAAGTGGTCGCGGGCGGGGCGGCGCCAGGGCGGGAGGTGGAGGTCGGTCATCGGCCGTCGCCCCCGTCCGTCGGCTCGGCCCTGCCCGCTGGACCCGGGGCGGCCGGGGCGGCCGCCGTCTCCGCGGCGAGCCAGGCGCGGACCCGTCCGGCGGGCAGGATGGCGCCCTTGGCCTCGAACATCCGCAACGCCTCGGTCCCTTCAGCCGTCGCCCGCCCGGCCCGGCCGGCCGCCCGGAGCACGATCGCCCGGTCGAGGAGCGTCTCCCCGACCAGGCAGGGGTCGTCGCAGCCCGCGCTCAGCGCCCGCGCCTCCTCGGCCGCGGCCAGCGCCTCGGTGTGGCGGCCCCGGGCGGAGGCGATCCGGCCGCGCAGGGCGGCGGCGCCCAGCCGGGCGCGCGGGTTGCCACCGCCGGCCGCGTCGTCGCCGGCGTCCAGCAGGTCCAGGGCCGTGGCGGCGGCGCCGGTGCGGCCCTGGGCGAACAGCTCGCGGGCGATCGCGACCTCGGTGGTCCGGGTCTCCGGCGCGTGCTCGGCGGCGCGCAGCACGCCGAGGCTCTGCCGGTAGCGCGCCTCGGCGGTCTCGTGGGCGCCGGCCAGCGACTCGACGAAGCCCGCGGCGTCCAGCACCACCGCGTCCGCGAGGTCGGCGTGCACGTCGTGCGAGCAGGCGAGCGCCTCGGCGAGGGTGCGCCGGGCACCGGCCACGTCGCCCGCCAGCGCCTCCAGGTGGGCGCGGGCGACGAGCACCGGGATCAGCAGCGAGCGGTTGGCGGCGAAGCGGCGGCCGAGCAGGGCGCACAGCTCCAGTGAGGCGGCCACCGGGGTGGGCGTCCACTGGGCCAACTCGCAGACCGCGCAGAGCAGCCGGTCCTCCTCGTAGCCGTCGCCCAGGGCCCGGGCACGGGCCAGGGCGAGGCGGAAGGAGCGCTCGGCGGAGGCGGTGCGCTCGGCGGCGAGTTCGAGGTGGGCGCGCAGCTGGTGCAGCCGGCACCAGCTGAGGTCGTCGCCCGGGTCGTTCTCCAGCCGCTCGGTGAGGCGCCGCGCGTCGGCGGCGACCTCGGCGGGCGCGGCGAGGCCGAGCCGCAGGGTGACGATGCCGTGCTGGATCGCGCGGACGGCCGCGGCGCGGGGGTCGTCGGGCAGCGCGGCCTCGGCGGCGGCGAGCGCGGCACGGCAGCGGGCCTCGTCCTGCAGCCAGATCCCGGCGTCGCAGACGTGCAGCGCGAGCGCGGTGTGCGCCGGGTCGCCGGCCGGAAGCAACGCCCTTCCCCGTTCCAGGAGTTGGACGGCGGCGGGGAGGTCCTTGCGGGCCAGCGCGCGCATCCCCTCGGCGATCAGGGTGCCCGCCGCCGGTCCGGCCAGGGCGGGCAACCTCGGGTCGCCGGGCCGCAGTTGGCGACGGAGCAGGGTGGTGGCCTCGACGTGGTAGGCGACGGCCATCGGGTCCGGCGGCCGCTCGTGGGAGAGCCGCTCGGCGAGGAAGTCGTGCCAGCGTTCGCGGCGGGTCTTCGGGGTGAACTCGTAGGCGGTGTCGCGCAGCAGGGCCTGGGCGAAGCGGTAGGTGCCGGCCGGGCCGGGTTCGAAGACCCGGCGGCGGGCGAGCCGGGCGGTCGCCTCGTCGGCGGCGGGCGGGGCGGTGCCGTCGGCCTCGGCCATCGCCCGCAGCTGGGCGCGGGTGAACTCGCGCCCGACGACGGCGGCGAGTTCCAGCAGGCCCCGTTCGGTGCCGGGGAGCCGGTCGAGCCGGGCGCCGAGCAGGGCCTGCACGGTGGGCGGCACCTGGGTACCGGGGGCGGTCTCGGCGAAGACGTCCATCAGCTGTTCGGCGAAGAGCGGGTTGCCGTCGCACAGGGTGATGACCCGGCCGGTCAGCTCCCGGTCCTCGTGGCCCCGGTCCTCCTGCGGGTGGACGTCGCCGCGCAGGGCCAGGCTGCCGACCAGGGCGGCGGTCTGTTCCCCGGTCATCGGCCCGAGGTCGACGGTGACGGCGTCCGGCGTGCCGGCGCCCCAGCCCGCGCGCGTCTCGAACAGCTCGGGGCGGGCGACGCAGAGCAGCAGCACGGGGACGTCGCGCAGCCAGGTGGCGATCTCCTCGACGAGGTCGAGCAGCGTCGACTCGGCCCAGTGCAGGTCCTCCCAGACCAGGATCACCGGGCGGGAGCGGCCGAGCACCGCCAGCAGGTGGCGCACGGCCCAGGCGATGTCCGCGACGCCGACCGGCGCCGGGGCGTGCCCGCCCGGTCCGGCCGGGGCCGGGACGGTGGTGGGGACGGGAACGGACTCGGCGACGGCGGCGAGGGTGCGGGCGGCGAGGCGCCGGGTGCGGGCCGGCTCGCCGTCGTCCTCCGCCGCGCCGCCCTCCCCCGCGAGCAGCCGGGCGAGGGCGGGCCGGCCGCCGGGCAGCGAGTCGAGCATCTCGGCGAGCGGTCGGTAGGTGATGCCCCGGCCGTACGCGGAGCAGCGGCCGGACAGCACGACGGCCTCGCCGTCCGGCAGCCCGGCGAGGAATTCGCGGACCAGCCGTGACTTGCCGATGCCGGGCGCGCCGACGACGGTGGCGAGCCGGACCTGCCGCCGTTCGCGGGCCTGCCGGTAGCCGTGGGCGAGTTGCGCCAGCTCCTCGGCACGGCCGATGAACGGGGTGAGCGGGGCGGGCCGGTCGGCCGCCGCCCCGGGGGCGGTGATCCGCCAGGCGGGCACGGGGCGGGACTTGCCCTTGAGCGCCAGCGGTTCGACGGACTCGATGCCGACGTGGGCGCGCACCATGGCGGCGGTGTCCGCGCAGACCAGCACCTCGCCCGGCCGGGCGGCCGTCTGCAGCCGGGCGGCGGTGTTGACGGAGTCCCCGACGACCCGGAAGTCGTCCCCGGGCCGGGTGATCACCACGACGTTGCCGGTGCAGATGCCGGCCCGGGCCTCCAGCCGCACCTGGTACGCGGCGGCGAGTTCGGCGGTGAGGCCGGCCAGCGCGTCGAGCGCTCCGGTGGCGGCGCGGACGGCGCGCAGCGCGTCGTCCTCGTGCGCGACGGTGGCACCGAACGCGGCGAGGATCGCGTCCCCGATGAACTTCTCGACCACGCCGCCGTGTTCGGCGATGCGGGCGCCGCAGCTCGCGAAGTAGCGGTCCATCACGCGGCGCAGCGGTTCGGGGTCGAGGCGTTCGGCGAGGGTGGTCGAGCCGACGATGTCGAGGAAGAGCATGGACACCTTGCGGCGCGACTCGTGGGGCTCGGGCGGCAGGGCGGCGGCCGCGAGCGGCGCGCCGCAGCTGGCGCAGAACCGGTCCGCCTCGGCGGTGCGGCGTCCGCACGCGGCGCAGCTCACGGCCGGCCCTCCAGGGTCGGTTCGGCGGGTTCGGCGGGTTCGGCGGTGTCCCCGGCCGGCCCGGCGGTCTTCGGGGCCGGGGCGGTGTCGGCGGCGGGCAGCGCGATCCGGGCGTAGACGCCGGCGAGCACGATCAGCAGGCCGGACACCGCGAAGATGGTGTCGATCGGCCCGAACCGCAGCCCGGCCGCCGAGCCCGAGAAGTCCCGCAGCCCGCTGCCCGCCAGCCAGCCGGAGAGCACCGCCGTGAGCATCGCCGCGAGCCGGGTGACCGGGTAGAACACCGCGACCACCCGGCCCCGGAACTCCTGCGGGGTGGCGGCCAGCAGCAGCGGCGCCATGGCCGTGTTCAGCATGGTGATCGGCACGATGAAGACGAACAGCAGGGTCAGCGCGGCCGGGAAGCCGGTCTGCCGCGAGTACAGCACCAGCAGGGCGCCGCTGGCCATCAGCCCGATCCAGGTGGTCCGCCGGGCGCCGATCCACTGCACCACCCGGCCGGCGGCGAGCGCGCCGGCGATGCCGCCGATGCCCATCGCCATGCCCAGGTAGCCGTACACCTCGGCGGAGGCGTGCAGGTTCCGGGTGACGAAGAAGACGTTGAGGGTGCTGAGCGCGCCGGTGCCGAGCTGGCCGATCACGGTGAGCAGCAGCAGGGCGACCAGGAAGCGGTTGCGGCCGAAGAAGCGCAGTCCGGCGGTGAAGTCCTGGAACAGGCCGGGCCGTTCGGCGGCCTTGGCGGGCGGCTTCGGGGCGGCCGGAACGACCGGCGTCAGGTCCGCGCCCCGGATGGCGAGGTAGGAGACCAGGTAGGAGAGCGCGTTGAACAGCAGCGCCCACTGCAGGCCGACGGTGAACAGCAGCGGCGCGGCGAGCGGCGGGCCGATGATCCAGGCGGTCTGCCCGGTCGCCTGGGCGAGGCCGGCCGCCCGGGCGCGGTCGGCCTCGTCGGTGACCAGCTCCGCGATGACCGAGAACCGGGCGGGGGTGAAGAACTGGCTGGCCGCGTTGAGCACCAGCACCGTGGCGTAGACGAGGCCGAGCCAGACGCCCGCCGGCAGGTCCTCGGCCGGGACGAAGGAGACCGCGGTCAGGGCCGCCACCAGCAGGCCGCGCAGCACCTCGGTGCCGAGCATGGTGGCGCGCTTGTCCCAGCGGTCGACGAAGACGCCCGCGAGCGGGCCGACGAACATCACGGCGGCGCTGGTCGCGAGGACGACGCCGCTGACGGCCTGCGGCCCCCAGGACTTGCCCTCGGCCAGCACGGTGGCCACCCACAGGACGAGCGTGGTGCTGAACACCGCGTCGCCGACGGAGGAGACCGCCTGGCCGAACCAGAGCCGGGTGTAGGTGGGGCTGATGAGGGTCGGCCGGAGCCTGGCGAGGGCGCTCATCCGGCGGCCGCCGCTCCGCGGGTCTCCGCCGTTCCGCGGGTGTCCGCCGTTCCGCGGGTGTCCGCCGGACCGGGTGTGCCCGCCGGACCGGGTGTGCCCGCCGGACCGGGTGTGCCCGCCGCTCCCAGCAGCAGTGTCATCAGGGCCGTCACCAGGGTGGTGTGGTAGGCCGTGGCGAAGTACGCGGCGGGCGGGTCGGCGGCGCTCGCGCGGGTGGCGGCGGAGCGACCGGGCAGGGAACCGTCCGGGCGCTGGGCGCGGGCCAGGCAGTCGACGGCGGCGGCGCCCTCGGGCGTGCCCAGGGCGTCCAGGCCGAGGCAGACCTGGGTCATGACCAGTTCGGCGGCGAGGTCCCACCAGTCGTGCCGGACGCAGTGCTCCAGCAACCGGGCGACCAGGTCGGCGGCGGCGGCCACGGCGCCCTCGGGCAGGCCGGGGCCGGTGCGGGCGAAGTCGCTGAGGTAGAAGCTGGAGTGGGTGAGCGCGTACGCCTCGGGGACGGTGACGGGCGGTTCGTCGGCGCGGACGGCGACCCCGACCCGGCGGTCGCGGCGGGCCGCCCGGGCGAGGGCGGTGGCGGGCAGTTCGACGAGGACGTTGCGCTCGGCGAGGTCCGCGTAGGGCTCGACGGTGTGCGCCACGCCCGCCTTGTCGGCGTAGTAGCGCAGTTCCAGGCGCTGGTAGGGCGAGCGCCCGGCCGGGGAGAGGTCGGCCGGGGTGAGCCGGGCGAGGTCGGCCCGGCAGGGCGCGTCCTCCGTCCCGGCGGGGGCCAGCGCGGCGCAGGCGAGCCGGTACTGGGCCGCGGCGCGCGGGTCGGCCGCGAGCAGGCGCGGGAAGCCGGGGTGGCGCCAGATCGCGCGGAGCCGGGCGGTGGCCTCGGTGCGGCGCGGGTCGGCGCCCTCGTCGAGACGGGTCCAGCAGTGGGAGAGCAGGGCGAGTTCCAGCGCGGCCTTGGCCGGGCGGTGCGCGCCGCCGGGCTCGGCGGGCGGCCGCCCGGACGCCGGGCCGGGGGCCGCGAACGGGTCGAAGCGGTCGAGCCGGCGGCCGAGCCAGCCGAGGGTGCCGGCGGAGAGCCGGCGCAGCCCGTGGCTGCTGTGCGGGTCGGATGCCGTGGTCACAGGCGCCCCGTCTCGTCCAGGTAGTCGAGCAGCGCGGCGTCCACCGTGTCGTGGAAGGCGGCCAGGGTGCGCCGGTCGTCCTCGCGCCGGTAGAGGTCCTCGCAGCCGACCCAGCGGTCCCGGGTGTGGGCGGCGGGCAGGTAGCCGGCGGTGACGGTGCCGACCTCCCAGTCCGGCTTGCCCGCCGTCTCCCAGCAGCTGGCCAGTGTGCCGTCGGCGCTCACTACCGCGCCGTAGCGGCCGTCGCCGTGGCCGCAGGTGGCGCACGGCCGGTGGGCCTGCGGGCGGGCGACGGTGAAGCCGGCGTCGAGCGCCCGGCGCTGCCAGCGGGTGAACCGGTCGGACAGCTCGCGGGTGTGCCGCAGGTCGTTGCCGTAGCCGACGCCGACATCGCCGACCTGGGCGAAGTACAGGGTGCAGCGGGCCGGGTCGAGGGCGCCGGCGAGCCGGTCGATCAGCGCCTCCACGCCCAGGTGGGTCTCCTGGGAGACGTTGACCCGCAGCTGCCAGCGCAGCGGGGAGGCCTCGGAGGCGCGGGCGAGGTTGCCGACGATGGCGTCGAAGGTCCCGCCGCCCTCGGTGCGCCGGATCCGGATCCGGTCGTGGTCGGGGCGGTCGCCGTCGAAGGTGACCTGGACGGAGCGCAGTCCGCGCTCGGCGAGCCGTTCGGCCAGCGCGGGGGTGAGCAGGGTGGCGTTGGAGATCATCCAGGCGGAGGCGAGGCCGTGGTCGGCGGCCCGTTCGAGCAGTTCCAGGCAGCCGCGCGGGTTGAGCAGCGGCTCGCCGCCGAACAGCAGGATGCGCAGCTGCTCCAGGCCGGCGTCGGCCATCCGCCGCCGGGTGAAGTCGAGGATGTCGGTGATGGTGCGCGAGGTGAGGCGCTTGCGGGCGATCCGGGGCGGGCGGCTGCCGCCGTCCTCGTCCTGGCCGGTGTTCTGGAAGCAGTAGCCGCAGCCGAGGTTGCAGTGGGTGCTGGTGAGGACGGTCAGCGCGTAGCTGCGCGGAGCCGGGGCGGTCAGCAGGCCGTGTTCGCGCAGCCGGCGCTCGGTGCCGGGCCGCAGCGCGCCGTCGGCGGTCAACTGGCCCGGGCGCAGCCGGGCGAGGCCGCCGCCGGGGCCGAGGAACCACCAGTTGCGCTCGCCCTGGAGGAGGCGGACGCCGCCCTCCGCGGCGGTCGGCGCCGGGCTCACCGGGCACCGCCCGGCGCCGGGACGGCCGCCCCGCGGTGCAGCAGGACCACCGTCGCCAGGGCCACCACCAGGGTGGACTGGTAGGAGGCGCGGAAGAACGCGACGGGGCTCGCGTCCGGGCCGGTCCGGTCGGCGGCGGAGCGGCCGGGCACGGCGCCCTCGGGCGTCTGGACCTCGGCGAGCAGCCGCAGGCCGGCCGCGCCGGACGGGGTGCTGAGCGGGTCGAGTCCCAGGCAGTGCTGGGCGAGCAGGAGCTTGCCGGTGAGGTCCCACTCGCCGCGCCGCACGCACCGCTCGGTGAGGCGGCAGACCCGGTCGCGGGCGTGCGCGAGGTCGGCGGCGTCCAGGCCGGGGTCACGGAAGCCGAAGTCGGCGAGGTGGAAGACGGTGTGGGTCACGTTGCAGACGTCCAGCTCGTCGATCGGCCGCCCGTCGGTGTGGCCGGCCAGGCGGCTGATCCGGTAGAGCTCCGGATAGTCGGCCAACCGGTGGGGCACGCGGGCCAGTTCGGCGTAGTAGCGGGTCTCCAGGTGGAGGTAGGGCGACTTGCGGCGCGGGGTCAGGAAGTCGCCCGCCACCGCCTCGGCGAGGACCGCGCGGTGCGGGCCGCCGGCGGGGAGACCGGCGGGGGCGAGCGCGCCGTGCATCAGCTGGAACTGCCGGGCGTAGCGCGGCTCGACGGTGAGCAGACGCGGGTGGTCGGGGCTGCGCCAGACCTGGTCGACGGTGGCGGCGACCCCGGCCAGGTCGGGGTCCGCCGGGTCGGCCCCGGCCCAGGCGCGGTGCAGCAGGGCGAGTTGCAGCAGCGCCTTCACCCGGGGGGTCACCGGCAGTTCGGCACGACCTGACGGCTCGTCAAGATAGCCGCAGTGCAGGCCGATCCACCGCCGCGCTCCCGCCGAGAGGCTCGTGACGGCCGCGAGGTCCGGTTCGGCTGGTCGCGTACCCATGGTTCTCCCTTGAGGTTGCGGGCTGCTGGGCGGTCTGCTCGACGAGGTCGGCGGCGCGCCGGGCGCTCCCGGCCTCGGCCTCGGCGAGGCGGTGGCCGAGGCGGCGGGCGCGGGCGCGCAGCCGCTCGTCCCGCCAGGCCGCGTCGAGCGGCGCGGCCGGGTCCGGTGACGGCGTGCGCGGCAGGTGGACGGCGGCCCCGGCACGCAGCAGCGCGCCGGAGAGCACCGGCTGCTCGGAGCCGTTGGGGGTGACGCCCAGGGGGCGGCCGCGCAGAAGGGCGCCGAGGACGGGGGCGGAGGTGCCGGCGGTCATGACCAGGCCGGCGCGTTCGACCAGTGGTCCCAGCCAGGGCTTGCGGACGAGCAGGATGTCGGCGTCCGGATCGGGCCGTGCCTCCCCGGTGCGGCCCTGTTCCACCACGGCCTGGTAACGGCCGCCGGTGAAGGTCGCGTTGAGGCGGGGCCAGGGGGTTCCGCCGCCGAAGAAGCGGCCGAGGTGGACGTAGACGACGGGCTTGCCGGTGCGGGCCAACGCGGTGTCCACGGCGGCGAGTTCGGCCGGGTCGGCGGCGGGTTCCCAGGCGAGCGGGCCGACATGGTGCACCCGGGCCGGCAACTCGGCTCCCGGGTACTCGAGTTCGGGGGTGCCTCGGAGCAGCAGCGCGTCGCCGAGCAGCACGGAGTCGTCGGACGCCGCACCGTGGGCGCCGCGGCGGCCGAGGCCGGCCTGCTCGCGGGTGGCGGCGTACAGCGCCAGGGTCTCGCGGGTCCGGTTCTCCCGGGTGCGCCCGTACTGCGGCTCGTCGGCGCCGCCGGAGCGGTAGGTCCACAGGTGGATCGAGAGCCCGAGCACCACCACCGGGACGTCCAGCACCTCGGCGGCGAGCAGCGCGCCGTTGCAGAGCACCGAGGTCAGCAGCAGGTCGGCGCCGGCCTGCCGGGCGGCGCGCACGGTGGCCCGGTACTGCGCGAGCCCGGTGACGCCCCAGCGGGCCGCGTCGAAGGCCCGCTCGCCGCCGAACTCCTCCGCCGCCGCGAACGGCAGGCCGGCCTCGGCCGCGAACGGTGCGGCGGCGGCGCGGCCGAGCACCGAGACCCGGTGGCCGCGGCGCCGCAGTTCGCGCCCGGCGGCGAGCGCCGGGTACAGGTAGCCGCCGTCGCTGAGCGGGCAGAGCAGGATGTTCACGGGGCCTCCGGGCGGGGCGGGGTTCCGGCGGACGGGGCTGCTCGGTCGGGGTGCCGGACGGGAGGCGAGCGGGCCACCCGGCCGCCGGCGGTGGGGCCGGGGGCCGGGTGGCCCGCTCAGGCGTCAGGACGCCACGTCCCTACGGACCGCGTCAGAGCGCCGCGCTGTTGTTGATGATGCAGATGTCCTCGACGAGGCCGTCCTCCTCGATGCCGTGCGCGACCACGTCGACATCCTCGTCCTCGGCCTCGGTCGGCTCCGGGTTGATGGACTCGGGCATGGTGTCCTCCCTCTGCAGTGCGGCGTCCGCTACGCCGGCCCGGGGCCACCGTAGGGAGCCCCGGTATGGCGGTGCTTCACCGGCGGTTCGATTTCGGTATGACGGTCGGTCGACCACCGTTCAGCGGTGGCGTACCGGCACCCGCTCGGCGGCCCGGGCGGCCCGCTCCCGGGCGTACGCGTAGAGCAGCGCCGGCATCGCGAAGCGCACGGTGCCGGCGGCGCCGTCCGCGCCGGCGGGGCCTTCCGCGCCGGCGACGGTGAGCAGGCTGGCCTCCAGGAGGTCCTCCAGGGTCCGGGCCGCCGCCCCCGGGTCGCAGTCCAGCACCGTCGCGGCCTGCTCCGGGGTGAACACCGGGTGGGCGAGCAGCCCGAGCCGCAGCACTGCCCGGTGCCCGGCCTCCGGCAGCTCCCCCACCGACCCGGCCAGCCGCACCCGCACCAGCGGGTCGCCGCCGCACAGTTCGTCCAGCAGGGCGCGTCCGCCGGTCAGCCGCGCGCCGTACTCGCTCAGCGGTACGTGCCGCAGGAAGGCCAGGCGGTCGGCGACCAGCCGCACCCCGAGCGGCAGCAGCCCGGCGGCCCGGACGATCCGGGCGGCGGAGTCGCGGTCCGCCTCGACCCGGTCCGCGCCGATCGTCCGCCCGAGGAACTCCACCGCCTCGTCCACCGCGAAGGGCGGCAGCGAGAACCGGTGGGCGCCCTCCAGGCCGATCAGCCGGGGCCGGGCGGTGACCACCACGGCGCTCTCCCCGGCCTCCGGCAGCAGCGGCCGGACCTCCGACTCACGGCGGGCGTCGTCGACGACCACCAGGGCGCGGCGGCCGGTCAGCCACAGCTGCCAGGCCCAGCGCGGGTCGGAGCGGCCCGCCGGGCCGGGCGGTGCGCCGCCGTGCCCGGCGGCGGCCAGCAGGTGGCGCAGCACGTCCTCCAGCGGGCGCAGCCGGCCGTCGTCGCCGCGCAGCCGTACGAACAGCCGGCCGTCCGGGAACCGCTCGCCGAGCCGGTGCGCGGTGTGCACGGCGAGCGCGGTCTTCCCGGCGCCGAGCGGGCCGGTCAGCACGGCGAGCCGGCCGGCGTCGCCGGTGAGCACGTCGGCCAGGCGGCGCACGACGGCCGCGCGGCCGGTGAACGCGGGCGGGTCGGGGGGCAGC
This sequence comes from Kitasatospora sp. NPDC097605, assembly GCF_040302725.1. Taxonomy (NCBI): domain Bacteria; kingdom Bacillati; phylum Actinomycetota; class Actinomycetes; order Kitasatosporales; family Streptomycetaceae; genus Kitasatospora; species Kitasatospora sp. NPDC097605. Next base: position 63,188 of record NZ_JBEOSF010000033.1, on the reverse strand, counting down.
CGGTGCGGGGGCGCCCCGCCCTCGGCGGGTCCGGCAGGCGCCGCGGGTCCGGCCGGGGCGGCGGGCCGGGGCAGGACGGGGCCCGCGTCGCAGAGCAGCGCGCGGTAGAAGCGGGCCAGCGCCGGGCTGGGCGGCAGGCCGAGTTCCTGGGCGAGCAGCTGGCGCAGCTCGTCGTAGACGGCGAGCGCCTCGGAGCGCCGCCCGGCCTGGCACAGCGCGGTCATCTGCAGCATCCGCAGCCGCTCGCGCAGGGGGTGGCGCTGGGCGGTCTCGGTGGCCCGCTCGATCGCCTCCGCCCCGCGCCCGGCGGCGAGTTCGGCGTCCAGCCAGTCCTCGAACACGCCGAGGAAGCGGCGGTCCAGGCGCTGCGCGGCCGCGTCGATCAGCGGGACGTCCCGGAAGCCGTCCAGCGCCGGGCCGCGCCACAGCCCCAGCGCCCCGGCGAGCTCCCCGGCGCGGGCCCGCCGCTCGAAGCGGAGCGCGTCGAGGCCGTCCTCGGCGGTGTGCAGGACGTAGCCGCCGGCCTGGTGGCTGATCCGCACGGCCGGCGCGGCGGGCTCCGCGGTGCCCGCCGGCTCGGCCCCCACCAGCCGGCGCAGGCCGCAGACGTACACCTGGAGGTTCTTGCGGGCGGTGCGCGGCGGCGCGTCGTCCCAGAGCGCCTCGACGAGGACGTCGGCCGACAGCCGGGTATTCGCGTGGGACAGCAGTGCCGCCAGGAGGATCTGTTGTTTCCGTGATCCGGCGTCGCGTTCCCGGCCGTTCTCCAGCACGCGGAGCGGGCCGAGAATCCCGAATCCCACCGCCATCTCACGCCAACTTGATGACGAAGGAATGCCCTTCCACCTCGGCGTCCGAAACGGCGTCCAGCCGCTGTTTCACGGAATTGAGGACGGCCACCTCGTCCTCGGTGAGCCGGGACAGCACGTCCCGCTGCTCCAGGGTCAGCAGGTCGACCGGGTTGCCCGCCTGCCGGAGGGCGGCGAGGGCGTCGAAGGTCATGGTCCCCTCCTTCTCGGGTGCCAGATCATCATCACCGCCGCCCGGGGGCCCGTCCATGAGACCTTTGGGCCAGGAATCGCCGCCGGCCGCCGGCGCGGGGGCGGACGCCGTGAGAATCAGCGCGAGCAGTCCCGCCTGCAGTCTTGACCGGAGTCCCAGTTTCGCCAGAATGGCGGTGACGAACCGTTTGACGGTGCGTTCGCTGATATGGAGTTCGTAGGCTATCGAGCGGTTGTCGTATCCGAGGCCCAGCAGGTGCAGCACGGCCCGCTCGCGCGGGGTCAGCGCCCCGGTCAGCGGCAGCGCGGCCGCCGTCGGCCGCGGCGACAGCCCCGGCACGCGGGGCGTACCGCAGGCCGGACACACCGGATCCCCACCACCCATCGACAGAATCCCCCCTCGGGCGACACCTCACTGCGGTGCCCTCATGCTGACGCCGGCACCGGACACCGGCAAGAGGGTGGACACGCCCTGAACATGCCATCCCCGGACCGGTTGCGCTGTCGGTCCCGGCGGGTAGCGTGCCCGCATGTCCGCACTGATCGCCGCCATCACCGAGCACGCCGAGGCCGCCCGCTTCCTGGCCTGGCCGGGCGACTTCGACCTCGACCGCGCCGACCACGGCGAGGAGGTGCACCTCGCCTCCGGGGCGGCACTGGAGGGCTTCGCCGGGGACGGGGCCGGCGGCACCTTCTTCTTCTGCGGCGACGGGGGCGAGGAGCGGCCGGTCCTGTACGCCGACTCCGAGGGCCAGGCGGCCCTGGTCGCGACCGGGCTGCCGGAACTGCTGCGGCTGCTGCTGGTCGCGCCCTGGTGGCGGGACTGCCCCGGGTTCTCCGCGGCGGAGAGCGCGCGGGCGGGCGCCGACTACCGGGAGGACCTGCCCGACCTGCCGCTCCGGCGCGACCGGGCGGCCGCCGCGCTCGGCCTGGTACTGCCGACCGAGGCCGAGGTCCTGGCGCGGCTGCGGGAGGTCGTCACGGGCGCCGGCGAGGAGTTCGTGCTGATCCTCACGCCGGAGGGCTCGCCGTACGAGCCGCTCTTCGCCGGCTGACGGCCGGCGGCGTTCCCGTCAGTGCCGGTCGCCCTCGGGGCCGGCGTCCGGGGCGGCGTCGGCCAGGGCGTCCAGCACCGGGCGGATCAGCGGGTGGCCGTCGGCGCCGGCCCGGACGGCGGCGAAGACCCGGCGGGTGGCGAGCGCGCTGTCGACGGGGCGGACGGCGACCCGGGCCAGGTCGACGCCGAGCAGCGCCGAGCGCGGCACCAGCGCCACGCCCGCACCGGCGGAGGCGAGGGCGACGACGGCGCGGAAATCGTCCGAGGAGTGCACCAGGCGCGGCTGGAACCCGGCGTGCTCGCAGGCCAGCAGCACCACGTCGTGGCACGGGTTGCCCGGGTAGGGGCCGATCCACGGTTCACCGGCCAGGTCGGCCACCGCGATCGGGCCCTCGCCGGCGGCCAGCGGGTGGGTGAGCGGCAGTACCGCCTCGAACGGTTCCGCGTAGAGCGCGACCCGGGTGAGGCGGGCGTCGTCGGCGCGCGGGGCGCCCCGGTACTCGACCGCCACCGCGAGGTCGGCGCGACCGTCGAGGACCATCGGCAGGCTGGCGTCGCCCTCGGCGTCGAGCACCTTCAGCCGGACGCCGGGGGCGCGCGCGGCCAGGGTGCCGATGGCCGGGGCGAGGACCAGCGAGATGCCGGTGGCGAAGGAGGCGACGGTGACCTCGCCGGAGACGCCCTCGCTGTAGGCGGCGAGGTCGGCCTCGGCGCGTTCGAGCTGGGCGAGCACGGCGTCGGCGTGGCCGAGCAGGATCTCCCCGGCGGCGGTGAGCCGCACGCCCCGGCCCTCGCGGGCCAGCAGGTGGTGACCGGTCTCCTGCTCCAGCGCGGCGAGCTGCTGCGAGACGGCGGAGGGGGTGAGGTAGAGCGCGGCCGCCGCGGCGGTCACCGTCCGGTGGTCCGCCACCGCTCGCAGGGTCCGCAGCCGTCTCGCGTCGATCACAGGCCAATTCTGCCAGCGCCCGTGGGCCTGCCGGGGCGGGGGTGACGAACCGGTGAAGGCGAGGGGGCCGGAGCAGGAAGTCGGACCGGCCGACTTCCTGCTCCGCGGCATTGCGGAGGGCTACTCCGGTGGGCTGTTCCGGCGGAGGGTCGAGGCGGCGGGGCCCGCCACCCGCGCGGCCGGGGCGGGCGGTCCGGGCGGCGCCGGTTCGCGGTCGGTGAGCAGGCGGCCGGTGAGCAGGAACGCCACCAGGCAGCCGGCCAGCAGCACCGCCGCACCGCCGACCGCGTCCAGCACCCAGTGGTTGGCGGTGGCGACCACCACCAGGAAGGTGGCCACCGGGTACAGCACCGCCGCCACCCGCAGCCACGGCGACCGGACGGTGGTGAGGACCACCAGCGCGCACCAGGCCGCCCAGCCGATGTGCAGCGAGGGCATCGCCGCGTACTGGTTGGTGAGCGCCGTCAGCGCGCCGAGCGGGGACTCGCCGGGGGTACCGCCCGGCTCCTCGTGCAGGCCGGTCCCGGGCACCAGCCGGGGCGGCGCGAGCGGGTAGCCCCAGAAGCCGAGCAGCGCCAGGCCGGTGGCGGCGAACAGCACGGTGCGGGCGGTGCGGTAGCGGGCCGGGTGGCGGACGTAGAGCCAGACCAGCACGGCCAGCGGGACGGTGACGTGCAGCACCCGGTAGTACTCCTGGGCGAGGTCGCGCACCCAGTCGCCGGCTCGCAGCGTCCAGCCGTTGAGGGCGGGTTCGACGTCCAGGTGGAGGCTCCGCTCCAGCCGGTAGAGGCGCCGGGCGTGGTCGGTGGCGTCGGCGACCCGGTTCGGGGCGGCGTTGCGGATGGAGGTGTAGACGGCGTAGCCGACCTGGATGAGCAGGAGTTCCAGGAGGGGGTTGGGCCGGGAGAGCGGGCGCAGCCGGGCGGGCAGCAGCGGGAAGCGCGGCGGGCCCAGGTGCCGGAGCGGGCCGGTGCGCCGGGGCGGGGGCGGGCCGGGGGCGCGGTGCAACCGCCAGAGCGGGTCGCTGCGGCGGCGGAACGGCAGCGCGGTCGCGGCGGCGAGCGCCAGCAATACGGGGGTCTCGCGGAGCAGCCGGCTGCTGACCGGCTCGACGCCGGGGTCGAGGAGGGTGGCGGGCAGCAGGGCGGCGGTGACGGCGAACATCGGCCACAGGGCGCGGTCCTCGGGGCGGCGGCCGAGCCGGCCGGTGGCGGCGAGCAGCAGCCAGCCGAGGTCGGCGGGGCCGGTGACGGGGGCGACGGCCACGGTGGCGCAGCCGACCACGCCGACCGCGAGCAGCGGCTGACCGTCGGCGTCGAGGGCGCGGGCGCGGCGCAGCGCGAGCACCGCGACGACGGCGGCCACGGCGAGCCGGAGGGCGAGCAGCAGTCCGTGCGGGCCGAGCGGACCGAGCGGACCGGGGCCGGTGAACCCGTACCGGAGACGGACGAGGAGGTACAGGGCCACGGCGGTGGCGGCGGCGGTCAGCGCGGACCGGGCCCGCAGCAGCGGGGCGAACAGCAGCGCGACGGGGTCCAGCGCGGCGGCCGCGCCGAGCGCCAGTCCGCCCGCGCGCCGGGGCAGCACCTCCAGCAGCACCAGCGCGACGACGGCCACCCCGAGGACGGCGTCCACCGGGCTCCCCCGCAGTTCGGTGCCGATCAGCAGCGCCGCCGCACCGACCGGCCCGGCCACCGCCGGCGCCGGCACCCCGGGCGGCGGCCACCGGGCCAGCACCGCGCCGATCAGCACCACGGCGCCCAGCGCGACCACCACCAGCACGGGCCGCCGCCCGACGCTCCACGTCACCACCCCACAGGCCGTCACCGCCGCACCCCAGCAGACCACCGTCCCCACACCCCACGGCCTGCTCCCCGCCATCCCGCTCCTCTCCTTCCCGCCGACTCTCGGCGCCCGTCCACCCGCCCGCACCCCGGGCAGAGCCACCCGGGTGGCACGACGGGAGTGCGGGGGGGTGGGCGAGAAACCGCCCGGGTGGCACGACAGGGGTGCCGGGGGTGGGCGGAAAACCGCCCGGGTGGCACGACAGGGGTGCCGGGGGTGGGCGGAAAACCGCCC
>NZ_JBEOSF010000033.1:0-58006 GCF_040302725.1 Kitasatospora sp. NPDC097605 | reverse complement strand
GTGGCACGACAGGGGTGCCGGGGGTGGGCGGAAAACCGCCCGGGTGGCACGACAGGGGTGCCGGGGGTGGGCGGAAAACCGCCCGGGTGGCACGACGGGAGTACGGGGGGGTGGGCGGGAAACCGCCCGGGAAACCGCGAACGGGAGTGGGAAGTCGGGTGGGCCGACTTTCCACTCCCGTGGCGGGAGGGTGGGGCAGGTGGTTCTGGGGCCGTGCGGGAAGGCGGGCCGGGTCGGCCGTGCGGGAAGGCGGCCGGCGAGCCCGTGGCGCGTCCGGTTCCGAGCGGACGCGCCACGGGCGATCGGGGGGGCGGTTACTCGCCCAGGGCGGCGCGGGCCTCGATGAAGGCGGCGACGGCGCGCTCGACGTCCTCGGTGCTGTGGGCGGCGGAGAGCTGCACCCGGATCCGGGCCTGGCCGTGCGGCACGACCGGGTAGGAGAAGCCGATCACGTAGACGCCGCGCTCCAGCAGCAGTTCGGCGAGGCGGCCGGCCTTGGCGGCGTCGCCGATCATCACCGGGGCGATCGGGTGGTCGCCGGGCAGGATCTCGAAGCCCGCCTCGGTCATCCTGGAGCGGAACAGCGCCGTGTTGGCCGCCAGCCGCTCGCGCAGCTCGCTCGACTGCTCGACGAGGTCCAGCACCTTCAGCGAGGCCGCGGCGATCACCGGCGCGAGCGAGTTCGAGAAAAGGTACGGGCGCGAGCGCTGGCGCAGCAGCGCGACGATCTCGCGGCGCGCGGCGACGTAGCCGCCGGAGGCGCCGCCGAGCGCCTTGCCCAGCGTGCCGGTGATGATGTCGACGCGGTCCATGACGCCGTGCAGCTCGGGCGTGCCGCGCCCGTGCGCGCCGACGAAGCCGACGGCGTGCGAGTCGTCGACCATGACCATGGCGTTGTAGCGGTCGGCGAGGTCGCAGATCTCGCGCAGCGGGGCGACGTAGCCGTCCATCGAGAAGACGCCGTCGGTGACGATCAGGCGGCGGCGGGCGTCCTGGCTCTCCTTGAGCTGCTGCTCCAGGTCCGCGAGGTCGCGGTTGGCGTAGCGGTGGCGGCGGGCCTTGCAGAGCCGGATGCCGTCGATGATGCTCGCGTGGTTGAGGGCGTCGGAGATGACGGCGTCGCGCTCGTCGAGCAGGGTCTCGAAGACACCGCCGTTGGCGTCGAAGCAGGAGGAGTAGAGGATGGTGTCCTCCTGGCCGAGGAACGCGGAGAGGCGGTCCTCCAGCTCCTTGTGCACGTCCTGGGTACCGCAGATGAAGCGGACGGACGCCATGCCGTAGCCCCAGCGGTCGAGGGCGTCCTTGGCGGCGGAGAGCACCTCGGGGTGGTCGGCGAGGCCCAGGTAGTTGTTGGCGCAGAAGTTGAGCACCTCGCCGGGGGTGCCGCCGGCGGTGACGGTGACGGCGGCGCTCTGCGGGGTGCCGATCACCCGCTCCGGCTTGAAGAGGCCGGCCTCGCGGATCTCGTCGAGGGTGGCGGCGAGGTCGTCGCGCACGGTGTCGATCACAGCTGCTCCTAAGCGGGGTGGCAACGGGGGTGGCGAGGGGGATCAGGCGGTCCAGTCGAGGATGACCTTGCCGCAGCGGCCGCTCGCCGCCTCGTCGAAGGCGGCCTCGAAGTCGCCGGCGGGGTACCGGCCGGTGATCACGGGGCTGAGGTCGAGGCCGCCCTCCAGCAGGACGGACATCGCGTACCAGGTCTCGAACATCTCGCGCCCGTAGATGCCCTTGATGGTGAGCATGGAGGTGACGACGGAGGCCCAGTCGACCGGGAACTCCTCGGCGGGCAGGCCGAGCATGGCGATCTTGCCGCCGTGGGTCATGTTGGCGATCATCGACTGGAGCGCCTCGGGGCGGCCGGACATCTCCAGGCCGACGTCGAAGCCCTCGCGCAGGCCGAGCTTCTGCTGGCCCTCCTCGATGGTGTGCTCGGAGACGTCGAGCGCCAGCGAGACGCCGACCTTGCGGGCGAGGTCGAGGCGGTAGGGCGAGACGTCGGTGATCATCACATTGCGGGCGCCGGCGTGCTTGGCGACGGCGGCGGCCATGATGCCGATCGGGCCGGCGCCGGTGACCAGCACGTCCTCGCCGACCAGCGGGAAGGACAGCGCGGTGTGCACGGCGTTGCCGAAGGGGTCGAAGATCGCGGCGACGTCGAGGTCGACGGGGACGCGGTGGACCCAGACGTTGGAGGCGGGCAGCGCGACGTACTCGGCGAACGCTCCGTCGCGGTTGACGCCGAGGCCGACGGTGTTGCGGCACAGGTGGCGGCGGCCGGCCAGGCAGTTGCGGCACTTGCCGCAGACCAGGTGGCCCTCGCCGCTGACCAGGTCGCCGACGGCGATGTCGGTGACGCCGGCCCCGGTCTCGGCGACCTCGCCGACGAACTCGTGGCCGAGGACCAGCGGGGTCCTGATGGTCTGCTGGGCCCAGCCGTCCCACTTGCGGATGTGCAGGTCGGTGCCGCAGATGCCGGTGCGCAGCACCTTGATGAGGACCTCGCCGGCGCCGATCACCGGGGTGGGGACGTCCATCATCCAGAGTCCGGGCTCGGCGTTCTGCTTGACGAGTGCCTTCACGGCGGTGGCTCCTGACGCACGGTGGGGCGGCCTGGTGTGGGCAGGCCGGCGGGGCCCGGCGGGTGGCGGCCTGCGGGGCCGATGGTGTCCGCTTTCCGGGCAGGCAGAAATCTGCCTGGTGGGAGGGGGTGCGGTCCATCGAGGAATTCTTAAGGGCCGCGACAGCTCGGCTAAACGATCGTGCCCGAGCTGGGGTCGGGGGCGGTCGCGGCGTGCCGGTCGGCACTCCGACGGCGGAGCGCGCGGGGCGCGTTCAGGGCGCGCGGGGCGCTGCGCCGGTGGGTGCGCGCCCCCGGTGCGGGCGGACCCGGCGGGCGGCCCGCCGGGTCAGTCCCGGCGGGCGGCGACGGTGTGGGCGAGGGCGGCCGCCGCGGCGAGGAGGGCGGCGGCGAGCGCCAGCAGCAGGGCGGTGGAGGCGAGCAGGTCCGCCGAGTCGTGGTGGGCGGAGAGCCGGGTGAGCAGGAGGTTGACCGGGGGCAGGCCCTTGCTCACGGTCAGGGCGAGGAGCAGGGCGAGGGCGAGCAGCAGCCCGTACCCCTGGCGGCGGACCACGGGCCGGGAGGCGAGCAGGCCGACGGCGGTGCCGGTGCAGGCGCAGGTCAGCTGGGCCTCGGTGCCGAGGAGCAGGTCGGCGGCGGTGGGGGTGTGGGTGCCGACCAGCAACGGCAGGGCGAGGCCGAGGGCGGTGAGCGGCAGGCAGCCGAGCAGGGCGGTGAGCACGGTACCGGTGAGCAGGCGCAGCCGGCTGCCGGTGGCGGCGGTGAGCAGCGCGCGGTGCGGCCGGTCCTCCAGGCCGGTGAGCGCCATGGTGAGCCAGCAGGCGGCGAGCAGCATCGCCGCGGCGGCGGCGCCGTGGGCGGCGGTGAGCGGGCCGCTGTCGTTGCTGGTGAGGACGGCGACCAGGCCGGTGAACAGGAGCAGCGGGGCGAGGTAGCGCTGGGAGAGCAGCAGGGTGGTGAGCTGGTAGCGGACGAGGGCGGTCATCGGGCGGCGGTCCTCGGGGCGGGTGCGGCGGCGGACGACGCGTCGGGGGCGGACGGCGGTGCGGGGCGGGTGACGGCGCGGACGGAGCACCCGTGGCGCAGGGCGGTGAGCAGGACGGCGTCGGTGTGCGGTTGCTCGACCCGCAGGTGGAGTTCGGGGCCACGGCGGGCGAGGGCGAGCACGCCGGGCAGGACCTGCCAGTCGGGGGCGGCCGGGCCCGGGGGGCCGGTGAGCACGATCTCGGCGGGCGGGGCGGGCGGGGCGGGCGCGGACGGTACGGCGTCGGCGCGCGCCGTCAGCCGGCCGCCGGCGAGGGCGCGCGTGGCCGTGGCCCGGGCCTCGGCGACGGCCTCCCGGTGGTCGGTGAAGACCACCGCCCCGCCGTCGGCGGCGGTCTCGGCGATGAGTTCGGCGAGGACGGTGTGCGCGGAGGCGTCGAGCCCGGACCAGGGTTCGTCCAGCACCAGCAGGTCCGGCGGGACCAGCAGGGCCTGGGCGAGCGCGACCTTCTGGGCGTTGCCCTTGGACAGGGTGCGCAGGGCCGCGTCGGGGCCGCCGACCAGGGCGAGCCGGTCGAGGAGGTCCCCGGCGCGGCGGCGGGCCGTGGTGACGGGCAGACCGCGGATCCGGCCCAGGTGGGTGAGGTAGCCGGCGGCGGTGAGGCGTTCCTGGGCGGCGAACCGGTCGGGGACGTAGCCGACGGCGGCCCGGCGGCTGCCCGGGGCGGGACCGGTGAGCCGGCCGGTGGTGGGGCGGGTGAGGCCGGCGAGGATGCGCAGCAGGGTGGACTTTCCGGAGCCGTTGGCGCCGAGGACGGCGAGCACGTCACCGGGGGCGAGCCGCAGGTCGATGTCGCGCAGGATCCACGGCCCGCGCCCGTAGCGTTTGCCGACGGCCACGGCCTCGCAGTGCAGCACCTCGGTGTCCCCCTCCCGTCGGATCCGGCGGTGCGCACACTACTCGGGCGCGGGTAGGGGGCGGGTAACGGCGGCGAGGGCGTGCGGCGGTGGCGCGCGAGCGGGGTTGGGGCGGGTGGCTGACGCGTGGGTCCGTTCGGTCGAGCGGGCGGCCGGTGGGCGCGCGGGGCGCTGCGAGGACGCATACGTTGGCGATCGCTCCCCCTTGCGGGCCCGTGGAGCCCTGCTCCGGGTCCGTCCGGCCCAGAGAGGCGCCCCGAAGATGACCAACCGCGTGACGGCCCGAGCCACGACTCCCCGGCGGCGGCCCGCCGTTCCTCCCCCCGGGCGGCCCACGGCCCCGCTCGCACTGCTGCTGGCGCTGGCCGGGCTGCTGGCCGCCGCCGGCTGTTCGGGCACCTCGCCGTCGGAGCCGCCGGCCGCCGGGGCGGTGACGGCCGCACCGGCGGCGCTCAGCCCGTCGCCCCAGGCCAGCCCGTCGCCCAAGATCAGCCCGTCCCCCCGGATCAGCCCCTCCCCCACGGCGACCGTCACACCGGTGAGCCCGTCGCCGAAGTCGCCCACTCCCCCGGCCGCCACGACGAGCGGAACGACGGTGCCGCTGACGCCGGAGGTCACGGCGAAGCTGGACGAGGCGGTGAAGCGGGTGCTGACCCAGGCCTCGGTGCCGGGGGTGATCGTCAATGTGTCGACGCCGCAGGGCGAGTACCTGAAGGCCTTCGGGGTGTCCGAACGGGTACCGGGCACGGCCATGGTGACCGGGCTCAACATGCGGGTCGGCAGCCTGACCAAGACCTTCACCGTCACCGGTGTGCTGCGCCTGGTGGACCAGGGCAAGCTGGGGCTGGACGACCCGGTCGGCAAGTACCTGACGGGCGTGCCGAACGGCGAGAAGATCACGCTGCGCCAGTTGGCGGACATGCGCAGCGGCCTGTTCTCGTACACCCAGGACGAGGACTTCGTGCGCACCCTCCAGGCGGACCCGCAGCGCGCGTTCACGCCCGATCAGCTGCTCGCGTACGCGTTCCGGCACCCGGTGAACTTCGCGCCGGACGCGGAGTTCGAGTACTCCAACACCAACACGGTGCTGCTGGGGAAGGTGATCGAGAAGGTGGGCGGGCGGCCGCTCGGGGAGTTCCTGAAGAAGGAGGTGTTCGAGCCCGCGGACCTGGACCGCACGGTGTTCCCGACGGACAGCGCGTTCCCGCAGCCGCACGCGCGCGGCTACACCAACCAGACGGCGGACGGGACGATCGCCGACGCCACGGACTGGAACCCGTCGTGGGGCTGGGCGGCGGGGGCGGCCATCTCGGACCAGGCGGACATGAAGAAGTGGGCGAAGGCGCTGGCCACCGGGACGCTGCTGAAGCCGGAGACCCAGGCGCAGCGCCTGGAACCGCAGCCCTCGCAGGTGCCGGGCACCTGGTACGGGCTGGGGGTGTTCAACAACCACGGGTGGATCGGGCACAACGGTTCGCTGCCGGGCTACCAGTCGGTGGCGGTGTACCTGCCGTCGGCGCAGGCGTCGTTGGTGGTGCTGCTGAACACCGACGTCGAGTACCGGGGTTCGGCGCCGTCGACGCTGTTCGCGAAGGCGATCACGGAGATCGTCTCGCCGGGGAACGTCTACGACCTGCCGGCCGCGCCGGAGGACGCGGACGAGCCGTCGGCGGAGCCGTCGGTCAAGGCGTCCTCGACGGTGAAGCCGCCGGAGCAGTCGGCCTGACCGCCCTGGGCGCGGCCGCCCCTGGCGCGGCCGCGCTCAGCCGCCGAGCACCCGGGCCAGGTCGTAGGAGACCGGCTCCTCCAGCTGCTCGTAGGTGCAGCTCCCGGGCGTGCGGTCGGGGCGCCAGCGGCGGAACTGGGCGGTGTGCCGGAAGCGGGTGCCCTCCATGTGGTCGTAGGCGACCTCGATGACGCGTTCCGGGCGCAGCGGGACCCAGGAGAGGTCCTTGCCGCCGGTCCAGCGGCTGGTGGCGCCGGGCAGCCGGGCGTCGGCGTGGGCGGCTTCGTCGGCCCAGGCGCCCCAGGGGTGGGCGGCGAGGTCGGTGGTGCGCAGCGGGGCGAGTTCCTCGGCGAGTTCGCGGCGGCGGGCCATCGGGAAGGCGGCGCAGACGCCGACGTGCTGGAGGCGGCCCCCGGCGTCGTGCAGGCCGAGCAGCAGGGAGCCGACGACGGGGCCGCTCTTGTGTTCGCGGTAGCCGGCCACGACGCAGTCGGCGGTGCGCTCGTGCTTGATCTTGTACATGGCGCGTTCGCCGGGCCGGTAGGGCTGGTCGAGGGGTTTGGCGACGATGCCGTCGAGGCCGGCGCCCTCGTACTGGGCGAACCAGGTCCCGGCGAGGTCGCGGTCGGTGGTGGTGGGGGCGGTGAAGACGGGGTCGGCGGCGTCGGCGAGGGCGGTTTCGAGGGCGTGCCGGCGGGCGTCGAGCGGCCGGTCGAGGAGGGAGTCGTCGCCGAGGGCGAGCAGGTCGAAGGCGACGAAGGAGGCGGGGGTGCGTTCGGCGAGGAGTCTGACCCGGCTGGCGGCGGGGTGGATGCGTTCGAGGAGTTCCTCGAAGCGCAGGCGGCCGTCGCGGGCGATGACGATCTCGCCGTCGAGGACGCAGCGGCCGGGGGTCTCGCGGCGCAGGGCGTCGACGAGTTCGGGGAAGTAGCGGGTGAGGGGTTTGCCGGTGCGGCTGCCGAGTTCGACCTCGTCGCCGTCGCGGAAGACGATGGTGCGGAAGCCGTCCCACTTGGCCTCGTACTGCATGCCGGGCGGGATCTTCGCAACGGACTTGGCGAGCATCGGGGCGACGGGCGGCATCACGGGCAGGTCCATGGTCCCGATCCTCGCGCCGAACGCTCCGGGGCGCGCGGCGGGCGGGGCTCGCCTAGCGTGAGGGGCATGGGCTCTGCCGTGGAACTGGATGTCGCCGGGCGCACCGTCCGGCTGTCGAACCCCGACAAGGTGTACTTCCCGGAGCGGGGATTCACCAAGCTGGACGTCGCGGAGTACTACCTGGCGGTGGCGGACGGCGCGCTGCGCGGGCTGCGGGACCGGCCGACGACGCTGCAGCGGTTCCCGGACGGGGTGGAGGGCGAGTTCTTCTACCAGAAGCGGGCGCCGAAGGGCCTGCCGGAGTGGCTGCCGACGGCGCGGATCGCGTTCCCGAGCGGCCGCTCGGCGGACGAGATCTGCCCGACCGAGCCGGCGGCGGTGCTGTGGGCGGCGAACCTGGGGTGTCTGACGTTCCACCCGTGGCCGGTGCGGCGCGCGGACACCGAGCACGTCGACGAGCTGCGGATCGACCTGGATCCGCAGCCCGGCACGGACTTCAAGGACGCGGTGCGGGCGGCGCACGAGCTGCGGGCGGTGCTGGAGGAGCAGGGGCTGCGGGGGTGGCCGAAGACCTCGGGCGGGCGGGGGCTGCACGTGTACGTCCCGCTGGTGCCGCAGTGGACGTTCACGGACGGGCGGCACGCGGTGATCGCGCTGGGCCGGGAGCTGGAGCGGCGGCTGCCGGGGCGGGTGACGACGGCGTGGTGGAAGGAGGAGCGCGGGGAGCGGATCTTCGTCGACTACAACCAGATGGCGCGGGACCGCACGATCGCCTCGGCGTACTCGTTGCGGGCGCGGCCGCGGGCGACGGCCTCGGCGCCGTTGCGCTGGGAGGAGCTGGACGACGTGCTGCCGGAGGACTTCGACCTGCGGACGCTGCCGGCCCGGTTCGCGGACCTGGGGGACGTGCACGCGGGGATGGAGGACGAGCCGTTCCGGCTGGAGGGGCTGCTGGAGCTGTACGAGCGGCAGGTCGCGGAGGGCGCGCACGGCGAGCTGCCGTACCCGCCGGACCATCCGAAGGCGGCGGGCGAGCCGACCCGGGTGCAGCCGAGCCGGGCCCGGAAGAAGGCCTGAGCGACGGTCTAGGCTGAGTGCCCACGAAGGATCATGGAGGGGTGGGCGCACGGTGGGTGCACGGGGGTTGCGGGAGATTCTGGCGGACGCGGCGGGCGGGGTGTTCCCGCCGGCGGACGGGTCGGTGACGGTGGTGGCGCAGCCGTCGCCGCGTGAGGCGGGGGTGGTGGCGTTCTCCGCGCACGCGGTGGTGTTCACCGACGAGGACCCGGCGTGGGTGCGCGCCGCGCTGGCGGCGGTGCCGAGCGATCCGCTGGCGGCGCCGCTGTGCCCGCCGTTCCTGAGCGCGTTCGCCGGACGGACGGGCCGGGTGAACGGCAACATCGACCTGCTGACGGTGGCGGACCGGCTGCCGGGCGCCCCGTCGCTCGCGCTGGAGGCGGTCGAGGACCGGGAGCATCCGCGGGTGGTGCGGGCGCTGCGCTACCGCGAGGACGTGCGGGTGTTCGAGGCGGACGGCGGGCGCGGGGTGCTGGTGCTCGGGCGCGGGGTGGCCGGTCGCTGGGAGTGCGCGATCGAGGTGGACGAGGCGGCGCGCGGGCGCGGTCTCGGGCGGGCGCTGGCGCTGGCGGCCCGGCACCTGCTGCCGGAGGGCGACCGGGTGTGGTCGCAGCAGGCGCCGGGGAACGCGACCAGCGTGCGGGCCTTCCAGGCGGCCGGCTACCGGCCGGTCGGGGCGGAGACGCTGCTGGTGGTGGGGCGGCCGTGAGCGCGCTCGCGGTGGTGCCCGAGGAGGTGCGGGCGCGGCTGGTGGTGCGCTTCGGGCCGGAGGCCGGGGCGTGGTGCGCGGGGCTGCCGGAGCTGGTGGACGCGCTGGCGGCCCGCTGGGGGCTGGCGGTGCGGGAGGCCGGCGGGGGCGGCACGTCACGGGTGTTCCGCTGCGCGCGGCTCGCCGACGGCGCGGCGGTGTGGCTGAAGCTGACGCCGGACTCGGCGGTGGCCGGGCAGGAGGCGGCGGCGCTGGGCGCGTGGCGGGAGCTGCCCTCGGTGGTGCGGCTGCTGGCGGAGGACGCGGCGTCGGGTGCGCTGCTGCTGGCGGACGTCGCGCCGGGGACGCCGCTGCGCGCGTCCGGGTGGCGTCCGGCGGAGGTGGCGGGCCTGCTCGGCGCGCTGCGGTCGGTGCCGGTGGACGGGGTGGCACTGCCGCCGTTGGCGGAGCGGCTGGATTTCCTGTTCGAGCTGACCGGGCGCCGGGCGCCCGGGGTGCCGACGGCGGACGCGCGGGCGCTGGCCCGTGAGCTGACCGGCGGCGGCGCCCCGGTGGCGCTGGTGCACGGCGATCTGCACCCGGCGAACGTGCTGCTCGGCCCGGACGGTCCGGTGGCGATCGACCCGCGCGCCTGCCTGGGCGACCCGGACTTCGACCTGGTGGACTGGGCGCTGGACGGCGTCGCCGACCGGCCGGCGCTGACGGCCCGGATCGCGGAGCTGGCGGCGCTGGTGCCGGGCGCGGACGTCGAGCGGGTGCTGGCCTGGTGCCGGGCGACGGCGGTGGTGATCGCCGGCCCACGCCTGGCCGCCGGCCGCCGGGACGCCGGGACCCACTTCCTGCGGGAGCTGGCGGGCCTCTAGCGGGCGGCCAGCGCTCCCGCGAAGGTGGCGAGCGCGCAGGCCGGCAGCACGGCGGTGGCCACCCCGAGGACGACCCGCTTGCGCTGGGAGCGGTCCCGGTGGCGCAGCAGTCCGTGGACGGCGACGAACCCGGCGAAGGGGAAGGCGGCGAGGGCGAGCAGCAGGAGGCTCAGCCAGTACAGCACCCCGCCGGTGCCGGCGAGGCGGCACTCGCCGTCGGCGGCGCAGGAGACCGGGACGCGCTCCTGGGTGTCGATCCGCCAGTCCGTCCAGGCGTGCTCGTCGGCCGGGCCGCCGTCGTCGGGGAAGAAGGTGCCGCGGCAGTCGCCGGTCGGGCCGAGCGCGGGCCGGTTCGGGTCGGTGCGCAGGCACTGGTCGGCGACCAGCACACCGCGGGTCCCGGCGAGTCCGCCCGCGTAGGCGAGCCCCTCACCGGCGTGGGCCGTCGCGCAGCCGCCGATGACCAGCAGCACGAGCACCGCCGCGACCGGGACCAGCGCCTTCGCCGCCGCCCGTCGAACGTCCCGGTCCATCACCGCTCCTCACTCCGTCTCCTCGACCCCTCACCCTCAGGGACGCGGAGCCGTGCCGTCCGGTTCGGGCCGGTGCGGCGCGCTACTCGGAGACCGTGGACGCGACGCAGAAGGAACCGGCCGTCCGCTTGAGAGCCCCGCCGGCCGGCACCGCCGCGAGGGCGATCAGCGGCAGCGCGCGAGGCCCGCCGCGATCCGCACGGCCCGGCGGGCCGACAGCCGGGGCCGGCCGGCGACATCGTTCAGGCCCGGCCGACCGCCTCCCGGGGAGCGGTGGCGGCGATGATCCGCACCGCCTCGATGATCTGGTCATCCGTCAGATCGCCCCGGGCGGTGAGCCGCAGCCGCGAGACGCCGTCAGGAACGGACGGGGGGCGGAAGCAGCCGACGGCGAGGCCGGCGCGGCGGCAGTCGGCGGCCCAGGCGACGGCGGCCTCGGGGCCGGGGGCCCGCACGGAGACCACGGCGGCGTCGGGGGCGGAGGCGTGCAGGCCGGCGGCGGTGAGACGGGCGGCGAGGGCCCGGGCGACCTCCCGGACGCGTTCGGCCCGCTGCGGTTCGGCGCGCAGCAGGCGCAGCGCGCCGAGGGCGGCGCCGGCGGCGGCGGGGGCGAGGCCGGTGTCGAAGATGAAGGTGCGCGCGGTCTCGGTGAGGTGGCGGACGACCCGGCGGGGGCCGAGGACGGCGCCGCCCTGGGAGCCGAGGGACTTGGAGAGGGTGACCGTGGTGACGACGTCGGGCGCCCCGGCGAGGCCGGCGGCGGCGGTGGCGCCCGCACCACCGTTCCCGAGCACACCCAGCCCGTGGGCGTCGTCGACCAGCAGCGCGGCCCCGTGCCGCCGGGTGGCGGCGGCGAGTTCGACGAGCGGGGCGGCGTTGCCGTCGACGGAGAAGACGGAGTCGGTGACGACCAGGGCGCGCCGCTGAGCGCGTCCGGCGAGGATGCCCGCGACGGCGGCCGGGTCGCTGTGCGGGGCGCGGTGGACGTCGGCGCGGGCGAGCCGGCAGCCGTCGATCAGCGAGGCGTGGTTGTAGGCGTCGGAGACGATCAGCGTGTCGGGATCGGTGAGCGCGGTGAGCGCTGCCAGGTTGGCCGTGTACCCGGAGGAGAACACGAGCGCCGCCTCGGCCCCGCAGAGGTCCGCGAGTTCCTCCTCCAGCTCGGTGTGCAGCGCGGTGGTCCCGGTGACCAGCCGCGACCCGGTGGCGCCGCCACCCCAGCGGAGCGCGGCGTCGGCCGCGGCCCGGGTGACGTCGGGATGCCGGGTGAGCCCCAGGTAGTCGTTCCCCGCGAGGTCGAGCACCCCGTCGTCGGCGGCCCGGCTCCGCAACGTCCGCGTCAGCCCGGCCCGCGCCCGCTGCCCGGCACTCTCGTCCAGCCAGTCGAACACGGCGGCGGGATCAACGGCGGCATCGCCCACCTCGGACGCCTGGAACACGGTGCGGTTGGCCATGCCCGGCACTCTGGCACGCCCCACACGAACCCGGCAACGTGCGCCGGGGCACACGGCCGGGCGAAGGAGAACCCGAACGACACCTCAAGGAAACCTGGGATTCATTCTCCATTCATCCTTTGTTTGATTTATCGAACACCCTTTCCCGATTCCCGAAAAGACGGCCGATCGTTCGCGCTCCCCCGGTAGTGTCCGGACAAGTCGAACAGTCCTGGGGGGACGTGGTGGCAGACCTCGAATTCGAGCGACGGATGAACCCGTGGCTCTTCGACAGTTCCGGAAACCTCACCGAAGAGGCGAAGAAGCAGTTCCCCGACCTCGCGGCGGCCGCCGCCGGGACCCCGGCCCCCGTCGCGCTGACGCCGGCCGCTGGCGGGCCGTCCGTCAAGGCCAACCCCGGACTGATCCGCCAGGCCGGCACCAACGCCGGTGCCTTGCGCGAGTCCGTGCGCACCGAGTGCGCACAGCCCTCGCAACACGTCACCGGCGCGGTCGCCGCGCTCGCGGGCTGGAGCCTGTCCACCGCCCTCAACACCGCGTGGAGCGTCTGGTCGGGCCAGGCCCACACGCTCGGCGAGGCCGTCGGGACGATCGGCAAGAACCTGCACACCACCGCGCAGAACTACGACAGCACCGAGGCCGCGATCCACAGCCAGTTCGCGCAGCAGCACTGAGAAGGGACGGACCGGCCGACCGCCATGGTGACGTACACCCAGCTCCAGAGCGTCGACCTCGCCAGCCTCAACGCGGCGGCGGGCGACTTCGAGAAGATGGTCCGCACCTGGGACCTCTCGACCAAGATCCAGAACGAGGTGATCGGCCCGGTACAGCAGTCCGGCTGGACCGGGCCCAGTTCCGAGTCCGCGGCCACCGCCCTCACCCAGGCGCGCGACCAGATCCGCGCCGCGTTCGAGGAGGCCTCGGCCATCGCGCGCACGCTGCGCGACGCCCACGACGAGTTCGCCGCCGCGAAGAAGGACCTCCAGGTGGCCGTCCAGCACGCCACCGAGCAGGGACTGACCGTCGCCGCCGACGGCAGCGTCCACTGGCCGCCGGCCACCGACCCGGCCGACAAGCACGACCTCGACTATGCCGAGACCCAACGGGCGAGTGCCCAGGCCGCCGCGCAGGAGATCGGCAAAGCGCTGGACCGGGCCACCGAGGCCGACTCCGCCGCCGCCCTGGCCCTCTCGATGGACACCGGCAACGACACCAAGAGCTTCAACAGCACCCCGCTGGGCAGCGTGGCGGACGCGGAGGCCAAGCAGGCCGCCCAGATCCTCAGCCTCGGCAGCTCCGCCGGCGACGACCAGCTCGCGCAGCTGAAGGCGCTGCTCCAGCACCACTCCGGCGACCCCCGGTTCGCCACCGCCTTCTACGGCGGCCAGGACCCGGGCACGTTCCTCGCCTCCTACGGCGCGCTGGCGCAGAGCGGCGACTTCGCCGGCAGCCCCCTCCGCAAGGACGCCGTCAAGGGCATCCAGGAGGGGCTCGGCCTCACCCTGGCGACCGCGACCAGCACCGGACAGCAGCCGCACCTGCCCCCGGACTGGGGCGACCGGCTGCGCCGGGCCGGGAGCCGGCACATCCAGCTGGCGCCCGGTACCGACTACGACTCCAGCCCGTACGGCTACCAGATCCTCGGCAACGTCCTGAAGCACGGCACCTACGACGCCGCGTTCCTGAAGCCGATCGCCGAGCACGTCACCCAGCTCACCCAGGAGAACCCGGCGCGCTGGGACGCGGTGGCGATGAAGGGCGGCGCGCCGTTCCAGGACTTCTGGTTCACCGGTACACCGGACGAGAAGGGCAACTACCACGGGTTCAACCCGATGGGCTCGGTACTGAACGCGCTCGGGCACAGCCCGGACGCGGCCACCAAGTTCTTCACCGACCCGCCGACGACGTACTGGCCGGACGGCTCGGTGAAGAGCACGGGCGGGACGAACCTCTACTTCAAACTGCTCACCGACACGGGCGAGCGCTCGCCGCTGCGCGACGTCTCCTACCCGCTCGGGCCGAACAACGGCAAGGCGGGGCCATTGCAGGTGGAGGCGCTCGGCCATGCCCTGGAGGCGGCGGCGACCGGCCGGGCGTACGACGACGAGACGGGGCCGCTGCCGCCGCACACCAAGGAGATGGCGCAGGTGATGCGGACGACGGTAGGCGTATTCGGCGGAGAGAACGCGTCCGCGCTGCTCTACGACAAGGACAAGGCGCTCTTCGGCGAGCTGCAGGGGTCCCTCGGCAAGATGGCCGGTGCCTACATGGGCGATGTGCAGAAGGCCTTGGCCAGCGATTCCACCGTGCTGCCGATCAACGGGCAGATCGCCCGCCTCGACAAGATCGACGTGCAGCGGCTGCTGGTCACCCTCGGCCACAACCCGGAGGCCTACGCCGCAGTGGCAGCCGCGCAGCAGGCGTACACCACCGCAGCGATCAACGACGTCCTGCTGCATCCCGCCGACCACGGCGACCTGACCGCCGCAGCCCTCACATCCGCACAGCCCGGTGGCACGGTCGCCGGGCTCCTCAGCAAGGGCATGGTCGACGAGGTCTTTACCCAGGGAAGGAACAACGACGAGGAGTTCAACTCGGCCGTCAAGACCACGCGCGAATGGGCGGGCACGATCTGGGGGGCGACGGCCGGACAGATCGTGGACCGGGCACCGGTCGTCGGACCAGTCGCCAACGACATGGTCGACAAAATCATGGACGGCATCGCCGAGAGCTACGAGGTGAACACCGAGGCGCAGACCACCAACAAAGCTCAAGCGGCCCACAACCAGGCGTTGGAGGGTGCCCAGGGGTCCGTCCAGGACGCGATCCGTGATGCCGCAACCCGAACCGGTCTCGAACGGAAATACCTCAACGACCTGGCCCCCGCCGTGGAACACGAGATCGGGGGCGCGTTCGCGAATGGCAACAGTATTCCTTGGCAGGTGACCCATGAGGACGACAAGAAGAAGTGACACGATGCGACGCAATCGCAGCCGGCTGGCGATCGCAGCCGGCGTCGCGGCGCTGGTGCTCATCGGTGGTGGGCTGTGGTGGTGGCAGCCCTGGAGATCAGCGGACGTGCCGGCAAGTGCGTGCTGGGGGCTGGTCACGGCGAGCGACCTGCGGACGCTCATGAGTGATGAGGGGAAGGCCGTCGAGGTGCCGACCGACGCCGACCTGTCGGGCCGCAGCGCCAAGGCCGAGTGCTACGTCGGCTGGGAACCGGTGGAGACGGACCCCGTGGTGAAGATCGAGGTAAGGCAGGCCGACGAGCTCTCGTACCGCCTCACACGAGATGACGAGACCGGGAGGGTCGGCCAAGGGTGGGACACGGTGCTCGACTTCGGAGCCGGGGTCGAGGCCTGGCTCCAGGACACCCACGCCTCCTTGCTGCTGCTGAAATGCGACAGTGGCCGGTCGGCACGGCCCGGGGCCGTCTACCGGCAGATCCGCGTCTGGGGCGGCTTCCTCGACTCGGACCTGCCCACCAGGGAGCGCACGCAGCTCTTCGCCGACATCGCCCGCCGTACCGCCGCCGAGGTCGTTCGGCAGGAAGGGTGCCCGAACGTGCAGATCGCCGATCGGGCGCCCGCGGTGGCGGGGTAGCTTTGCCGGGGGTGGCGGCGAGCAGGCAAGATAGCCGGGTGACCCTCCTTGATCTGATGCCGAAGCCCGCCACGCCCGACGCGCTGTACGAGACGTTCGCCGCCTGGACGGAGGAGCGCGGGATCACGCTGTACCCGGCGCAGGAGGAGGCGCTGATCGAGCTGGTGTCGGGGAACAACGTGATCCTGGCAACGCCGACCGGCTCGGGGAAGAGCCTGGTGGCGGCCGGCGCGCACTTCGCGGCGCTGGCGGAGGGGCAGCGGACGTTCTACACGGCGCCGATCAAGGCCCTGGTGTCGGAGAAGTTCTTCGACCTGGTGAAGATCTTCGGGACCGAGCAGGTCGGCATGATGACCGGTGACGCGTCGGTGAACCCGACCGCGCCGATCATCTGCTGCACGGCGGAGGTGCTGGCGCAGATCGCGCTGCGCGACGGGTCCCGGGCGGACATCGGCCAGGTGGTCATGGACGAGTTCCACTTCTACGCGGAGCCGGACCGCGGCTGGGCGTGGCAGATCCCGCTGCTGGAGCTGCCGCAGGCGCAGTTCCTGCTGATGTCGGCGACGCTGGGCGACGTGCGGCGGTTCGAGGAGGACCTGACCCGGCGCACGGGGCGGCCGACGACGGTGGTGCGCAACGCGACGCGTCCGGTGCCGCTGTTCTACGAGTACCGCCGCACCACCATGCACGACACGCTGGAGGAGCTGCTGCAGACCGGCCAGGCGCCGGTGTACGTGGTGCACTTCACGCAGAAGGAGGCGGTGGAGCGGGCGCAGTCGCTGATGAGCATCAACATGTGCTCCAAGGCGGAGAAGGACGCCATCGCCGAGCTGATCGGCAACTTCCGCTTCACCACCAAGTTCGGCCGCAACCTGTCGCGTTACGTCCGTCACGGGATCGGCGTGCACCACGCGGGCATGCTGCCGAAGTACCGGCGGCTGGTCGAACGGCTCGCCCAGGCGGGCCTGTTGAAGGTGATCTGCGGGACGGACACGCTGGGCGTGGGTGTCAACGTGCCGATCCGCACGGTGCTGTTCACGGCGCTCTCGAAGTACGACGGGCAGCGGGTGCGGATCCTGCGCGCCCGGGAGTTCCACCAGATCGCCGGGCGGGCCGGGCGGGCCGGGTTCGATACGGTCGGCCAGGTGGTGGCGCAGGCACCCGAGCACGTCATCGAGAACGAGAAGGCCGTCGCCAAGGCGGGCGACGACCCGAAGAAGAAGCGCAAGATCGTCCGCAAGAAGGCGCCGGAGGGCTTCGTCGGCTGGTCCGAGGAGACCTTCCAGAAGCTGATCGCCGCCGACCCGGAGCCGCTGGTCTCCCGGTTCAAGGTCAGCCACGCGATGCTGCTGTCGGTGATCGGCCGGCCCGGCAACGCCTTCGAGGCGATGCGCAAGCTGCTCACCGACAACCACGAGGACCGCGCCGCGCAGCGCCGGCACATCCGCACCGCGATCGCCATCTACCGCTCGCTGCTGGAGGGCGGCGTGGTGGAGCGGCTGCCGGAGCCGGACGCCGAGGGCCGGATCGTGCGGCTGACCCTGGACCTCCAGGAGAACTTCGCGCTCAACCAGCCGCTGTCCACCTTCGCGCTGGCCGCCTTCGAGCTGCTGGACCCGGCCTCGCCGTCGTACGCGATGGACGTGGTGTCGGTGGTCGAGGCGACCCTCGACGACCCGCGCCAGATCCTCGCCGCGCAGCAGAACAAGGCGCGCGGCGAGGCCGTCGGCGAGATGAAGCGCGACGGCATCGAGTACGAGGAGCGCATGGAGCGGCTCCAGGAGATCACCTACCCGAAGCCGCTGGAGGAGCTGCTCACCCACGCCTACGAGGTGTACCGCCGGGCGCACCCGTGGATCGGCGACCACCAGCTGCAGCCGAAGGCCGTGGTGCGCGACCTGTACGAGCGGGCGATGACCTTCTCGGACTACGTCGGCCACTACGAGCTGGCCCGCACCGAGGGCATCGTGCTGCGCTACCTGGCCGGCGCGTACAAGGCGCTGGAGCAGACCGTTCCCGAGGACGTCAAGAACGACGACCTGAAGGACGTCATCGCCTGGCTCGGCGAGCTGGTCCGCCAGGTCGACTCCAGCCTGCTGGACGAGTGGGAGCAGCTGGCCAACCCGACCGAGCCGCAGGCCGCCGAGGTGGTGCTGGACGAGAAGCCGGCGCCGGTGACGGCCAACGAGCGGGCGTTCCGGGTGCTGGTGCGCAACGAGATGTTCCGCCGGGTGGAGCTGTGCGCGCTGGAGCAGTACGACGAGCTCGGCGCGCTGGACGGCGAGTACGGCTGGGACGCGGACCGCTGGGCGGACGCCCTGGACGGGTACTGGGAGGAGTACGACGACCTGGGCACCGGTCCGGACGCGCGCGGCCCGAAGATGCTGATCATCGAGCAGGAGGACTCGGCCTGGCGGGTGCGGCAGATCTTCGACGACCCGGAGGGCGACCACGACTGGGGCATCAGCGCCGAGGTCGACCTGTACGGCTCGGACGAGGAGGGCCGCGCGGTGCTGCGGGTCACGGCCGTGGACCGGCTGGGCGGCTGACGGACGGTCGGCCGGGAGTCGACGGACGGTCGACGGCCAGTCGGTGAACGCGGTGGAGCCCGCCCCTCGGAGGGGGCGGGCTCCACCGCGTACCGGCCCGCTACATCCAGACGAACGGCGCGCCGGCGGTGAAGGAGATCGCCCGGGTGGCCTCCTCGAGCAGCTGGTCGAGGTTGGCGGCGCTCGGCGAGGGCACCGGCAGCGGGCTCACCGAGGGACCGGAGGGGCTGGGCGAGCCGCCGGCCGTCCCGGCGCCGGGGTGCGCGTCGGCGGGCCGCGAACTGGTCACCGTCACGTAGTGGCCGACGAGTTCGACGCGCGGCTCGGTGGCGGGCCGGGCCAGGGCGGCCGGCAGGGCGGGGGCGGCGGAGGCGTCCGGGAGGATGAACGCCACCGAGCCGGGCTTGCCCCGCAGCGACTCGGCGGCCTTGGCGGCCGTCGGGGCGTCGGCGAAGCGCAGCAAGGTGACGCTGCTGAGCACCGGCTTGTCCTGGGCGGTGAAGCTGACACCCAGGTAACCCTTGCAGCCGGCCTCGCGCAGCAGTTCCAGGGTGCGGTCCTGGAGCACCTCGGTGCAGTTCTCGCCGCGTCGCACCCCGGAGCGCTTGCCCTTGTAGGTGCCGGACTCGACGACCCGTTGGGCGGGGAAGTGGGCGTCGACGTCCAGGGCCTCGGGATCGGCGACGGTGCGCGGCTGCGCGTCGCCGACGATCGGCGGGGTCTTGGACGCCTCCCTGCTGGAGGGGCCGAGCCCCGGTATGTAGTCGCCGGGCGTGGGGCGGGTGACGATCCAGCCGCCGGCCGCCACCACACCGACGACGGCGATCCAGCCGACGACCCGACGGGCGGTCACGTGTCTGCCCCGGTACGTCCCGGCCGGCCGTTCGGACATGTGCTCTGCCGGTGGCCCGTCCGGTCGCTCTGCCGATGACGGGGTGCGCTCCCCCTGCGTGGTCATGCGGCAGATTGTATGCAGGTCACGGGTGGTGAAGATCACGGGGGCGGGGGCCCGGCCGGGGCCGCGGGGAGCGCCCGGCACCCGACGTGACCTGCACCACTACCGTGAGCTGCGACACTGTGACAACTCGCACAGCTTCCCCGGGATCTTCTGGTGGGTTTCCTCTGGCGTCCCTCAAGGGGCAGCAGGCAGGATCAGCCCCATGGATCTGCTCGATACCCTCACCGCCAAGGGCCTGCGTGGGGAGACCCCCACCCGCGAGGAGGCGCTCGCCGTCCTCGCCACCACCGACGACGAGCTGCTCGACGTGGTCGCGGCCGCCGGGCGGGTGCGCCGGCGGTGGTTCGGCCGCCGGGTGAAGCTCAACTACCTGGTGAACCTGAAGAGCGGGCTGTGCCCGGAGGACTGCTCGTACTGTTCGCAGCGCCTGGGCTCCAAGGCCGAGATCCTGAAGTACACCTGGCTGAAGCCGGGCCAGGCCGCCGAGGCGGCGAAGGCGGGCGTGTCGGGCGGCGCCAAGCGGGTCTGCCTGGTGGCGAGCGGGCGCGGCCCGACGGACCGTGACATCGACCGGGTGACCGACACGGTGGCGGCCATCAAGGAGGCCGACCCGGCGGTGGAGGTCTGCGCCTGCCTGGGCCTGCTCTCCGACAACCAGGCGGAGCGGTTGAAGGCGGCCGGCGTCGACGCCTACAACCACAACCTGAACACCTCCGAGGGCACCTACGGCGACATCGCCACCACCCACACCTACGCGGACCGGGTGGACACCGTGCAGAAGGCGCACGGCGCGGGCCTGTCGGCCTGCTCGGGCCTGATCGCGGGCATGGGCGAGAGCGACGAGGACCTGGTGGACGTCGTCTTCGCGCTGCGCGAGCTGGGCTCGGACTCGGTGCCGGTGAACTTCCTGATCCCGTTCGAGGGCACCCCGCTGGCCAAGGAGTGGAACCTCACCCCGCAGCGCTGCCTGCGGATCCTGGCGATGGTGCGGTTCGTCAACCCGGACACCGAGGTGCGGATCGCCGGCGGGCGCGAGGTGCACCTGCGCACCATGCAGCCGCTCGGCCTGCACCTGGCCAACTCCATCTTCCTGGGCGACTACCTGACCAGCGAGGGCCAGGCCGGGCAGGCCGACCTCGACATGATCCGCGACGCCGGGTTCGAGGTCGAGGGCATGGGCGAGGGCACCCTGCCGCGGCACCGCGCGGACGTCGCGGCGCAGGCGGCGCACGCGGGCGGCGGCTGCGGCACGGCCCCGGCGGCCGGCGGCGGCTGCGGGACCGGCGGCGGCTGCGGCCCGTGCGGCGGGCACGCCCACGGCGACACGGGCACCGAGCCGGAGACGGTCGAGCCGGTCGAGGCGGCCGGGGCGGGCGACGAGGCGCGCACCGACCTGGTGCGGGTGCGCCGCCGCGGCGCCGGCACCGAGCTGGCGCCCAACGCCTGAGCCCCGGCCCGCCGCCCGAGCCCTCGACGTCCGAACCCTCGACGCACACCCCGGAAAGTCCCTCCTCCATGACCCAGTTGTCCACGGACACCCTGCTCGCGCTCGACCGGGCGCACGTCTGGCACCCGTACGGGCCGATGCCCGGCACCGCCACCCCATACGTGGTGGAGTCCGCCTCCGGCGTGCGGCTGACGCTGGCCGCGCCGGCCCCGGGCGGGCACCGCGAGCTCGTCGACGGCATGTCGTCCTGGTGGGCGGCGATCCACGGCTACGGGCACCCGGTGCTCGACGAGGCGGTCCGCGGGCAGCTGGGCCGGATGAGCCATGTGATGTTCGGCGGGCTCACCCACGAGCCCGCCGTCCGGCTCGCCACCACCCTGGTGGAGATCACCCCGGAGCCGCTGCGGCACGTCTTCCTCGCCGACTCGGGCTCGGTGTCCGTCGAGGTCGCGATGAAGATGTGCCTGCAGTACTGGCAGTCGGTGGGCCGGCCGCGGAAGCGGCGGCTGCTGACCTGGCGCGGCGGCTACCACGGGGACACCTTCCACCCGATGTCGGTGTGCGACCCGCGGGGCGGCATGCACCACCTGTGGGGCGGGGTGCTGCCCGAGCAGCTCTTCGCGCCCGAGCCGCCGGCCGGGTTCGACGCCCCGCTCGACGACGCCTACGTACGCGCCTTCGAGGAGTTGATGGAGCGTCACGCCGACGAGCTGGCGGCGGTGATCGTCGAGCCGGTGGTGCAGGGCGCGGGCGGGATGCGCTTCCACTCCCCCGAGTACCTGCGGATGCTGCGCGACCTGTGCGACCGGCACGGGGTGCTGCTCGTCTTCGACGAGATCGCCACCGGCTTCGGCCGCAGCGGCGCGCTGTTCGCCGCCGACCACGCGGGCGTCTCACCGGACGTGATGTGCCTGGGCAAGGCGCTGACCGGCGGCTACCTCACGCTCGCGGCGACGCTCTGCACCGCGGAGGTCGCCGAGGGCATCAGCCGCGGCGAGATGCCCGTCCTCGCCCACGGCCCGACGTTCATGGGCAACCCGCTGGCGACGGCGGTCGCCAACGCCTCGATCGGCCTGCTGCTCGCGCAGGACTGGCACACCGAGGTCAAGCGGATCGAGACCGGGCTGCGCGCCGGCCTGGCGGAGGCGGCCGGGGCGCCCGGTGTCAAGGACGTCCGGGTGCTCGGCGCGATCGGCGTCGTCCAGCTGGACCACCCGGTGGACATGGCCGCCGCGACCGAGGCCGCCGCCCGGGAGGGCGTCTGGCTGCGGCCCTTCCGGGACCTCGTCTACACCATGCCGCCGTACGTGACCGGCGACGAGGACGTGGCGCGGATCGCCGCGGCCGTGACGGCGGCGGCGGTGGCCGGATGAGCGGGACGACCAGGCCGGAGGGCCGGGTCCTCTTCGTGACGGGGACGGGCACCGAGGTCGGCAAGACCGTCGCGACGGCGGCCGTCGCCGCGAGCGCGCTGCGCGCCGGGCTGCGGGTCGCGGTGCTCAAGCCCGGGCAGACCGGCGTCGCGCCGGACGAGCCCGGGGACGCCGAGGAGGTCGGCCGGCTGGCCGGGCCCGCCGCGCCCGCCCCGGAGCACCTGACGCTGTGCGAACTCGCCCGCTACCCGGAGCCGTTGGCGCCCGACACGGCGGCCCGCCGGTCCGGGCTGCCGTGCCTGGCGGCGGAGGACGTCGCCAAGGAGGTGGCCGGCCTCGCCGAGCGGCACGACCTGGTGCTGGTCGAGGGCGCGGGCGGGCTGCTGGTCCGCTACGACGAGCAGGGCCGCACGCTCGCCGACCAGGCCCGCGCGGTGCGCGAACTCGGCCTGCCCGCCGAGGTGCTGCTGGTGGCCTCGGCCGGGCTCGGCACGCTCAACACCACGGCGCTGACCGCCGAGGCGCTGGCCGCGCGCGGGCTGCCGCTGCTCGGCGTGGTGGTCGGCTCCTGGCCGGACTCCCCCGGCCTCGCGGACCGCTGCAACCTGGCCGACCTGCCGCGCGCGGCGGGCGCCCCGCTGCTCGGCGCGCTGCCCGAACACGCCGGCCGGGCCGGCGGCTTCCCCGCGCTCGCCGCCGCCGCGCTCGCCCCGGCGCTGCACGGACACTGGGACGCCGCCGCCTTCACGGCGGCCCACGGCGCAGACTGAGACACCGGAGCAGCCTGCCCGGCACCCGCAGCCCACAAGGCCGGGTTTGTCGCTCGAACGGGTGAGATCCCGGCCCGACGCGGCCCGCCGCGCGGTGGCGGTCAATACGGTTCTCCGCATGACGGATGGCCTGATGGTGGACGAGGCCCTGCGGGCCCTCGCCGCGCTCGAAGCGGCGTGGAAGGACGACGACGAGGCCCTGGCCGCGCTGGCCGCCCGGGGACCGGCCGAGCGGCCGCTCGCCGCCCTGGTCGCGGCGTACGGCGAGCACGCCGTGGACACGCTGATGGCGCTGGCCTTCGGGCTTCGCTCCAGCATGACCGACGAGGAACTGGCCGAGCTCACCGACGCGGTGAGCTCCAACATCGGCGCCCGGATGAGCGCCCTGCTCACCCGGACGCTGTGCGCCTGGGGCGAGTCGGCCGGGGACGACCTCGCCGTGGTGAAGGTGATCGCGCACGCGGTGATCGACGCCATGCGGGCCGTCACCGAGGAGCCGAACAAGACCGACGTCCTGCCACTGCTGGCCACCTTCCGCACCTACGCGCTGAGCAACAGCACCTGACGTTCTGATCCCGCCTCAGGTCGCTTCCCCCTATCGTGGAGCCCATGGACCTCAGTTCGGAACTGACGACCCTGGCCGCGACCGGCGCCACCCAACTGGTCGGCGCCATCGCGACCGACACCTGGCCGGCGGTGAAGTCGGGCGTGCTGGCCCTGTGGCGGCGCGCCCGCCCGGAGCGGGTGGCGGACGATCTGGAGGAGGCCCGCGAACAGCTGCTCGCCGCCGAGGAGTCCGGCGCCGGCGCCGCCGAACTGCGGGTGCTGCTGGTGAACGAGTGGCAGGCACGGCTGGCCCGGCTGCTCGTCACCCACCCCGAACTCGCGGACGAGCTACGGGCGTTGGTGGACGGCCTGCTGGCGGCGCGCGGCGAACCGGCCCCGGGAGCGGTGACGATGACCGCGCACGTCACCGGCGGCGGCAGCGCGTATCTGGCAGGCCGCGACCTCACCGTGCACCGCCCGGCCGCCGAGTGACGTGACCGAACCGCGGGAACCCGGCCGGCGCGAGCCCGGCCGGCGCCAGGACGTCCGGCGACGGGCGGGTCCGCGTCCGGGGCCGGAGGGACGGTCCGGCTGGTGGAGACCTCCGACCCGGGCCACCCCGGCGCGCCGGCCCCGCTCGGCGCGCCGCCACCCGACGACGACGCAGTCCTCGCGCTCGCGTTCCGGCCCGACGGAGGCGCGCTGGCGACCAGCCACGAATCCGGCGCCGTCCGGCTCTGGAACCTCGGCGACCGCGGCCGCGCTCCGCGACTCGTGCGAGCGCCGGCCACCCCCCGCTACCCGGCGACCTCGGTGGCGTTCGGCCCCGACGGCACCCTCGCGGTCGGCGGCCCGCTGGGCGTCGAACGCCATTCGGCCGACGCGGACGCCGACGGGCCGGCCGCCGTACCCGGCCCTGCAGCGGCCGTTCCGCTCGGGCCCGTCGCCGGACTCACCTTCCGCCGGGACGGACAGGTGCTGGTGGCGGGTGGCTGGGAGAGCACGACGAGGCTCTGGGCCCCCGGAACAGCGCACGACGAAGTCCGCGGGCCCGCGCTGCCCGTCGCCACCGGCTTCCTCACGGCAGCGGCGTTCAGCCGGGACGGCCGCACCGTCGCGGCCGGCAGCGGCGACGGCACCGTCCGCCTCAACGACCTGGACCCCGCCACCGGAAGCCCGGTGGCTCCCGGCCCCGTGCTCAGCGGTCCGGCCGGGGCCGTCGACTCCGTCGCCTTCGATCCGGCCGGACGCTCCCTGGCCGTGGCGAGCGCCGACGGGACCGTCCGCCTCTGGGACCCCGACGTCGGTGCCGCGATCTCCCGCATCTGTGCCACCAGCGACGGCGCTCTCCCCCGCGAGACATGGCACGAGCTGGTCGGCGACAGGCTGCCCTACCGGCGGCCCTGCGACGGTTGACCACCTGTCGGTGCCGTGTGCTCCACTATCGGCATGCACGACACCACCCACGCCCCTGACCTGCGCGGACTCCTCGCCGCCCTGCCCTCCGTCCCCGCGTTGCGCGACCGCTGCCGGGGTGTGGCCATGCTCGAAGCGATCCTCGCGCCCGACTGGGCGGACCGCTACTACTCGTTCGACTCCCGGTGGAGCGAGGGCGAGGAGCTGGCGTCGATGCGGGACGGGGAGGGCGACGACTGGTTCATGGTCTTCTCGGCGGCCGGGGTGTACGCGCGCGGCTTCGACCACACCGCGCCCAACGCGGGGGCGCGGCTGTTCCCGGAGGTGCCGGAGGCGTTCCGCTCCTGCGTGACGGAGCCGGCCTTCGGTGAGGAGGACGGCGTGCCGCTCGCCACCGTCTGCTTCTGGCGCGAGGACGGGGACGCCGCGTGGCGGGCGCCGTCGGCGGCGCCCACCGGCGGGGTGGGCCTCTTCGACCTGCTGTCCGCCGAGGACCCGGCGGAGGCGTACCGGACGTGGGCCGAGGAGTACTACGAGCGGGAGGACGGCCTCGACGCGGCGGCGATCGCCCATGTCCTGGCGCTGCGCCCGCTGACCGAGGCCGTCGTCTCCGCCCTCAACGAGGACGTCGGCCTGGACGAACTCGCCGACGACACGGCCGAGATCGGCTACCCGACGGCCTGAACGCTCTGGAGAGCCCTACAGCGCGGCCTCGTCCAGGGTCCGCCGCTGCTCCGGCGTCAGCGTCAGGGCGAGGGCGCCGAGCGCCTCGTCGAGCTGGGCGACCCTGCTCACGCCGACCAGTGGCAGGATCCCCGTCTCGTGGTCGAGCAGCCAGCTGAGCGCCACCTGGTTGACGGTCGCGCCGGTCTCCTCGGCCACCGCGCGCAGGGCGGCGAGCCGCTTCGGCGTGCCCGGGTGGTCGTAGGCGGCGCCGATCTCGACGTCGTCACGGGTCAGGCCGCCGGAGAGGATCGGGCTGTAGACCCAGAGCCGCAGGTCGCCCTCGGAGCGGACGTAGTCGAGGAGTTCGGGGGTCACGTGCACATGGGCGGAGGAGGGCAGCGGCACGTCGAAGCGCGGCTGGAGGTACGAGTACCGGTACTGCAGGTGCGCGTAGCGCGGACCGTCGCCGGCGAGCGCGCGGGCCCGTTCGACCCGCCACACGGCGTGGTTGCTGGCGCCGACCTCGCCCGCCTTCCCCGACGTCACCAGGTCGGCCAGGGTCTCCACGGTCTCGGCGAGCGGCACCGAGCGGTCCTCGATGTGCGTCCAGTACACCTCGACGTGGTCCGTGCCGAGGCGCCGCAGGCTGCCCTCGATGCCGGCCCGGACCGCCTTCTCGGACAGCCCCTCGGCCGCTTCCAGACCGGCCCCGGGGACGGTGGGCCGGGCGCCCACCTTGGTGCTGATGACGACCCGGTCGCGCAGCTTGCGGGCGGCCAGCCAGCGGCCGATGACGGCCTCGCTCTCGTCGCCGGTCGCGCCGTCGAGCCAGAACGCGTAGTTGTTCGCGGTGTCCAGGACCGTTCCGCCGCGCTCGACGTAGTGGTCCAGGAGCCGGAACGAGGTCTCCTCGTCGACGAGCGTGCCGAAGCCCAAGGTGCCCAGCACGATGGTTCGCTGAGGAACGGTCATGGGTGTGGATCCCTCCCCTTGTGGTCCGGACCATTCAAGACCGATCGGCGATCACCCGCAACAGCCTTCCCGCCTGCCGTCACCGCCCGCTTCGCCCGGGAGAT
The DNA here is from genome assembly GCF_040302725.1 of Kitasatospora sp. NPDC097605. NCBI lineage: Bacteria > Bacillati > Actinomycetota > Actinomycetes > Kitasatosporales > Streptomycetaceae > Kitasatospora > Kitasatospora sp. NPDC097605. The sequence goes on along the minus strand of NZ_JBEOSF010000033.1, from coordinate 31,659 downwards.
CACCCTCGCGGTCCGTCTGCTCGCCAAGGGCTTCGACCGCGCGGGCTGAGCCGCCGTCACGGCTACCAGTCCGTGGCAGAAATCTCGAAGAAGTCGCTCAGGCAGCCGGGTTCCCGCGCCCCGGCGACCCCGGCGCCGGCCGTCATCCGGTCGGCGACGAGGCGGAGCTCGCCTGGCGTCCGGCCGGACAGGGCGCGGAAGTCCCGGTTCATGTGGGCCTGGTCGTGGTAGCCGCTCATCGCCGCGACATCGGTGAGGGAGAGGCGCGCGCGTCCGGAGAGCGCGAGCGCGCGCTGGAAGCGGAGGATCCTGGACACGGTCTGCGGCGGCACGCCGACGTGGTCCCGGAAGACGTGCTGGAGCCGGCGCTCGCCCCGGCCGGTGGCGGCGGCGAGTTCCCGCGCGGTCAGCCCGCCGTGCGCGTCACTCAGCCGCTGCCAGGCCTCGACGGCGAGCCCCGGGGCGGACGGGGCGGCGGCGAGACGCCGTCCGAGAACGGCGTCGACGACGGCCCAGCGGGCGGCCCAGTCCGGCGCCTCCGCCAGCCGTTCGGTGAGCCGCGCGGTCCAGCCCGGGCCCATCGCCTCGTCCGGGTGGGCGGCGGTGTTGGCGAACAGGTGCAGCGGCAGGCCGAGGAACCGGGACGCCCCGACGGCCGTGAACTCGATCTCCAGGGCGAGGCCCGACCCCCGGAAGCCCGCCAGCACCGGAGCCGTCTGCAGGCCGGCGATCATCGCGTGCCGGGTCTCCTCGCGCTCCGCGCCGCCCAGCCCCTGCCGGATGTGCAACGGTTCGCCCCAGCCCACCAGCAGGGTCACGGCCGCGCTGGGCAGCGTGACCCTGGGGTTCCGGACGCCGACCGAGCGGTATCCGCGGCACCGGACCACGTCACCGCGCATCCACTCCGGCGGCCGCCGTTCGACGTTCTCGCCCCGGTCGTCCGCCACCATCGTCCCGCCCTCCGAAGCCATCGGCTCTCCCCTCGCACGACTCACCGAGTTCGCTTTCGTACAAGCATCCACCGGCCCCGCGGCCTCATGCTGAACGGGCACCCCCGGTGCCGGCCCCGCGCGGGGGGCGGGGCCGCCACCGGGCGGGAGTTCCGGTGCGGGACGTCGGACCGGCCGGCTTCCTACGCGTTGCCGAACCACCACGAGGCGCCGTCGGTGGAGGCGGCCCAGGCGTCCATGGCCGCTTCGGTGTCGGCGGCGCCGGTGCGGCCGACCGTGACGACGATGAAGCGCAGATCCGCCGGCGCCTCCGCCGAGCCGCCGAGACCGCCGACGACGTTCCGCAGGTCCGCGAACGCCCCGGGGGCGAAGCCGCCCGGCCGGTACGCCTGGACGCAGAGGTTCCCGCCCTGCCGGACCACCTCGAAGCCGCCGTCCTCGCCGACGTCGAGCACATCGCCGGCCGCGCACCCGAGCACCAGCCCCGGGCTGCCCGCCAGTTCGCACCGCCCCGCCTCCAGCGGGTAGGCCGGCAGGACCTCGAACACCGGCTTCCCGGACGGGGCACGGCCCGCGAGAAGCCGCACATGGACGGTTCCGGAGTCCGGCCGCGGGTCGGGCAGCGTCATACGCGCGATCCTGTCACGGCCCGGCCGGTGAGGTTCACCCCGCCGTCCGCTCCCGGGGGACCTCCCGGTGCAGCAGCGCCCGGGCCAGCGGCTCGCCGGAGCGGCGGGCGTACACGGTGCGCTCGCGCACCTCGTGACGGGTGCGGGGGCGGTAGCCCGGACCGCCGCAGCAGCTCTTGTGGAAGCCGATGCCGGCGTGCAGCAGCAGGGTGAGGGTGCGCCAGGCCGCGGTGTCCCGACGGGGCGGGGCGGCGAAGGCAGAGCCCGCGTGGATCAGCGTCCCGGCGCAGCGCGGGCAACGCCGCTCCTCGCCCGGCCGGCCGTAGCGCTGCTTGTAGGAGGCCCGGCAGGGCAGGCAGACGTAGGAGGTCTTCGCGTGGGCCATGTGCTCACCGTAGGACGCGGCCGGGCGCCCGGGCGACGCGTTTTCCGTCCGCCACCGCCCGCTTGTCCTGGTAGGGGCAGGCCAGTTGCTCCTGGATGGTGTCGGAGAGCAGGTCCTCCTGCCCCTTGAGCGCGTCGGCGATCTCCTGGTCGACGGGGAAGACCAGTTCGGCGGCCACGTTGTCCTGCACGATCCGGGCGAGGTTGTCGAGGGCGGTGAGGACGGGGTCGGCGGGCGTCTCGGCCGTCGGCAGGTCGATGAGGTGGGTGGCCACGGCGGCCGGGTCCATGAAGCGCCGGATGATGATGCTGTTCTGGTTGAGCACCGAGGTCGTCCACAGCGAGAGGACGACCACGTAGAGGCCCTTCCACCGCTGCTCCCCCACCCGGCGCCGCCAGCGCCGCATCACCGCCTCCACCCCGGCGATCTGGGCCTTGGCGGCGTGGTACATGTTGGTGCGGATGTCGCCGTACACGCCGCCGGTGAAGTCGGTGAAGGCCACGATCAGTTCCGCGCTCGACATCGGGCGCTCCACGGCCGCCGCGACGAAGCGCAGCGCCGCGTCCAGGATCCGCCGCGAGGAGGCCGCCGGTTCGCGCGGCAGGCCGGCGGCGTCGAGCTGCTGCCGGGCGGCGGTCAGGGTGGCCGCGAAGTCCTGGAGCGGGCGCACCCAGCCGCGCCCCTCGGGGCCCTTGAGGTACGGGGCGAGGATCGTGTAGGTGCCGAGCGGCACATGGGCGATCGACTTCGCCAGCTCGAACACCTCGGCGACGGGGTGCAGCGACTCCCGGTCCCCGCCGTCGACGAGGGTGTAGCGGCCGCCCCGGGAGTCGTTCTGCACGACGATCACCGGGGTGAGGCGGGTGGTCAGCTCGGCCTTCAGGGACGCGTAGTCGCGCCGCATCTCGGCGTTGACGGCGAGCAGCGCGTCACGCGCCCGCCGTTGCCGCGCGGAGCGGAACGCCACCATCGCGAGGTCGTGCGGATCGACGTCCGTGCCGTGGTCGTTCCGGTGCTCCGTCATCGTGCGCCCCGCTTCCCGGTCGCGGATCGGTCCCTCCTCACGGTCCCGGTCCCGATGTCCCGGCCGACAGGGCCCGTCGTCCCGTTCACCGCCGGTTTGACCCACTGTGCGCCAGATCACGGCGACCGCCCACGCCCGCGCCACCTACGATTCGTGATCGATGCACCTGCCCCGGTCGAGGAGACGGACGCCGTGACCACCAGCACCACCGAGCGCGAGAGCTACTACCAGCGGACGGGCGCGCACACGTTCAAACCCACCGCGCACGCGGGCGGCGCGTGGAGCGCCGACGAGCAGCACTTCAGCCCGCTGGCCGGCCTGGTGGCGCACGCCTTCGACCGGCACCTCGCCGGGCGCCCCGGCCTCGACGGCATGGCGCTCGCCCGGATCAGCTACGACATCCTCGGCCGGATCGCGCTCGACGAGTGCGAGATCACCGTGGAGACCGTCCGCCCCGGCCGCACCATAGAACTCCTCGAAGCGACCGTGACGATCGGCGGGCGCGCCGTCGTGCGGGCCCGGGCCTGGCTGCTGGCGACCCTGGACACCTCGGCGGTCGCCGACAGCCCGCGCGAGCCGCTGCCCGCGCCCGGGAGCCTCCCCGTCTGGGTCATGGGCGACGCCTGGGAGGGCGGCTACATCTCCTCGATCGAGGTCCGCCGGGTGCCGCCGGCCCGCCGGGGCCGGGCGACGGCCTGGCTGACCTCGCACGTCGACCTGGTCGCGGGCGAGCCGAGCAGCCCGCTCGCCTCCTTCGTCGCCCTGGTGGACACCGCCAACGGCATCGCCCCGCAGCAGGACCCGGCCGCGTGGATGTTCCCCAACGTCGACCTGACCATCCATCTCCACCGTGCGCCGCGCGGCCCGTGGACCGGCCTGGACACCACCGTCACCTTCGGCCCGGCCGGCCAGGGCCTCACCAGCACCGTGCTGCACGACGTGGACGGACCGGTCGGCCAGGCCGAACAGATCCTCACCGTCCGTCCGCAGCCCCGTCCCCTGGGCTGACCGGGCCGGCCGGGCGGACCGGGTCGCCGGTCGCGTACGCCAGCGGCGGGGCGATCGCCTGCGCGTCCGCGCCCTCGCCGACCCAGAGGCCGATGAACAGCGCGGCGGTCGCCTCCAGCAGGCCCGCCCGCTCCAGCCCGCCGCCGGCGAGCGGCCGGCAGCCCGTGCCGCGCACCAGCTCGGACACCCGGGCGAGGGCCGCCGGGTCGTCGCCGCAGAGCGGCACGGCCAGCGGCCTGCCGTCGAAGACGGGCGGGCGCATCCGCCACACGTCCTCGTGGCAGAGGTTGAACGCCTTGACCACCTCGGCCCCGGGGGCCGCCGCGGCCAGCCGCCGCGCGGCCGAGGGCCCGCCCTCGGTCAGCAGCCGGAAGCCGGGGCCGACCGGGTTGGAGCAGTCGACCAGCACCGTGCCGTCCAGCTCCGCGCGCAGCTCCCGCACCACCTCCTCCCCCGCCCCGAAGGGCAGCGCGGCCAGGACCACCTCGCCGAACGCGGCGGCCGCCCGCAGCCCGGCGGGCTGCGCGCCGCCCCCGATCCGCCGCGCCAGCCGCTCCGCCGCGGCGGCGTCCCGCCCGCCCACCGTCACCCGGTGCCCGGCCCGCGCCCAGTGGGTGGCGAGCGCGTCCGCCATGCTGCCCGTGCCCAGCACACCGATCCTCATCGCCCAGTTCTCCGTTCGTCGTCCGGAACCGTCCGTCCCCACCGACGCTAGGGAATCCGTAGGGCACCATTCGGTACGTGTCCACCCACGCCTTCCTCGCCGACTGCCGCGCCCGGCTCGCCTTCGACCTGCTCTCCAACACCTGGAACGCCGTGGTGCTCTGGGCCCTGCGCGACGGCGCGCTGCGCCCCGTCGAACTGCGGGAGCGGATCGGCGGCATCAGCTCCAAGGTGCTCACCGAGACGCTGCGCCGCCTCCAGTTCAACGGCCTGGTCGACCGCCGCGCCCTGCCCGGCGCCCCGCCCGGCGTCGAGTACCGGCTGACCGCGCTGGGCCGCACCTTCCTCGCGCCCATCGACGCCGTCGGCGCCTGGGCGTTCGAGCACGGCGACGAGGTCCTCGCCGCCCAGGAACTCGGGCTCGACCAGGGCACGGGGAAGGCCCCGGCCACGGAGCGACACTGTTCGTGAATCCGGGGCCCTGATCACTTCGCCCCGCCGAGCTGGTGCTCGGCGGGGCGAAGTCGTGCGAAGCGGCTGGTGCGGGTGCGGGCCCGGGGGCGTCACGCCAGGCCCCGACTTCGCCGACAGCGTCACGGAACGGCCGGGGCCTTCCTGACGGCCGGTCGGGCGCGGCGGTGGATCAGCGGACGCCGGCCAGCGGCTGCTCCGGCACGGCGGCGGCGCCTGCGGCCGCGCGCCGCACCCCGACGGCCGCCAGGACCGCGAAGGCGCCGATGACGGTCAGCCCCCAGGGGATGACCCGCACGTCGTAGCCGACGAACCAGCCGATCGCGGTCGGGAAGAGGATGCTGCCGGTCATCGAGGCCGAGATGGCGAGCCCGACGGACCGGCGGTCGCCGCCGCGCTGCGCGATCCAGGCGAGGCCGGTCGGGAAGACCGGGCCCAGCGCCAGTCCGGCGAGCAGGAATCCGGCGACCGCGCCGTTCGGCAGGGACGCCAGGAAGAGCGAGACGCTGGTCCCGGCGAGTCCGGCAATGACCAGGCCGGCCGTCGAGACCCGGCGGGCCAGGGCCACCGCCCCGAACTTCGAGACCGCGGTGGCGCCCCAGAAGACCGCGACGATGCCCGCCGCGGCGGCCGGCGTGTGGCCCTGGCTCTGGATGTCCTTGGCGGCCCAGGCGCCGATCCCCGTCTCCAGGCCGCCGTAGCCCAGGTAGAGCAGCAGGAAGGCTGCCAGCGAACTCCGGCCGAGCGCCTTGGACGCGGCCGCGTCCGAGATCTCCTCGCGGGTCCGCCAGCGGGCGACCCGGGCCACCCGCAGGCAGAGCACGGATCCGACGGCCACCACCAGGAACCCGTAGGGCCGGCCCCACGTCATGGACGCCCCGGCCAGCAGCGGGCCGACCACGGTCCCCAGCGCGAAGACCCCGTTGAGGAGGTTCACCATCCCCACGCCGTTGTCCTGGCGGGCGAAGACGTCGTTCACCGTGAGGACGACGTTCCCCGCCCCGAACCCGGCGAGCACGCAGCCGACGAGGCCTGCGGCGAGGCTCCCCGAGAAGTAGATCCCGGCGCAGCCCACCGCGTAGACGAGGGTCGCGGCGGGCAGGGCCCGGCGGCCGACGGACCGGACCGCCGAGGCGATCACCATCGCGGCCAGGCTGCCCGCGAAGAAGGCGGTGATCAGATACGGAACGCTCGCCGCGCCGGACGAGTAGCGCTTTTCGAACAAGGGCAGCAGCGGGCCGGTGCTGGACTGGGAAATGCCCACGAGAAATAAGAGGAAAAGAGCCGAGAGATATCCCTCGGCCATTTTCTTGCGACCTGTCGGCATGGCAACCCCTCTCGATCTTGACGGATGATGCAGGAGGCCCCCACGGGCCTGATGGTTCGCATGGGTATTCCGTTGGGAATATATTATTTCGTGATATTCATCACGCTCCTCATCCTCACCAATAAGGACAAATCAACCCAGAGCATCCGCCACACCAGCCCCTCTTCCGGTCGAAACGTCCACTTTGCGCGCCGGGCCAACGACCCTTCACGCCCTTTCCGAATCGCCCGCAATCTGACATAAAGATACTGCGAAATGTACGGATCCCATTCCACCTGAACGAGGGAGGAATTACATGCGCTACGCGGTGACCGGGGGCGACGGTTTCATCGGCCGCTACGCCATGCAGTACCTGGAGGAACAAGGCCACGAGGCCCTTTCCATCGACCGTCGGTCCGGTATCGATCTGCTGGACGACAAGCTCAAGCCCGCCCTCGCCGGTATCGACGGCGTGATCCACCTGGCCGGCATCCTCGGCACCGAGGAACTCTTCGACTCCGTCGAGGACGCCATCGACGTCAACATCAAGGGCACCTACCGGGTGCTGGAGGTGTGCCGCGAGAACGGGGCGCGGTTCGTCGGCATCACTATGCCGCAGGTGTGGCAGAACGTGTACCAGACCACCAAGCAGTGCGCCCAGAACCTCTCCTACGCGTGGCACGCGAACTTCGACGTGCCGGTCAGCCATGTGCGGGCCTTCAACGCCTTCGGTGCGGGCCAGAAGCACTACGGGGTGCAGAAGATCGTGCCCACCTTCGCCGTCCGGGCGTGGAGCAACCAGCCGATCCCGGTCTGGGGCGACGGCGAGCAGACCGTCGACCTGGTGTTCTCGGCCGACCTCGGCCGGATGCTCGTCGAGGCGCTCGGCTTCGGCGACCGCGAGGTCTTCGACGGCGGCACCGGCGTCTCCTTCACCGTGAACGAGGTCGCCCGCATGGTGCTGGAGGTGACCGGCTCCAAGGCCGGCATCGAGTACCTGCCGATGCGCAAGGGCGAGACGCAGAGCGCCGATCTGGTCGCCAAGGGCGAGGGCTGGGACAAGCTGGGCTGGCACCCCGAGTTCCGCGAGTCGGACATGGAACAGACGGTTCTGTACTACCGTCAGTTCGCCAACTCCTGAGTTCTGGGGACGACACCGTGGACCAGCTGTTCGAAGTCGTGGACAAGACGCTGCCGTCCTGTCCGCCGGACGACCACCGCGCCCGTCTCGCGGTCCAGGTGACCGTGACCGACGGCGCACCTCGTCCCGGCTCGTCCTCCTTCGGCCTGGTCTTCGGTGCGGACGACCTGCTGGGTTGCTGGTGGGGCGACTCGCCGGCAACCCGGCTCCGCGTCCGGCTGCCCGCCGAGCTGCTGGCGCGGTTCCGCGCGAACGGTGACACGGTCACCGGCACCTCCCTCGCGATGTCGGGGGAGGTCGGGTTCTCGGCGGACTGGGGCGAGTTGACAGGCATTCAGCGGTGTGCCGCCGGGCCGCTCTTCCGGGCGTACGTGCGGGCCCTGGACGGGCGTCCCGCCGCGCCGCCGGGCCCGCCGACGGGGACCGGCCGGCGGGCGGCGGTCGTGCTCGCCGCCCCGAACGACGCCCGCGGCACGCTCAGCACCATCGCCCGGGCCCGCACCCGGCGCGCCGTGGAGCTGCTGGACACCCCCGGCACGCACCTGGTGCTGACCGGGGGCTTCGGGGCCCAGTTCAACACGACGGACCGACCACACTGGCGGCACTGCGCGGCCTGGCTGGCCGCGCTCCCCGGCGGAGCGCCCGCCGTCCTCGCCTGCCTGGAGACCCGTCACAGCTACGACGACGTCCTGTTCGTGGACGAGCTGGCACGGCATCATGGGATCGACGAGGTGCTGCTGGTGACGTCCGACCACCACGCGGCCCGGATCAGGTACCTCGCCGGCCTGGTGAGGCCCGACTTCCGGGTGGTGGAGGTGTCCCATCCCGACCTCCCGGCGGAGGAGTCGGCACGACTCAGGCGGCACGACGAGGGCGCGCTCGGCAGGACGATCGTCTCGACGCTCCTCTTCGGGCGCGACCGGCTGCTGCGGCCGCTCCGCCGGGTGGAGGAGGACGTCACGCAGGAGGTCTGGCGCCTCGACACCACGGCCCCGAAAGGATGATTGACCGGCCATGAGCCAGATCTTCTGCGAGCGGATCCTGTTCGACCTCGACGGCGTACTCGTCGACTCGCTGCCGACCGTCGAACGCATCCTGCGCGACTGGGCCGCGAGCCACGGCCTGGACGGCGACGACGCGGTGGCGAGGTCGCACGGGCTGCGCGACATCGACCTGATCGCCCTGATCGCCCCGCACCTGGACGCGGCCCACGAGGCCCGCGTCATCGCCGAGCGCGAGGAACGCGACTTCGACGGCCTCGGCCCCATCCCCGGTGCACCGGCCCTGCTGGCCTCCCTGCCGCCCGTCCGCTGGGGCGTGGTCACCTCCGGCACCCGCCGCGTCGCCCGCGGCCGCCTGGCCGCCGCCGGACTGCCGGAACCGGGCGTCCTGCTCGCCGCCGAGGACTTCGACCGCGGCAAGCCCGACCCCGAGGGCTACCTCAAGGGCGCGGCCGCCCTCGGCACCCCGCCCGGCCGCTGCGTGGTCATCGAGGACGCCAAGGCCGGCGTCGAGGCCGCCCTCGCGGCCGGCATGCACTGCATCGGCCTCGGCCCCGGCCTGTCCGCCCTCCCCGACGGGATGCTGTCGGCCAGGGTGCCCGACCTGACCCCCATCCGGGCGAGCGCCCTCGACGAGGGCCTGCTGCTGCGGGTGGAGTGACGGCGTCCTACCCGATCCGGTCGACGGACCCGTCCCCGGGGTCGTGCGGGAGCAGCGGACCACGACGCGCCCCCTCGCAGAGCCGCCGGGTGCGCAGGACGCCGGTGAGCATGGGGAGGGTGAACTCGCCGTGGGCGGTTTCGGGGCGGGCGGCGAGGTAGGTGTGGATCTCTTTGCGCCGGGCGGCGCGGGTGTCCTCCGGCATGACGAGCATGCCCGCGCGGGTGGCCAGGGTGTCGACCAGGGAGTCGGCGGTGCGGCGCTGTCCGTGCGGGAAGGTGGCCTGCTCCGGTGCGCCGAAGTGAGGCGCCGGCAGGTGCAGGGCCGCCGTCCCGGCCCGCCAGCTGACGGGCGTGTCCCGCACGCCGACCGCCTCGGGCCCGCTGACCCGCGCGAGTCCGGCGACCCAGTCGACCTGGTCGTCCAGCAGGTTCCACAGGCCGGCCAGGACGCCGCCGGGCGCGAGGACGCGGGCGATCTCGGGGCCCGCGACGGCCAGGTCGAACCAGTGCATGGCGTTGCCGGCGAGCACGGCGTCGACGGAGTCGTCCGGCAGCGGGATCACCTCGGCGCTGCCCCGCAGGGCGCGGACGCCGGGCAGCGAGCGGTGCAGTTCGGCCAGCATCGCCGGGTCCGGCTCGACCGCGACGACCTCGGCGCCGAGCTCCACCAGCGTGGCGGTCAGCTTCCCGGTCCCGGCGCCCAGGTCGAGCACCCGCAGGCCGGGCGCGGCCTCCAGCGCCCACCGCACCGCGGCCTGCGCGTAGTCCGGCCGGTGCTCGGCGTAGGCGAGGGCCGCGGAGCCGAAGGACGAGGCGTGCGCTGACCGTTCGTCATGATCCATGGCGGGCACGCTACCCCCGCCACCGGACGCCCGCCAGCTCACGTAACGTCAGCCCCCGGGCTGCTCGACGGGGCCCGCCAGGGTGTCGACGGGCCAGAACGGCGCGGTCCGTTCCTCGCGGGTGAGGGCCGCCAGCTCCTCCGGCGGTTCGGCGCCGTCCCGCACGGCCGCGAGGTAGGCCCTGGCCTCCGGCAGCCCCATTCGCGGGGCCCGCCGCCGCAGGTGCCGCATGGCGGCCACGGCCCCGGCGGACCGCACCAGCTCGCGGACCTCGGCGGCCAGCGGATCGGGGCGCCGGACGCCCTTGGTCTGGAGCAGGTAGTGGTCCTCCCAGCCCTCGGGCTCCCACCACGCCTCGGCGACGTAGTGCAGGCTGCCGTCCTCCCGGTCCACGAGGACATGGCTGTCCCCGCCGACGGGCCCGCCGGCCGCGTCCGGGTCACGCGCGGGCCGGACCGGCCCCCAGAACACCAGCCACCCGACGTCGTACTCCTCCACGGCGTGGACGGCCCGTTCGTACCGCGACCCCTCGAACCGGTCGCCGGCCAGGTAGGACTCGACGAGTCCGACAGCGCGCTCCTTGTCGATCACGCTCCCATCGTCCACCACGCGTCAACCGGTTACGCGTATCTGACCTCCCTCGTTCGTGCGGGGCGGGCCGGCCGGGAGTCTTGACCGGGCGGGAACAGAGCATGTGGCGCCTCCCGGTCCCTGTGGGACAGGGGATCGGCTGGTTCCGTCGGGCACAGGAAGTCGGACGGGCCGACTTCCTGTGCCCGGGGATTCGGGGTCAGGGGCAGCGATCCTCGCCTCCGGCCTGCCCCTTCATCCTTGATGGGACCGGACATCGGGTGCGTCAGAGCCGTCTCGTGGTGAACAGAGTGGTCCCGCACTCCGCGTGCACTTCCTTGCGCTCGGTCTCGGTGAACCCGACCTTGGCCAGCACCCGGCGAGAAGCGGTGTTCCAGTCCCAGACCGTGGCCCACAGCCGTTCGTACCCCGAAGACCTCGCCCATTCCAGAACCGCCAAGGATGCCTCGGTCGCGTATCCCTGCCGCCAGACCCGGCGCAGCAGCTCGAACGCCAGTTCCGGTTCCCCGGTCGCTCCTCGCCCGGTGTCGACCAGACCGCAGTAGCCGATGACGTCACGAGTGGCCTTGCGCTCGACCGCCAGCAGCCCGGTCGACCACAGCCGGTGGGTGCGGATCGAATCCTCGAGCTCCGCGACGGTGGGGCGTCCGTCCGCGTCGATCCGGCGGTGTGGCGGCACTCGAGGATCACGTTCGGTCCACAGCTCACGCTGGACGGCAGCCTCGGCCACCCGCCAAGGCCTGAGTAGCAGGCGAGTCGTCTCGAGGACGACCTCGCTGCCCGGAGTCGCGCCATCTGTCATGACAGCAACCATCTCACGGGTGAACGACGCACTGTCAGGTGGGCCCCGGAGAAGGAGTTCCTCCGGGGCCCGACCGTTCCACCGCTCCCCTACGTCAACTGGGCCAGGGCGGCGGCCACTCGGTCGATCGCCTCGCAGACCACGTCCGGCTGGTAGGCCGTGAAGCACAGGCGGAAGAACCCCGGGGCGGGGCTGTGCATGGTCTGGCCGGGGAGGAGGGTGACCTCCGTCGGTGCGCAGCGCAGGTACTCGAAGAGCCACTGCTCGTCGGGGTCCATGTCATTGGGCGGAGTGAACGCCTTCGGCGCGCAGGGCTCCTTGCCCTTCCGCTTGCCCAGGTACGCCGTCAGGTCCAGCCAGAAGAACTGGGCCGGGTTGTCGCCCTCCGTGTACACGAAATCGATCTTCTTCTCGACCAGCCTCGCCCGGACCTTCTCGAAGCTGTCGCTCAACAACTCCTGGTAGCGCCGCATCGCGTACGTGGTGTACAGCTCCGTGCTGCCGTTCACCGTGTTCTCCAGCAGCTCGCCGAGGACGTAGTGCTTCAGCGAGTCCACCGGCGTGAACCACGACATCGGGTGCTTCTTCTCCTCGATGCCCGACGTGCCCAGCATCGCCCGCTGCACCGGTCCGTACTTCGACACCACGAACCCCGTCCGGAAGCCGGAGAGCCCGAAGTCCTTCGCGAACCCCCACACCACATGGATCCGCTCCGGCGCCCTCCTGTACGCGTCCAGCGCGAACGCGCTGGTGAACGGCACCCGCGCGCTCCTCACCTGCGAGTGGCAGTAGATCTCGTCGGAGATGATGTGCATCTGGGTCTCGTCGAGCACCCAGGCGTAGATCTCGTCCAGCAGCGGCTTCCCGTAGTTGACGCCCAGCGGGTTGTGCGGGTTGGTCAGGGCCAGCAGCCGGGGGAATTCGCCGAACAGCCGGTTGTACTTGAAGTACGCCTCCTTGATCACCTCCAGCGACAGCCGGAACCGGTCCGCCCCCTCCGTCGGCAGCGCCACCGGCACGCACTTCAGCTTCGGCCGCTGCTCGAACGACCAGTTGAACCCCTGCCAGTACGGCGCCGGCAGCAGCACCGCGTCGCCCTCCTTCAGCGGCGGCGGGCCGGCCTCCCCCTCCCGCGGCGAGTCCTGGAGGGCGAACGCGAGACACTCCAGCGCCGACCCGACGCCGCCCGTGCCGAACACGTCCCCCGGTGCGACGTACGCGTCGAAGGCCTTGGTCAACAGCGCCGCGACCTCCTCGCGCAGCGGCGGGTCGCCGTACGGGGTGGCGTAGTGGATGTACTTCTCCGGCAGCAGGTCGATGTGGTCGAACACCATCTTCTGCATCGAGTCCTCGTACACCAGGACGTTCTCCGCGACGGACAGGTTGATCGCCGTGTCCGGTTCCAGGTCGCGGTAGAGGGCGAGGGCCTGCTCGAAGTCGGGGATCCGGGCGAGGAGTTCGGCGGGCTCGGTCGGGCCGGTCGAAACGGTCATGACGGGGTGGCTCACTTCCAGCAGGGCAGCGCGAACGGTTCGCATGCGGATGGCTCCAGCGCACCACGCCGCTGCGGCCCCCGCCAGCCGTTCGCGCCCATCCGGCGACGGACCGGACGCTCACGAGGACCGCCGCGCCCTCCCCCACACCCACGCGCCCCCGCTCACCACCAGCGCCGTGCCCAGCGCGTACACCGGGAGCCACCGGGTCGTGGTCGCGGACAGGCAGTCGTCCACCGCCACCCGGCTCTGCCGGTCCTGCGCGTACGCCAGCGCCGCCGCGTCCTGCCCGGCGAGGTCCCCCAGCGCGGCCTTCGTGTGCAGGCTCTCGTACCGGCCCGCCTGCACGCAGCCCTCCCTGGTGCCCGGCATCGGGAACAGCCAGTCCCAGCGCTGCAACGCCGGCGCCAGCGCGAGCGCCACGCAGAGGCCCACCACCAGCGAGTACGCCGCCAGGTGCCATCCGTAGCCGACGGCCCTCCGCACCGGGACCCGCCCGAAGGCCAGCACCACCGCGAGGAGCGTCAATCCCAGGTACGTGGAGAACCACTCCCACGAGCCCTCCGCCAGCGAGAACGCCAGGACCACGCCGAGCGCGGTGCCGAGGACACCGGCGTCCGCGTCCCCGCCCGCCGCCGCATCACGCACTCTCACATGCCCTCCCGACCACCTGCCCGCTCCGGAGCCACCAGCCTCCCGCCCGCGTCCGCGCCGGTGCACGTCGACACGCTGCCGCTTCGGCAGGTCCCGGCGAACCGGCCCGGGCGGGAGTGTCCGACCACCGTTCAGGGGCGGGCGACGCGCAGGCGTTCCCAGAGGCCGGCCAGATGCGCGTGCAGGACCTCCTCGGCCTCCGCCTCGGCCAGGTGGCCGATGAGCACCTGCGCGGTGAGGCCGTCGGCGAGGGCGAGCAGGGTGCGGGCCTCGCGCCCCGGGTCGGACGGCGCGGCGCCTTCGCCTTCGCCGGCCGAACCGCCGGCCGAACCGCCGGCCGAACCGCTCCCGGCGGCCTCCGCGATGAGGCGCGCGACGAGGTCCTGAAGGGCCGCGTAGCTGCTTCTCAGCGGACCGGCCAGCGGCTCGCTGACGGCCGCCTTGGCGACGAACGCGAGCCAGACCCGGGCCTCGGCGCGGTGTTCCTCGCGGAGCAGGGCGACCTCGGCGACCACGTGCCCCAGGGCGGTGCCGGCCGAGTGGGCCGGACTGCCGGCCAGCCGGTACCGCGCGCGTTCGGTGACGCGTTCGCCGACGTGGCCGACGGCGAACAGGAGCATCTCCTCCTTGGTGCGGAAGCAGCGCTGAACAGCGCCCACGGAGACCTGCGCGCGGGCTGCGACGTCGCGCACGGTCACTCCCTCCGGCCCGTGTTCGTCGGCGAGGAGGCAGACGGCCTCGGCGATCCGCCGGCGTCGGCCTTCGTAGTCCACCTGCTTGGGCATGCTCGGCCCCTCCTTATTTCGATACGATCGTATCGCTTCCGGGGTATGGTTCCGCCACGAGCACATCGACAGCCCGTCGACGGCTCGTCGACACGTGGATGGGGAGCACGAGGATCATGCGGGACGCGCTGTGGAAGCTGCCCGCCGCCGACCAGGCGGCGGCGGTCCGAACCGGGGGGATCTCGGCGGTCGAACTGGTCGACAGCCATCTGGAACGCATCGCCGAGGTCAACCCCCGGGTCAACGCGGTCACCCAACTGCTGGCCGAGCGCGCCCGCGAGGCCGCCGGGCGGACGGACCGGCGGCGGGCCGCCGGCGAGGAGCTCGGGCCGCTGGCCGGTGTGCCCTTCACGGTGAAGGAGTCCACCGCGATCGAGGGCGTGCCGACCACCTTCGGGGCGGCGCGCTTCCGCGACCTGGTGGCGTCCGAGGACGCGCTGCCGGTGGCCCGGCTCCGGGCGGCCGGCGCCATCCCCATCGGGCACAGCAACATGCCGACCCTGATCCTGGCGGGGATGCACTCCCGCAGCGAGCTGTTCGGCGACACCGTCAACCCGTGGGACCCGGGCCGGACCCCGGGCGGCAGCAGCGGCGGCGACGGGGTGGCGGTGGCCACCGGCATGGCCGCGCTCGGACTCGGCAACGACTCCGGCGGATCCGTCCGGGTCCCGGCCTCGTTCTGCGGCGTGGCCGGGCTGAAGCCGACCGCCGGACGGTTCCCCGCCGACCACCGCGTCTTCGGCCCGGAGGACCCGGGACCGGCCTCGCAGATCCTGGTCACCGACGGGCCCCTGGCCCGCCGGATCGCCGACCTGCGGCTGGCGTACGAGGCGCTGGCCGGGCCCGACCCGCGGGACCCCCGGGCCGTCCCGGTGCCCTTGTACGGCGAGCCGCTGCCGGGGCCGGTGAAGGTCGCGGTCGTCGCCGACCCCGGCGGCCACGGCGTCCACCCGACGGTCCGCGCGGCCGTCGCGGCCGCGGCCGAAGCGCTGCGCGACGCCGGGTACGACGTGCGGGAGGTGGCGGACGTGCCGCGGCTGGACGAGGCGCTGGAGGCGTACGGCCGGATCACCGTGACCGAGTTCGCTCCGGCCTGGCCGGTGGTGCGGACCCTGCTCGGCGAGGGCGGGGACCGCTACATCGGGATGGCGATGGAGAAGACCCCGCCCGCGACCGCCGCGGAGTTCATGAAGCTGATGGGGTCCTGGCTGGGCATCCGCCGGTCCTGGGCGGAGTTCCTCGACGAGTACCCGCTGCTGCTCGGACCGGTGTTCACCGAGCCGCCGGTCGAGCCGGGTCTGGAGTCGCGCGACCGGGCGGGGCACGAACGGGTCGGCGCGGGCATGCGGCTGTGCTCGGTGACCAGCTTCGTGGGCGTGCCCGGGGTCGCCGTGCCGACCGGGGTGGCCGATGGGCTGCCGTCCGGCGTGCAGGTCATCGGGCGTGCCTTCCGGGAGGACCTGTGCCTGGCCGCCGCCCAGGAGATCGAGGACCGCCTCGGCGTGCTCACCCCGGTCGACCCCCGCTGAGCCGGACCGCGCCGGACCGCGCCGCGCCGCGGCCGCCGGCCCCGGCCCGTCAGTCCGCGGCCAGCGGCTTCACCCAGCGCGTCCACTGCGGCTGCGGGCCGTAGCCGGCGGCCTGCCAGGTCCGGTGGCCGAGGGCGTTGTCGTCCAGCACCATCGCGTCGGCGCGGCGGCCGCCGAGGGCGGTGAAGCGGTCCTCGGCGGCCGCCAGCAGGGCGGCGCCGATGCCGCGCCGGCGGTGGTCCGGGTCGACGGCGAGCCGGTAGAGGTGGCAGCGCCAGCCGTCCCAGCCCGCGATGACGGTGCCGAGCAGGACGGCCGGGTCGTCCGCCCGGACGGCGACCAGCAGGCCGTGCGGGTCGCGGGCGAGCAGGGCCGCCACGCCCTCGGCGTCGTCGGTGATGCTGGTGCCCTTGGCGGCGCGGGCCCAGAGCGCGAGCACGGCGGGGATCTCGTCGGGGACGGCGGGGCGCAGGGTGAAGTCGGCCATGGCCGACTGTCTACCAGCGCCCCGCGCCGACCCGCCGGGAATTTCAGGAGCCGGACGGCCCGCCCGCCAGCTCCCACACCGTCGTCGTCTTCAGCGCCGCGTCCTCCAGGTCCGCGACCACCGGCACCTCGTACGCCGCCAGCGCCGTGAAGCGCTCGCGCGGCAGATAGGCGCGGCCCGGGTCGCCGACGATCACCGCCGCGCCCCGCGCCCGGGCGCGCTGCAGGAACGGCAGGAAGCGCGCCGCCATCGTCCGCTCGTAGAAGACGTCCCCGGCGAGCACCACCTCCGCCGGCGCGCCGTCGCCGTCCAGCAGGTCCTCGACGGCCGCCGCGACCCGCACACCGTTGGCGGCCGCGTTGACCTCGATGGCGGCGACGGCGTACGCGTCGATCTCGGCGGCCCGCACCGACCGGGCGCCGCGCAGCGCCGCCGCGATGCCGACCAGGCCGGAGCCGGCCGCGAGGTCCAGCACCGTCCGGCCGGCGACCAGTTCGGGGTGGTCCAGCACATAGCGGGCCACCCCGACGCCGCCGGCCCAGGCGAACGCCCAGAACGGCGGCGGCAGCCCGCGTTCGCCGCGTGCGGACTCGGTGGTCTCCCACAGCGCGATGGCGTCCTCCGCCATGTGCAGGCGCACCTCGGGCACGAAAGGCACCGGCCCGATCCGGGTCCGGGTCCGAACGAACTCCTGGTCCGACAAGATGGCCGCCCCCGAACCGACCGGGCGTGTCTCGCTCAGCATGCGCAGCAGCATAAGGCCCCTGGGCGGTCGCTCCGTCCACGCCCTTGACGCCGGCTCAGTTCACCCCGGGGCGGTTCAGTCGGTGGCCGCCAAGGGGACGCGGAAGCGGTTGATCGCGTCGAGGTGCTTGGCGCGCAGCTCGTGGTCGCGCACGCCGAGGCCCTCCTCGGGGGCCAGGCAGAGCACGCCGACCTTGCCCTGGTGGACGTTGCGGTGGACGTCGTGGGCGGCCTGTCCGGTCTCGTCCAGGGTGTAGGTCCGGGAGAGGGTCGGGTGGATCCTGCCCTTGGCGATCAGGCGGTTGGCCTCCCAGGCCTCGCGGTAGTTGGCGAAGTGCGTGCCGACGATGCGCTTGAGCGACATCCAGAGGTACCGGTTGTCGTACTGGTGCATGTAGCCGGAGGTGGAGGCGCAGGTGACGACCGTACCGCCCTTGCGGGTGACGAAGACGCTGGCACCGAAGGTCTCCCGGCCGGGGTGCTCGAAGACGATGTCGACGTCCTCGCCGCCGGTCAGCTCACGGATCCGGGCCCCCAGCCGCTTCCACTCGCGCGGGTCCTGGGTGTGCTCGTCCTTCCAGAACCGGTAGTCCTCGGCGGACCGGTCGATGATCGCCTCGGCGCCCATCGCCCGGCAGATCTCGGCTTTCCCGGGACTGGACACCACGCAGACGGGGTTGGCGCCGCCGGCCAGCGCGAGCTGGGTGGCGTACGAGCCGAGGCCGCCGCTGGCGCCCCAGATCAGCACGTTGTCGCCCTGCTTCATGCCGGCGCCGTTGCGCGAGACCAGCTGGCGGTAGGCGGTGGAGTTGACCAGACCGGAGGCCGCGGACTCCTCCCAGGTCAGGTGGGCGGGCTTGGGCATCAGCTGGTTGGACTTGACCAGGGCCAGCTGGGCGAGGCCGCCGAAGTTGGTCTCGAAGCCCCAGATCCGCTGCTCGGGGTCGAGCATGGTGTCGCCGTGGCCGTCGGCGGACTCCAGCTCCACCGACAGGCAGTGGGCGACCACCTCGTCCCCGGGGTGCCAGGCGTTGACGCCGGGGCCGGTGCGCAGCACCACGCCGGCCAGGTCGGAGCCTATGACGTGGTACGGCAGGTCGTGGCGCCTGGCGAGGGGGGACTGTCTACCGTAGCGCTCCAGGAAGCCGAAGGTGGGCAGCGGCTCGAAGATCGCGCTCCAGACCGAGTTGTAGTTCACGGAACTGGCCATCACCGCGACCAGGGCTTCGCCGGGGCCGAGTTCGGGGACGGGCACCTGCTCCACGTGGAGGGACTTGCGGGGGTCCTTGTCCCGGCTCTCGATGCCGGCGAACATCTCCACGTCCTGCTTGCGGACCGTCACGGCCCGGTACGACTCGGGAAGCGGCAGGGCGGCGAAGTCCTGCCGGGTGGCTTCACCGGACACGACGGCGTTCAGGATGGATTCCACGTCGATCACCTCAAGACGGCTGGCTGCTGCGACGGATGGGAGGCGGTGGGGACGGCCGGGCCCTCATCGATCGGAAGGCGGAGGGGGGCGTCGGCGGCCATCGTAGGACGGGAGGACCCCCTACTCGGGGCCCTCACCTCCCCTAACTCGCGCCGCCGGCCGGTACCGGGGCGGGCTGCGCCGCACGCTCCACGACTCGTGGTCTCCGGGTGTCCGGATCGCCTTGGCGAACCGTTGACGCAATACGCCGGGCGCCCGCCCGACCCCGGCGAACGGCCGGCGAACGCCGTGCCCGCGCGGCCGGCCGCCGGCAGCCGGTTCAGGTCGGATTCCGGACACATCTTTTTCGACAATGGCCCGATTTTCCGGATAGCCAACGTGCAGATCGCTGATGCCCGACAGTCGACCGCCGTTCATCGGCGGGTGCGGCGAACGGCACGGGCCCGCCAGTTGCCCCGGCCGTTACCCCGCATAACTGGCCGAAAACGTGTCCCCGCAGTGTTTTATCCCGGAAGGACCGGTCATGTACACCCCTAACCTGACCCCCCGGCACCCCTACCTGCGCCGGAGATCCCGCACCGGCCAGGGCGATGTGACTCACCGCCAGCTCCGGGCGTCCGATTCTTGTGTACGAAGAAACCCGTGGAGGTCGTCCTATTGATCGCCACCCCTATCACTCGGGTACCATCCCCCCAACTGTCGTCAGCCCTACCGGATCAGGCCGGCGGCGATCTGACCACCGATCGGAGACTTGAGGATGCTGACCGGCAGAGGCGAGCAACTCACCAAGCTGGCTGATGAATTCTCTCACTGCCTCTCCGGCAATGCAGGTGTCGTTGTTCTCCAAGGTCCAGCTGGATTCGGAAAGACAGCAATCTTAACGGAATTCGCACGGCAGTTGGAGCACAGTCGGGCGGCGGTTCTCCGTATCACCGGGAATCCCGGGGAGCGCGAGGTTCCGCTGGCGGCGCTGCGCCAGCTCCTCCACGACCCCGGCCTGCCGGCCCCGGCGCACGCGCCGCTGCGGGCGGCGGCCGAAGCGCCGTCCGGCCGCAACGACTTCTGCCTGGCCCTGCACGACCTCGCCTCCCAACTGCCCGTGGTGGTCCTGGTGGACGACGTCCAGTACGTCGACGCACCCTCGCTGCGCCACCTGCTGGCGGCCACCAGCCCCATGCACGGCGCCCCCATGCTGCTGGTCCTCACCGATTCCGCCGTCCACGAGCGGCGCAGCGACCCGGCCCTGCGCACCCTCTTCCTCCAGCACCCCAACCGGCGCCGGATCATCCTTCCCCCGCTCCGCACGGACCATGTGGCCGAAGTGCTCGGCAGGACGTTCGGCGCGGCCGAGGCCCGCCGGCGCGCCCCGTCCTGGCACGCCGTCAGCGGCGGCAATCCCCTCCTCCTGCGCGCCCTGCTGGAGGACCACCACACCGCCGCCGCGCAGGGGCGCCTCCCCTCCCCGGACGAGCCCGAGGTCGGCGAGGCCTTCATCTCCGCGGTGCGCAGCATCCTGCGCCGCTCCGGCCCGATCGCCGAGGACCTGGTGAAGGGCCTGTCCGTGCTCGGCCGCGCGGGCTCGCCCGACCTGCTCAGCCTGATGCTGGACGTCAGCCGCGGCACCGTGACCCGCGGCATCGAGGCGCTGAACACGGTCGGGCTGCTGGACTGCTGCGCGCTGCGCCACCCGCTGGTGCAGGGGACGCTGCTCGACGAGATGGCTCCGCAGGCACGCGCCGAGCTGCACCGGCGGGCGGCCGAGGTGCTGCACCGGGTGGGCGCCGGCGATCTGAAGGTCGCCGAGCACCTGCTGGCCGCCAGGGCCTCCGCGTCGTTCCCGCAGTGGGCCGTCGACGTGCTGCGCCACGCCGCCGAGCAGGTGCTCGCCGGCGATGTGCGGCTGGCGGTGCGCTACCTGGAGCTCGCCTGCGCCGCCTGCACCGCTCCGGCGCAGCGCACCGAGATCCGGCTGCGGCTCGCGGCCGTCCTGCTGCGCCTGGACCCCTCGGCGGTGGAGACCCATCTCATGGAGCCGCTCGCCCTGCTGGACAGCGACCGGCTGCCGGAGTCCTGCGCGGGCCCGCTGGCCCGGCTGCTGCTCGCGCTGGGGCGGGTCGAGGAGGCACGGCGGACGCTGCGCCGCTTCGGCGGCGAGGGCCAGGGCGCTCCCGGCACCGCGGACGCGCCCGGGGCGCTGGACACCGCGCTGATCGGTTCGGCCCTGAAGGCGCCGGCGCACAGTTCCGCCGCGCCGGCCGTCACGCTGCCCGGCCCCACCCCGGCGCGCCCGCTCCGCGACGAGCCGGTCGCCCTGGTGGCCGAGGGCTCGCTGCAGCTCCTGGCGCTCACCGAGGCGACCTTCGAGCCCGCCGTGACGGCCCTGTCCGCGCTGGCCCGGGGCAGCCGCGGCTCCGCCGAGATCGAGACCTGGTGGCAGTTGCTGACCGCCGAGGCCCAGGGCTGGCAGACGCCGGGCTGGCGGACCATACTCGCCATGGTCCGCAGCGAGATCTCGCTCTGGCAGGGCGACCTGCACAAGGCGGTGGAGCACGCCTCCGACTCCCTGGAGGGGATCGCGGAGGAGGTCGGCAACGTCTTCGCCGCGGGGGCGATCGCCACCCAGATCCTCGCCTACACCGCCATGGGGCGGCTGAACGCGGCGGCCCGCCAGCTCAGCCGCCCGGTGCGGGACAGCGTCTTCCGCAGCATCTACGGGCTGAAGTACCTGCGGGCGCGCGGGCACTACTACCTGGCGACCGGCCGGGCGCACGCCGCGCTCGGCGAGTTCCTCATGGCGGAGCGGCTCGGCAAGCAGTGGAACGTCGACCAGCCGGTGCTCCTGCCCTGGAACCTGGACGTCGCGGAGGCGTGGCTGCGCATCGGCGAGCGGGAGCCCGCCGAGCGCCTGATCAGGAGCCAGCTGCAGGAGACCGGCAGCTCCCGCATCCGGGGCACCGCGCTGCGGCTGCACGCCGGCCTCAGCGAACCCGCGCTGCGGCCCCGGACGCTCTCCCTGGCGGTGGCCGAGCTGGAGCGGTCCGGCGACCGGCTGGAACTGGCCCGCACCCTGGCCGACCTCGGCCGGGCGCACCGGGCGCTGGGCGAGTTCAGCCGGGCCGGCACGATCACGGACCGGGCCTGGCAGATGGCCAAGGAGTGCGGGGCCGACGCGCTGTGCGAGGCCATCCGGCCGGGCCGGCTGAAAGCGCACGAGCGCTCCCGGGAGGACGACAGCGGGGCCGGCCCGCTGGCCAAGCTCAGCGATTCGGAGATCCGGGTCGCCGCCCTCGCGGCGCAGGGGTCCACGAACCGGGAGATCGCGGCCGAGCTGTACATCACCGTGAGCACGGTCGAGCAGCACCTCACCCGGGTGTACCGGAAACTCAACATCCGCGGCCGCCGGCAGCTCATGATCGACTTCGCGGTGGACCGCGTCCCGCTGGCCTCCGGATTCGCTTGACGGCATCGGCCGGACCCGGATCGCCGAGGCCGCGCGGGCTCCGTGCGGACGGTTCCGGCCCTCTGGTCCAGGCCATTCCGGCCAGGGCCACGGGATGGTACACGGAGAATCAAGAGCGACCGGGGCCGGCGGCGCGGCCCCTGAATGACGCGAATACGGTAGGGGTGGCCCCCTGGGATCTAGGGGTTGGTCGCCCCTACCGTGCGCGATAGCCTCCCAACAGCTCCAACTGCCCGATCTGGCTTCGGCATTTGATTTTCCTGTGGAGAGGCGATCCGAGTCGCGATGTCTGGGAACACCGAGATGCACAACGATCCGATCGCCGTCGTCGGAGTGGCCTGCCGGCTTCCGCGGGTGACCGGTCCGGATGAATTCTGGGCACTGCTCCGCGACGGCGTCGACGCCATTACCGGAATACCCGGGGACCGCGCCGGAATCGCCGGATCCGGCCCGGAAAGCGGCCGCGGCGGATTCATCGGGCAGATCGACCGGTTCGACCCCGCATTCTTCGGGATATCGCCGCGCGAAGCCGCCGCCATGGACCCGCAGCAGCGCCTGGTGCTCGAACTCGGCTGGGAGGTGCTGGAGGACGCGGGCGCCGTTCCCTCCGCCCTGACGGGCAGCCGCACCGGCGTCTTCGTCGGCGCCATCGCGGACGACTACGCGGCCCTCCAGCACCGGCTCGGCGTGCCGGCCCTCACCCAGCACTCGCTGACCGGACTGCAGCGCGGCATCATCGCCAACCGCCTCTCCTACGTCCTCGGACTGCACGGCCCCAGCCTGGTCGTGGACACCGGCCAGTCCTCCTCCCTGGTCGCCGTCCACCTGGCCTGCGAGAGCCTGCGGCGCGGGGAGTCGCAACTCGCGCTGGCCGGCGGCGTCAACCTCAACGTCGCCCCCGAGAGCTTCGCCGGCGCCTCGAAGTTCGGCGCCCTCTCCCCCGACGGCCGCTGCCACACCTTCGACGCCCGGGCCAACGGCTACGTCCGGGGCGAGGGCGGTGCCCTGGTGGTCCTCAAGCCGCTCTCCCGGGCGGTCGCCGACGGCGACCGGGTCTACTGCCTGATCCACGGCTCCGCGACGAACAACGACGGCGGCGGCCTCAGCCTGACCACGCCGGACCGGGCCGGGCAGGAGGAGGTGCTGCGCGAGGCCTACCGGCTGGCCGGGGTCGACCCCGCCACCGTGCAGTACGTGGAACTGCACGGCACCGGCACCAAGGTCGGCGACCCGGTCGAGGCGGCGGCCCTCGGTGCCGTCCTGGGCGCGGCCCGGACCGCCGACGGCCCGCTGCGGGTCGGCTCCGCCAAGACCAACGTCGGTCACCTGGAGGGCGCGGCCGGCATCACGGGGCTGCTGAAGACCGTCCTCTCCCTCCACCACCGGGAACTGCCGCCCAGCCTCAACTTCGAGACGCCCAACCCGGCCATCGCGCTCGACGCGCTGAACCTCCGCGTCCAGACCGAGCGCGAGGAGTGGCCCAGCCCCGACGGCGGACCGCTGGTCGCGGGCGTCAGCTCGTTCGGCATGGGCGGCAGCAACTGCCATGTGGTGCTGTCGAGCTGGTCGGAGGAGGAGCGGCCCCCGACCGACGCTCCCGGCTCCGTGGTGCCGTGGGTGGTGTCCGGCAGGTCGGCCGCGGCGCTGCGGGAGCAGGCCCGGCGGCTGGGTGCGCACGTGGCGGCCTCGCCGGAGCTGTCACCGGTGGACGTGGGCTACTCGCTGGCGACCGGCCGGACCGCGTTCGAGCACCGCGCGGCGGTGGTCGGGCGGGACCGTGCGGAACTGCTGCGCGCGCTGGAGGAGTTGGCGTCCGGCGAAGCCTCGGGCACGCAGATCTCCGACGGGCTGACCGCGTTCCTGTTCACCGGCCAGGGTGCACAGCGACTCGGCATGGGAGCGGAGTTGTACGCGGCGTTCCCCGTGTTCGCCGCCGCGTTCGACGAGGTCCGCGCCGTCGTCGACGGGCACCTGGACCGTCCGCTGCGCGACGTCATCTCCTCGGACGCCGCACTGCTGGAGGGCACCGGGTACGCACAGGTGGCGCTGTTCGCGATCGAGGTCGCGCTCTACCGCCTCGTCGAATCCTGGGGCGTGCGCGCCGACTTCCTGGTCGGGCACTCGGTCGGTGAACTCGCCGCCGCCCACGTCGCGGGCGTCTGGTCGCTCGCCGACGCCTGCGCCCTGGTGGCCGCCCGTGGCCGACTGATGCAGGCCCTGCCCACCGGCGGCGCCATGGTCTCCGTCATCGCCTCGGAAGAAGAGGTGCTGCCACACCTGGCCGGCCACGAGGACCGCGTCTCCATCGCCGCCGTCAACGGCCCCACCGCCACCGTCCTCTCCGGCGACGAGGAAGCGGTCCTGGCCATCGCGGAGGCCGGCGGCTGGAAGTCCACCCGCCTGCGCGTCAGCCACGCCTTCCACTCCCCCTTGATCGAGCCGATGCTGGAGGAGTTCCGGCAGATCGCCCAGGGACTCACCTACCACGAGCCCACCATCGCCCTGGTCTCCAACGTCACCGGCGAAATCGCGACCCCGGAACTCGTCCGCTCACCCGACTACTGGGTCCGCCACGTCCGCGAAGCCGTCCGCTTCCACGACGGCATGACCACCCTGCGGGAACGCGGCGTCACCCGCTACATCGAACTCGGCCCCGCCGCCACCCTCACCGCCCTGGCCCAAACCTGCGTCGACTCAGGCGAGTTCATCCCCCTCCTGCGCAAGAACCGCCCCGAGGACGAGTCCGCGATCACCGCGCTCGGCCGCATCCACACCACCGGCCTGCCCATCGACTGGACCACCGTCTTCCCCGACGCCCACCGCGTCGACCTGCCCACCTACGCCTTCCAACGCGACCGCTACTGGCTCGACACCCCGGTCCCGGAGCTCGACGCCGCCGCGACCGAGGAGCCGGCCACCTGGCGCGACCGCCTGGCCGCCCTCGCCGACGAGACCGAGCAGCAGGAGGCCGCCGAGGAACTCGTCCGCAAGCACGCCGCGTTCGTCCTCGGCCACGCCACGCCCGCCGCGATCGACACCGACCGGGCGTTCAAGGAGCTGGGCTTCGACTCGATCAGCGCGGTCGAGCTGCGCGACCGGCTGAACGCCGCCACCGGGCTGCGGCTGCCCGGCACGATCCTCTTCGACCACCCCACGCCGGCCGCGCTGGCCCGCCACGTCCGCACCTCCGCCGTGGACCCCGACACGCCGGAGCGCGCCGCCTCGCCCCGGCCGTCCGTCCCCGCCGAGGACGAGCACGACCCGATCGCCATCGTCTCGATGAGCTGCCGGCTCCCGGGCGGCGTCCGGACCCCCGAGGAGCTGTGGGAGGTGGTCGCCGCCGGCCGGGACACGGTCGCGGGATTCCCCACCGAGCGCGGCTGGGACCTGGCCGACCTGTACGACCCCGACCCGTCCAAGCAGGGCAAGAGCTACGTCCGGGAGGGCGGCTTCCTGCACGACGCGGGCTGGTTCGACCCCGCCTTCTTCGGCATCAGCCCCCGCGAGGCCCAGGCGATGGACCCCCAGCAGCGGCTGCTGCTGGAGACCTCCTGGGAGGCCCTGGAGCGCGCGGGCATCCGGCCCGCGTCGCTGAAGGGCAGCCGCTGCGGGGTGTTCGTCGGGGCGATGCCCCAGGACTACGGGCCCCGGATGGAGGAACCGTCGGAGGGGTACGAGGGCTACCTGCTGACCGGCAGCACCACCAGCGTCATCTCCGGCCGGATCTCCTACACCCTCGGCCTCGAAGGCCCCGCCGTCTCGGTGGACACCGCCTGCTCGGCCTCCCTGATGGCGATCCACCTGGCCGTGCAGTCGCTGCGCCGGGGCGAGTGCTCACTGGCGCTGGCCGGCGGTGTCACCGTGATGTCCAGCCCCGGCATCTTCGTCGAGCTCAGCCGGCAGAAGGCGCTCTCCGCCGACGGCCGCTGCAAGGCCTTCTCCGCCCGGGCGGACGGCACCGGCTGGGGCGAGGGCGCCGGCATGATCCTGCTGGAGCGGCTCTCCGACGCCCGGCGCAACGGCCACCAGGTACTGGCCGTGATCCGCGGCAGCGCCGTCAACCAGGACGGCGCCAGCAACGGCCTGACCGCCCCGCACGGCCCCTCCCAGCAGCGGGTGATCCGGGCGGCGCTCGCCGACGCGGGCCTGTCCACCGGGGACGTCGACGCCGTCGAGGCGCACGGCACCGGCACCGCCCTCGGCGACCCGATCGAGGCCGGGGCGCTGCTCGCGACCTACGGCCAGGAGCGGGCGGACGGGCAGCCCCTGTGGCTGGGCTCGCTGAAGTCCAACTTCGCCCACCCGCAGGCGGCGGCCGGCGTGGCCGGGGTGATCAAGATGGTGATGGCCATCCGGCACGGCCTGCTGCCGAAGACCCTGCACGTCGACGAGCCGTCCCCGCACGTGGACTGGGAGTCGGGCGCGGTGCGGCTGCTGACCGACCCGACGCCGTGGCCGTCGACCGGACGGCCGAGGCGCGCCGGCGTCTCCTCCTTCGGGATCAGCGGCACCAACGCCCACGCCATCATCGAGCAGGCCCCGCAGGAGGCCGAGGCCCCGTCCGCCGACGCGGAGCCGGACGGCCTGGCCGGCCCGCTCCCGTGGACGCTCTCCGGCCGGACCGAGGAGGCGCTGCGCGCCCAGGCCGAGCGGCTGCGGGTGCACCTCGCGGCCCACCCCGGTACCGGGCTCGCCGACACCGGGTACGCGCTCGCCACCACCCGCACCGCGTTCGGCCACCGGGCCGCGATCGTCGCGGACGACCGCGCGGGCTTCCTCCAGGGCCTCGACGCGCTCGCGGACGGCGCGACCGCGCCCCACCTGGTGCAGGCCGCCGGCGCCGAGCGGCGCAAGGTCGCCTTCGTCTTCCCCGGCCAGGGCTCGCAGTGGATCGGCATGGCGCAGGAGCTGTGGCGGGACTCGCCGGTCTTCGCCGAGCAGCTGCGGGCGTGCGCCGACGCGTTCCGGCCGTTCATCGACTGGTCGCTGATGGACGTGCTGCACGACGAGCCGGACGCGCCCTCGCTGGAGCGCATCGACGTGATCCAGCCGACGCTGTTCGCGGTGATGGTGTCGCTGGCGGCCGTCTGGCGGTCGTACGGGATCGAACCGGCGGCCGTGATCGGGCACTCCCAGGGCGAGATCGCCGCGGCGTACGTCGCCGGCGGGCTGACCCTGGAGGACGCGGCCCGCATCGTCGCCCTGCGCAGCCTGCTCTGGTCGGAGCTCACCGGCAAGGGCGGCATGATGGCCGTCTCGCTGCCCGCCGAGGAGGCCCGCGAGCGGATCGGGCGCTGGTCGGACCGGCTGTCGATCGCCGCCGTCAACGGCCCGAGGTTCGTGACCGTCTCCGGCGACCCCGCGGCGCTCGACGAGCTGCTGGCCGCCCTGGAGGCCGAGGGCGTCCAGGCCCGCCGGATCCGCGGCGTCGACACCGCCGGCCACTCCGCCCAGGTGGACGTGCTGCGCGAGCGCATGGTGGAGGGGCTGCGGACGGTGGCGCCGACGGCCTCCGCCATCCCGTTCTACTCCACGGTGACCGGCGAGCGGCTGGACACTCGCGAACTGGACACCCGGTACTGGTACCGCAACATCCGGGACACGGTGGAGTTCGAGCGGGCCGCGCGGGAGCTGCTGGCCGCCGGCTTCACCGGGTTCGTCGAGTGCAGCCCGCACCCGGTGCTGCTGACGGCGCTGCAGGAGACCGCCGAGGACGCCGGCACCGCCGCGATCGCCGCCGTGGGAACGCTGCGCCGCGACGAGGGCGGGGCGCGGCGCTTCGTCAGCTCCCTGGCGCAGGCCCAGGTCCAGGGCATCGAACCCGACTGGGCGGCCGTCTTCGCCGGGCACGGCGCGCGGCGGGTGGACCTTCCGACCTACGCCTTCCAGCGCGAGCTGTACTGGCTCTCCCGGCCCGCCCCGAGCGGTGATGTGTCGACGGCGGGTCTGGAGCCGGCCGATCACCCGCTGCTCGGCGCCGCGGTCGCCCTCGCCGGGGCGGACGGCCACCTGTTCACCGGCCGGCTGTCCGTGCAGACGCACCCCTGGCTGGCCCACCACACGGCGCTCGGCACCCCGGTGCTGCCGGGTGGCGCCTTCGTGGAGCTCGCCGTCCGCGCGGGGGACCACGTCGGCTACGAGCGGATCGAGGAGCTGGTCGTCGAGGCGCCGCTGGCGCTGCCGGCCCAGGGCGCGGTGGTGCTCCAGGTGCGGCTGGGCGCGGGCGAGGACGAGCGGCGGACCTTCGAGGTGTTCGCCCGGCCGGAGCAGGCCGAGACGGAGCCGGGGGCGGAGCAGGGCGGGGCGGACCGGCCCTGGCGGCGGCACGCCACCGGCCTCCTGGCGGCCGGCGGGACGGCCGAGCCGTTCGACCTGACGGCCTGGCCGCCGGCCGGCGCCGTCCCGGTGGAAGGCGAGCGGCCCGACGGGATCACCGCCCTGTGGCGGCTCGGCGACGAGGTGTGCGCCGAGGCCGTCCTCAGCGAGGACACCGCGGGCGAGGCCGGGCTGTTCGGCCTGCACCCGGCGCTGCTGGAGGCCGCGCTGGGCGCGGCCGACGTGCTCGGCCGCGAGGGCGGCGACGCGAACGGCGGTATGGGCGCGGACCTCGACGCCCGGCTGGCGTTCGCCTGGAAGGGCGTCTCGCTGCACGCGACCGGCGCGTCCGCGCTGCGGGTGCGGCTGACCCCGACCGGCCCCGACGGGATGTCCGTCGCCCTCGCCGATCCGACCGGCCGGCCCGTGGCCGCCGTCGGCGAGGTGGCGTTGCGCGCCACGCGCCCGGAGGAGATCCGGGGCGGGCGTCCCGCCTTCCACCCGTCGCTGCTGCAGGTGGCGTGGAGCCCGGTGCGCGGCGGCGGATCCGCCGGATCGCGCCGGTGGGCGGTCCTCGGTGACGACGGCCTCGCCCTGCGCGCCGGCCTCGACCTGCCGGTCTTCGACTGGGACGCGGACACCGCCGACGTCCCCGACGCGGTGCTGATCGCCTGCACCGAGCCGCCGCACGGCACCGGCGCGGAGCCGGGCACGGCGGACGCCGTACGGGACGTCACGCACCGGGCCCTGGCCCTCGCCCAGCGCTGGCTCACCGACGAGCGGTGCGCCGCCTCCCGGCTGGTGTTCGTGACCCGGGGCGCCGTGGCGGCCGCCCCCGACGAGGACGTGCCCGACCTGGCGCACGCCGCGCTGTGGGGGCTGGTCCGCTCGGCGCAGACCGAGGAGCCGGACCGGTTCGTGCTCGTGGACCTCGACGCGGCCCCGGAGTCGCTGCGCGCGCTGCCCGCCGCGCTGGCCTCCGGCGAGCCCCAACTCGCCGTCCGCGAGGGCGCTGTGCTGGTCCCCCGGCTCGCCCGGGTCCCGGCCGACGCCCCGGCCGTCCCCCCGGCGTTCGACCCGGACGGCACCGTGCTGATCACCGGCGGCACCGGGACGCTGGGCGCGCTGGCGGCCCGCCACGCGGTGACCGAGTACGGCGTGCGGCACCTGCTGCTGACCAGCCGCCGCGGTCTCGCCGCGGCGGGTGCGGAGGAGCTGCGGTCCGAACTGGCCGCCCTCGGCGCCACGGTGACGGTGGCGGCGTGCGACGTCGCGGACCGCGCGGCGCTCGCGGAGCTGCTGGCCGCCGTGCCCGCCGGGCACCCGCTGACCGCGGTGATCCACACGGCCGGTGTGCTGGACGACGGCGTCGTCGCGGCCCTGACCCCGGAGCGGGTCGACGCCGTGCTGCGGCCCAAGGTCGACGCGGCGGTGAACCTGCACGAGCTGACCGCCGGCCTGGACCTGACCGCCTTCGTGCTGTACTCCTCCGTCGTCGCCACCATCGGCGGCGCCGGACAGGCGAACTACGCCGCGGCCAACGCCTTCCTGGACGCGCTGGCCCGCCGGCGCCGGGCCGCCGGCCTGGCCGGCCAGTCGCTCGCCTGGGGCCTGTGGGCCGAGCGCAGCACCATGAGCGTCCACCTGGACGACACCGATGTGCAGCGGATGGCCCGCTCCGGCATAGCCGCCATGCCCTCGGCGGAGGGCATGGCCCTGTTCGACACCGCTCTCGCGCTCGGCGACGCCGCGCTCGTCCCGGCCCGTACGGACCTAGCGGCGCTGCGGGCGCAGGCCGACACCCGGCCGGTGCCCCACCTGTTCCGGGGCCTGGTCCGGACGCCGAACCGGCGGGCGGCCCGGGGCCTCGCCGACGCCGGCGCCTCCTCGCTGGCCCAGCAGCTGGCGGCGCTGCCCGGACCGGAGCGCGACCGGTTCCTGCTGGACCTGGTGCGCTCCCACGCCGCGGCCGTCCTGGGGCACGGCTCTCCGGAGGCGATCTCCCCGGCCCGGGCGTTCCGCGAGGTCGGCTTCGACTCGCTGACCGCGGTGGAGCTCCGCAACCGGCTGAACACCGCCACCGGGCTGCGGCTGCCGACCAGCCTGCTCTTCGACTACCCGACCCCCGAGGCGCTCACCGCGTACATCCACACCTCGGCCCTCGGGGAGTCGGACACCGCACCCGCGCAGGTGGCGGGCACCACCGCCGGTGCGGACGACGACCCGATCGCCATCGTCGCGATGAGCTGCCGCCTGCCCGGCGGCGTGCGCAGCCCGGAGGACCTGTGGCGGCTGGTGGCCGACGGCGGCGACGTCATCTCCACCTTCCCCACCGACCGGAACTGGAACGTCGAGGAGCTCTACGACCCCAACCCGGACCAGCGCGGCAAGACCTACGCCAAGGAGGGCGGGTTCCTCTACGACGCCTACGACTTCGACCCGGAGTTCTTCGGGATCTCGCCCCGTGAGGCGCTGGCGATGGACCCCCAGCAGCGGCTGCTGCTGGAGACGTCCTGGGAGGTCGTGGAGCGCGCGGGCATCGACCCGTCCAGCCGGCGCGGAACGCCGACGGGCGTGTTCATCGGCACCAACGGGCAGGACTACGCCTCGCACCTGCGGCAGCTGCCCGAGGACCTGGAGGGCTACCTGCTGACCGGCAAGGCGGCCAGCGTGGTGTCCGGCCGGATCGCGTACGCCATGGGCCTGGAGGGTCCGGCGGTGACGGTCGACACCGCCTGCTCGTCCTCGCTGGTGGCGCTGCACCTGGCGGCGGAGTCGCTGCGGCGCGGAGAGTGCTCGATGGCGCTGGCCGGCGGTGTCACCGTGATGTCCACGCCGAGCCTCTTCATCGAGTTCAGCCGGCAGCGCGGACTGGCGCGCGACAGCCGTTCCAAGGCGTTCTCGGCGGCCGCCGACGGGACGAGCTGGTCCGAGGGCGCCGGAATGGTGCTGCTGGAGCGGCTGTCGGACGCGCGGCGCAACGGGCACCAGGTGCTCGCCGTGCTCCGGGGCAGCGCGATCAACCAGGACGGCGCCAGCAACGGCCTCAGCGCGCCGAACGGTCCCGCCCAGCAGCGGGTGATCCGGGCCGCGCTGACGAACGCGGGGCTGACGCCCGAGCAGGTCGACGCGGTGGAGGCGCACGGGACCGGGACGACGCTGGGTGACCCGATCGAGGCCGGCGCGCTGCTGGCCACCTACGGCCAGGGCCGGCCGGAGGAACGGCCGCTGTGGCTGGGCGCGTTGAAGTCCAACATCGGCCACACCCAGGCCGCCTCCGGGGTCGC
>NZ_JBEOSF010000032.1:0-102114 GCF_040302725.1 Kitasatospora sp. NPDC097605 | reverse complement strand
CGCCCGGTTACATTCCGAACCCGGAAGCTAAGCCTCACAGCGCCGATGGTACTGCAGGGGGGACCCTGTGGGAGAGTAGGACGCCGCCGAACAATCATTCCAAAAAGACCCCCTCCGGTTCAGGAGGGGGTCTTTTTGCGTTAACGTCTCCCCACCACACCGGAGCTTGCTGGAGAGGCGCGAACCGTTGCAGAACCTGACCCTGACCTGGCAGTCGGCCGGGGGTACCTCGGTCGCTCTCTACGGCGGCGCGTACGCGGCCGCCCGGGTGCGGCGGGCGGGTCTCTCGGCGATCCTGCGGGAGGCCGGCACCCTGCTCGCGCTGTTCGCGCTCTGGCAGCTGGTCGGGAGGCTCTCCCTGATGAGCACCGAGCACGCGCTGGACCGGGCGCGCTGGATCCACCGGACGGAGTTGGCGTTCGGCCTGCCCGACGAGGCCTCCTGGCAGGCCGCGGTGACGCCGTACCCGGCGCTGGTGAAGCTGGCGAACTACTACTACGCGTCGATGCACTTCACCGTGATGATCGGGGTGCTGCTCTGGGTCTTCCTCAGACACCGCGAGCGCTATGCCTGGGTGCGGAGCACGGTGGTCATCACGACGGCGGTCTGCCTGGCCGTCCAGTTCCTCCCGGTGGCGCCGCCCCGGATGCTGCCGGAGAACGGGTTCGTCGATGTCGCGGCGGAGTACGGGCAGTCGGTGTACGGCGGCGCGGTCGGCGGGGTGGTCAAGGCGGCGCAGCTGTCGGCGATGCCGTCGGTGCACGTGGCGTGGTGCGTGCTGGTGGCGGTCGCGGTGGTGCGGGTGTCGAGGAGTCCGCTCCGCTGGCTGATCGTGCTGCACCCGGTGCTGACGATCACGGTGGTGGTGGTGACGGCCAACCACTTCTGGGCGGACGGCCTGGTCGCGGTGGCGATCCTGCTGATGGCGTACGCGGCGCAGCACGGTGTCGCCCGGTGGCGGGCCCGGCGCGCGGGGGAGGTCCGGCCGGTGGCGGAGCGGGAGCCGCTGGCCGTCGGCTGAAGGCGGTGCGGGGGCCGGCAGGGGGCAGGCAGGGGGACGGAATGCCGATGGGCCGGGCCCCGTGGGGGTGGGGTCCGGCCCATCGGCTCACCCGCCGTTACTTGACCGGCAGGGCTTCGCGGCCCCACGCGCTGTTGGTCAGCGACGCGGTGGCCCAGTACCAGGCCGCCAGGCCGGAGGCGGCGGCGATCCAGCCGGCCGCCTTGGCGAGGCCGCCGGAGGTGGTGAAGGTGGCGATCGCGGAGAGCACCAGGGAGACCGTCAGCAGGCCGTAGACGGCGCGGCTGAACAGGCCCGCGTTCCAGGCGGCGGCGGTCAGGGTGAGGGCGAGCAGGGCCCACAGGAGCAGGAAGAGGCCGGCCGCGTTCTTGCCGGCGCCGGAGGCCGTGGACCAGGTGGCCCAGAAGGCGCCCAGGCTGGTGAAGGCGGTGCCGGTGAAGCCCTCGCCGCCGCGGAACTGCCAGAGGCCCGCGACGAACAGGGTGAGGCCGCCGAGGATGTGGGCGAGGTGGGCCGAGTTGCCAGCGGCGGTGCCGCTGAGGATGCCGGTGGAGAGCAGCCCGTAGGCGAGCAGGGTCAGGCCGAGTGCGAGGTAACCGAGGTTACCCGCGTCGGCGCCGGTCGAGCGGGCGTTCAGTGCCCCGGTAGCTTCGTTGCTCACCGGAGGCTCCTTTCACTCATGGGCGCGCGCAGGGCGCAGTGAACGCGGGTGAGTGTCGATGAGGTGAAGGCGCGTGACCGCTCCGGGCGCGCACGGCTGGAGCGTGCGACGGCTGCGGTCGAATGCTGGGCCAGCGGGAGAGCCGCTGGTCACGTCCCCGCCGGGGGATTTCCCGGTGAGGTCGGTGTACCCAGGGTGAGCGGGCTTGTACCCTTGTGAATCGCACATTTTGTGACGCTGCCGGGCACGGTCCGGTCACGCTCCGACAGCCGGTGCGCCAACTGTCGCACCGATGTGTTCAGGCGGTGCGCTGGGTCGGCACCCGCAGGGTGAGGATCGCCATGTCGTCGGAGGGCGGCTCCGGGGCGAACCGCTCGACCGCCCGCTGGACGCGCAGCGCGACCGCTCCGGCGGTGAGCCCGGTGCAGCCGGTGAGCACCTCGGCGAGGCCGTCGTCGCCCAGCATCCGCCGGCCCTCGCGGCGTTCGGTGACGCCGTCGGTGACGCAGAGCAGGACCTCGCCGGGGTTGAGTACCAGGTGCTCGGCGGTGAGGTCGAGGTCGTCCATGACGCCGAGCAGCGGCTGCGGGGTGGCGGCCCGGTCGACCCGGCCGTCGGTGCGCAGCCGCAGCGGCAGCGGGTGGCCGGCGCAGACCAGGGAGAGTTCGGTGCTGCCGTCCGGACGGGGTGTCAGTTCGCCGTACAGCAGGGTCAGGAAGCGGCTGCGCGCGCCCTCGTCCAGGATGGCCGTGTTGAGCCGGCTGAGGACCTGCGGGGCGTCCAGGCCCTCGCGGGCGAGCAGCCGCAGCGAGTGCCGGGCGAGGCCGGTGACCGAGGCGGCCTCCGGGCCGGTGCCGCAGACGTCGCCGATGGCGAAGCCGTAGGTGCCCTCGCGGATCGGGAAGAGGTCGTAGAAGTCTCCGCCGACCTCGTTGCCCTCGCCGGCGGCCTGGTAGTAGACGTCCACCTCGACGCCCGGGATGTCGGGCAGGTCCGGGGGCAGCAGGCTGCGCTGCAGGGCCTGGCTGGTGGCGGTGCGCTCGGAGTAGAGGCGCGAGTTGTCGAGGGCGAGGGCGGCCCGGCGGGAGAGGTCCTCGGCGAGTTCCAGGATCTCCTGGCGGAACCGCACGCCGGCCGCCGTGCCGAGGGCGAGCAGGCCGATCACCCGGTTGCGGGCGGTCAGCGGCAGGACGACGGTCTCGCCGAGCAGGCCGGTGAGGCCGGGTTCGTCGGTGAAGCCGTTGCCGTCGGCGGTCTCGGCGGGGGCGGTCCAGAACCGGGTGCCGTGGGTGGGGCCGCTGTCCGGGGCGGGTGTCTTGTCGAGCAGGGCGCGCAGCGGGTCGATGCGGTCCTCGTCCTCGTGCAGGACGAAGGCGAGCGAGGCGGGCGCGCCGTGGTCGCCGTTGGTGTAGACGGCGCACCAGGACGAGAGGGTGGGGACGGCCATCTGGGCCATCAGGGCGAGCGTCTGCTCGTGTTCGAGGGTGCCGGCGAGCAGGTCGGAGGCCTCGACGAGGAAGGAGAGCGAGCCGCGGCGCAGCCGTTCGAGTTCGGCGAGCCGGGTGGACTCGACGGCCAGGGCGAGCCGGTCGGCGGCGAACTGGAGGCGCAGCGCGTCCTCGTTGTCGTAGCGGCCGGGGGTGCCGGTGGCGATGCCGAGCGAGCCGATCAGCCGGCCCTCGACCTTGAGCGGGACGGTGAGCAGGGAGCGCAGTCCGCTGTCGTCGAGGACCGGCAGGCCGGTGGGCCGGGCGGCGAGGTCCTCGTGGACGGAGGGGAGGCGGGGCGAGTCGTAGCGGTTGCCGGTGTCGACCGGGAAACGGCTGTGCGGGCGCGGCGCGGTGGGCAGTCCGGTGCTGGCCCGCAGTTCGAACTCGGCCTCGTCGTCGGTGGTGAGCAGCAGGTAGGCGGCGTCGGCGTCGAGCAGGTCGCGGGCGCGTTCGACGGTGTGCTGGAGCAGGGTGTCGAGGTCCTCGCCGGTGCCGAGGCCGGCCAGCAGGTCGAGCCGGGTGGCGGGTTCGCCGCGGTCGCCGGGCAGGGCGCGGGCGGGGGAGCGCAGCACGGCGCGGTCGTCGTCGCGGACGAGTAGACACAGCGTGGTCGGAGTGCCGTCGGTGTCACGCAGACGGACCTGGACGCCGTAGACGTCGATCTCGGTGCCGTCGGCGCGGCGCAGCGCGTAGCCGCCCTCCCAGCGGGCGAGCCGCAGCACGGCGCCGAACCCGGGGCCGCCGTCGGCGGACTGCGGCCAGACGGCGAGGTCGGCCCAGGGGCGGCCGAGCACGGTGTCGGCCGGGTGCTGGAAGAGGGCCTCGGCGTCGGGGTTCCAGGCGAGCACCCGGCCGTCGTCGTCGAGCTGGACGACGGCGACGTGGACCGGGCCGTGGCTGCTGGGCAGCTCGCCGCCGGGGGCGGCGGGCAGGGCGTAGCGGGTGCCGGCGGTGTGCGCGGGCAGGGCGAGCCGGAACCAGACGGTCTTGCGGCCGGAGCCGTACTCGACGCCCCAGCGTTCGGCGAGCGCGGCGCACATCAGCAGGCCGCGACCGCCCTCGCCGTCGGCGTCGGCGTAGTGGTCGGACGCGGTGGCGGGGATGTCGGCGAAGCTCGGCAGGCCGCGTTCGGGGTGGCGGTCGGTGACCTCGATCCGGACGGTGCCGTCCTCGCGCAGGCAGCAGACCTCGGCGGCGGTGCCGGCGTGCACGACCGCGTTGGTGACGAGTTCGCTGACCAGGACCACCGCGTCGTCGACGACCTCGGGCAGGCCCCAGCCCAGCAGCGCGTCGCGGACGAAGGCGCGGGCGGCACCGGCCGACCGGCCCACGGGTTCGAAGGTGGCGGCTGCGCGCGCGGTGACCACGTTGCCACGTCTCCTCTGCTCTGGCCCTGGCTGTCCGGGGTGCGGCGCCGAATCCCGGTGCGCGCCGGCGGGGTGGGCGGCGCCGCCGGGGCGGTTGTGGCCCGGTGCAGCGCTCCACCCTACTTTCCGCTTGGTTCCCCGTGGGGGCGGGGAGTCGAAACAGGCACCGGAGGGTGATTCTGCCCACCCGTTTCGGACGGGCCGGTACCAACCGAGTGCAACCGCGCTTGTACCGGGCGCGAGTGCTGCCAGACTGGGGGGTCCGCGATGTCCGGTCCGAGCAGTACGGTCGTTGTGGGTTCCGGCGGGCCTGACGGGCCGCCGGGACGGTAGCGCCGGGACGGTGCTGCGCGGCGGGCCCCGGCGGGGCGCGTGTGCGGGGCGCCCGGACAGTTCACGATCTGGGAGGGGCCCGTTGAGTTCGGCCACCAAGGACGCAACCGGTACGACGCCGCCCGCTCAGCGCGGCGGGCGCCCCGGGGCCGCGCCGCGGAGCGCGGCCGGCCGGCGTGTCAACCACAACCGCGGCGCCGAGCCGGCCGAGCTGCGCAAGCTGCTGGCCGCGCTGACGGCGATGCGGGACGGAAACTTCCGGCGCCGGCTGACGGTGCCCGGGGACGGTCCGCTGGCGGAGATCGCCGCGGTCTTCAACGAGGTGGCCGAGCGCAACCAGCACCTGACGGGCGAGCTGGCCCGGGTGCGGCGGGCGGTGGGCCGCGAGGGCCGGTTGAACGAGCGGCTGGAGACGGGCGCCGGCGAGGGCGCCTGGATGGCGGCGGTCGACAACTGCAACGCGCTGATCGACGACCTGGCGCGGCCGATGGCCGAGGTGGGCCGGGTGCTGACGTCGATCGCCGAGGGCGACCTGGACCAGAAGATGGAGCTGCGCTCGCTGCACAGCAACGGGGTGAGCCACCCGCTGCGCGGCGAGTACCTGAAGATCGGCCGGACCGTCAACGGGCTGGTGGACCAGCTGTCGGAGTTCACCGACGAGGTGACCCGGGTGGCCCGTGAGGTCGGCACCGAGGGCAAGCTGGGCGGCCAGGCGAAGGTCCGCAGCGTGTCCGGCAGCTGGAAGGACCTCGGGGACTCGGTCAACACCATGGCCGGCCGGCTGACCGCCCAGGTGCGCAACATCGCGCAGGTGACCACCGCGGTGGCCAAGGGTGACCTGTCCCGCAAGGTGACGGTCGAGGTGGCCGGCGAGATGCTGGAGCTGAAGAACACCGTCAACACGATGGTGGACCAGCTGAACGGCTTCGCGGCGCAGGTGACCCGGGTCGCCCGGGACGTGGGCACGGAGGGCCGGCTGGGCGGCCAGGCGCAGGTGCCCGGCGTCGCGGGGGTGTGGCGGGACCTCACCGATTCGGTGAACTTCATGGCGGACAACCTGACCGGCCAGGTCCGCAGCATCGCCCAGGTGACCACGGCGGTGGCGCGCGGCGACCTCTCGCAGAAGATCGAGGTGGACGCGCGCGGGGAGATCCTGGAGCTGAAGAACACCATCAACACGATGGTCGACCAGCTCTCCGGGTTCGCCGAGCAGGTGACCCGGGTGGCCCGTCAGGTGGGCACCGAGGGGCGCCTCGGCGGGCAGGCGCAGGTGCCGTGGGCGGCCGGCGTCTGGCGGGACCTCACCGACAACGTCAACTTCATGGCGAACAACCTCACCGATCAGGTGCGCAACATCGCCCAGGTGACCACCGCCGTCGCGCGCGGCGACCTCTCGCAGAAGATCCAGGTGGACGCCCGCGGGGAGATCCTGGAGCTGAAGAACACCATCAACACGATGGTCGACCAGCTGGGCGCCTTCGCGGACGAGGTGACCCGGGTGGCCAGGGACGTCGGCACCGAGGGCATCCTCGGCGGCCAGGCGAGCGTGCCGGGGGTGTCCGGCACCTGGAAGGACCTGACCAACAGCGTCAACCTGATGGCCAACAACCTGACCAGCCAGGTCCGCAACATCGCCGAGGTGACCACGGCGGTGGCCCGTGGCGACGTCTCGAAGAAGATCACCGTCGACGCCCGGGGCGAGATCCTGGAGCTGGTCACCACCGTGAACACCATGGTGGACCAGCTGTCGGCGTTCGCCGACGAGGTCACCCGGGTGGCGCGCGAGGTGGGCACCGAGGGGAACCTGGGCGGCCAGGCCCGGGTGCGCGGGGTGTCGGGCATCTGGAAGGACCTGACCGACAACGTCAACTTCATGGCGTCGAACCTGACCAGCCAGGTGCGGAACATCGCCGAGGTGGCGGCCGCGGTGGCCTCGGGCGACCTCTCCAAGAAGATCACCATCGAGGCCCGGGGCGAGGTCGCCGGGCTGGCCGGGACGCTCAACACCATGGTCGACCAGCTGTCGGCGTTCGCGGTCGAGGTGACCAGGGTGGCCCGCGAGGTGGGCACCGACGGCACCCTCGGCGGCCAGGCCAGCGTGCCCGGCGTGGCCGGGATCTGGAAGGACCTGACCGACAACGTCAACCTGATGGCCAACAACCTCACCGGTCAGGTGCGCAACATCGCGCTGGTGATCACGGCGGTGGCCCGGGGTGACCTGTCGCAGAAGATCGACGTCGACGCGCGCGGCGAGTTCCTGGAGCTCAAGACCAGTATCAACACCATGGTCGACCAGCTGTCGGCGTTCGCCGACGAGGTCACCCGGGTCGCCCGCGAGGTGGGCACCGACGGACGGCTCGGCGGCCAGGCGCGGGTGCCGGGCGTGGACGGCACCTGGCAGGACCTCACCGAGTCCGTCAACGAGCTGGCCAACAACCTCACCCGGCAGGTGCGCGCGATCGCGCAGGTCGCCACCGCCGTGACCAGGGGCGACCTGTCGCTGCGGATCGACGTGGACGCCGCCGGCGAGCTCGACGAGCTCAAGGACAACATCAACCAGATGATCGCCAACCTGCGCGAGACCACCCGCACCAACCAGGAGCAGGACTGGCTGAAGACCAACCTGGCCCGGATCTCCGGTCTGCTGCAGGGCCGGCGCGACCTGGAGGCGGTGGCCTCGCTGATCATGACCGAGCTCACCCCGGTGGTCTCGGCGCAGCACGGCGCGTTCTTCCTCGCCCAGCCGGCCGGCCGCACCGCCGAGCTGATCACCGAGGACGACGACGAGAACGACACCGTGCTGCGGTTGATCGGCAGCTACGGCTACCAGCGCCGGGCGATGCCGACCACCTTCCGGCCCGGTGAGTCGCTGATCGGCCAGGCGGCGGTGGAGAAGCGGGCGATCATCCTCAAGGAGGCGCCGCCCGGGTACCTGAAGATCGCCTCCGGCCTGGGCGAGGCCTCGCCGGCCCACATCGTGGTGCTGCCGGTGCTGTTCGAGGGCCGGCTGCTGGGCGTGATCGAGCTCGCCACCTTCAGCTCGTTCACCACCGTGGCGCTGGACTTCCTCAACCAGATCGCCGACCTCATCGGCGTCACCGTCAACACCATCAGCGTCAACACCAAGACCGAGGGCCTGCTGCTGGAGTCCCAGCGGCTGACCGCCGAGCTGTCGATGCGGTCGGCCGAGCTGGAGGCGCGCCAGGAGGAGCTGGAGCGCACCAACGAGGAACTGCAGGAGAAGGCCGAGCAGCTCGCCCAGCAGAACCGTGACATCGAGATCAAGAACAGCGAGATCGAGGAGGCCCGGCAGGTCCTGGAGGAGCGCGCCGAGCAGCTCGCGCTGGCCTCCCGGTACAAGAGCGAGTTCCTCGCCAACATGTCGCACGAGCTGCGCACCCCGCTGAACTCGCTGCTGATCCTGGCCAAGCTGCTGTCCGACAACAACGAGGGCAACCTGTCGCCCAAGCAGGTCGAGTTCGCCGACACCATCCACGGCGCCGGTTCCGACCTCCTCCAGCTGATCAACGACATCCTGGACCTGTCCAAGGTCGAGGCGGGCAAGATGGACGTCCGCCCCGCCCGGATCGCCCTGGTGCAGCTGGTCGACTACGTCGAGGCGACCTTCCAGCCGGTCGCGCTGGACAAGAACCTGGAGTTCGGGGTGCGGGTCTCGCCGGCCCTGCCGGTCACCCTGCACACCGACGAGCAGCGGCTCCAGCAGGTGCTGCGCAACCTCATCTCCAACGCGGTGAAGTTCACCGACACCGGCGCCGTCGACTTCTCGATCAGCCCGGCCGGCCAGGGCACGCCGCAGCACGTGCGCGAGCAGCTGCTGGAGGCGGGCGCGATCAAGGGCCCGGACGACCCGCTGATCGCCTTCACGGTCTCCGACACCGGGATCGGCATCCCCGGCAACAAGCTGCGGGAGATCTTCGAGCCGTTCCGGCAGGCCGACGGCACCACCAGCCGCAAGTACGGCGGCACCGGCCTCGGGCTGTCGATCAGCCGGGAGATCGCCCGGCTGCTCGGCGGGGAGATCCACGCCGAGAGCGAGCTGGGCCGGGGCTCGACGTTCACCCTGTACCTGCCGCTGCGCACGGAGGCGCCGGACGCCGCCGGGCAGCCGGGGCCGGGCGCGGCGGCGATGCGCGCCTCGGTCGGGGTGACGCCGGTCGGGACGCCGGTGCCGGTGGGCGAGAGCCCGGCCGACCACTGGGCCCAGGAGGTCCGCGAGCTGGTCGAGGTCCGCCGCCGGGGCGCCGTCGAGCGCCGGCGCGCGGCGGGCCCGGACGCGCCGCCGTCGGACGGCCGCTCCACCGGCGGCCGAGGGGCCGCGGGCGGGCCCGCCGACGGGCGCGGGGCCGGCGGGCGGACGGCGGAGGGGCGGGCGTCCGAGAGCACCCCGGCGGCCCGCCCGCCGGTCCGGACGGACACCCGCTTCGACGGCCAGCAGGTGCTGATCGTCGACGACGACGTCCGCAACGTCTTCGCGCTCACCAGCGTGCTGGAGCAGCACGGCCTGACCGTGCTGTACGCCGAGAACGGCCGCGAGGGCATCGAGATGCTGGAGCAGCACGAGAACGTCGCGCTGGTCCTGATGGACATCATGATGCCGGAGATGGACGGCTACGCGACCACCGAGGCGATCCGCCGGATGCCCCAGTTCGCCGGGCTGCCGATCATCGCGCTGACCGCCAAGGCGATGAAGGGCGACAAGGAGAAGTCCCTGGAGGCCGGCGCCACCGACCACATCACCAAGCCGGTGGAGACCGACCACCTGCTGTCGGTGATGCACGAATGGCTCACCGTCCGGAAGTCCTGAGGCCCCCCGGAACGTGTCCGGCGGGGCCCGGACCCGCCCGAGTCGGGACCGATCGGATGACGGGGGCGTGAATCCCGGAGTACGCTCCGGGATTCACGCCGGTGGGGTGGGCGGTTTGCTGGCGGGGAGGGTCGGGAACCCGGTAGGGTCACCGATCGTTGCGAACAGTGACCGAGTGGCGACTCGCTGGTGAGCGTGCGCCGGTGCACTGACTGCGCGCCGCTCCGGATCAGGACGCGACGGAGCGATGTGCCGGGCGAGGGGGTGCGGCTAGCATGACCGGGGTAGTGGTGGGCAGTACGCGGGTGCCTTCCCCAGGTAGGCAGGCGACAGGAGGGCGCGTCGTGATGCAGAAGGCGAAGATCCTCCTGGTCGACGACCGGCCGGAGAACCTGCTGGCGCTGGAGGCGATCCTCTCGGCGCTGGACCAGACCCTGGTCCGGGCGGCGTCCGGCGAGGAGGCGCTCAAGGCGCTGCTCACCGACGACTTCGCGGTGATCCTGCTGGACGTCCAGATGCCCGGGATGGACGGCTTCGAGACCGCCGCCCACATCAAGCGCCGGGAGCGCACCCGGGACATCCCGATCATCTTCCTCACCGCGATCAACCACGGCCCGCACCACACCTTCCGCGGCTACGCGGCCGGCGCGGTGGACTACATCTCCAAGCCGTTCGACCCGTGGGTGCTGCGCGCCAAGGTCTCGGTCTTCGTCGACCTCTACATGAAGAACTGCCAGCTGAAGGAGCAGGCCGCACTGCTGCGGCTGCAGCTGGAGGCGAGCGGCGCCGAGCCGGCCATCGGCGGCGCACTGCTCGGCGAGCTGTCGGCCCGGCTGGCGGCGGTCGAGGAGCAGGCCGAGTCGCTGACCAAGCAGCTGGACGGCAGCGAGGACGGCGGGGTGGCGGCCACCGCGGCGCACCTGGAGCGCAAGCTGGCCGGCCTACGGCGCGCGCTGGACGCGCTGCGCCCCGGCACGGACTGAGCGCGCCTCGGTTTCACCCGTCCGGGTGAAACCGGGCGGAATGACGGTGTGTCGGCGACACGTCCCGGGGCCCGGGCGCACGACGTGGGCACAGGTGGTGTGCCCCGGTAGGCTGCTGACCCATGGCCACACGTACGCCCGGAAGCGCGGCACGCAACTCGAGTCCGGGACCGTCCAAGAAGGCCGCGGCGAAGGCTCCGGCCAAGCCGCCCGCCAAGAAGGCGGCCGCGAAGAAGGCCGCCCCGGCGAAGAAGACGGCGGCCAGGAAGGCGGCCGCCCCGCCCCCCGCGTCCCGGCCGATACTCTTCCGCGCCGTGCGCGCCGTCTGGCTCGGCATGGCGCACGGCATCGGCGCGGTCTTCCGCGGCTTCGGCGACGGAGCGAAGAACCTGGACCCGGCGCACCGCAAGGACGGCCTCGGCCTGCTGCTGCTCGCGCTCGCCCTGGTCACCGCCGCCGGCACCTGGTTCAGCCCGCAGGGCTGGCTGGGCGAAGCGGCCACCAATGTGGTCTCCGGCCTGTTCGGGCGCCTGGACGTGCTGGTGCCGTTCCTGCTGGCCGCCGTCGCGATCCGGCTGATGCGCCACCCGGAGCTGCCGGAGGCCAACGGCCGGATCATGATCGGCCTGACCACCCTGCTGGTCGGCGTGCTCGGCCTGGTCCACATCGGCTGCGGCGCGCCCACGATGGGCAGCGGCGCGACCCGGATAAGGACGGCCGGCGGGATCATCGGCTGGGCCGCCTCCACCCCGATGATGGCCGCCGCCGGGCCGGCCCTCGCGGTGCCGCTGCTCCTGCTGCTGGCCTTCTTCGGCCTGCTGGTCACCACCGCCACCCCGGTCAACCGGATCCCCGAGCGGATGCGTGCGGCGGGCGTCCGGCTGGGCGTGGTCGAACCCGGCCCGCAGGACCTCGACGGGGGGCGTGCGCCGGAGCGCGAGCTCTCCACCGAACCCCCCGAGGACGCCGACCCCTCCGCGCTGCCGTTCACCGTGGACACGGACAGTGACGACCCCTCGGACGAGGTGGCCGCCCGCCGGCGCCGCCGCAAGCGCAAGCAGCCCGACGAGGCGCCCGCGGACGAGCCGGACATGTTCGCCAAGGAGCCGCTGGACCCGTACACCACCCGCAACCTCGCCGCCGGCGCCGCGGCCGACCTGGACGGCGCGCTGGTCTACGGCGTGCCCGCCTCCTCCGCGGTGGCGGACATGATGCACCAGGTGCAGGACCGCACCGCCCCGCCGGAGGAGCCCGCCGTCCCGGCCGCCCGCGCCGGCGGCTCCGGCCCCGGCGCCCCCGAGGAGCACGGCCCCGCGCCGGTCCGGATGGAGCAGCTCCAGCTCGCGGAGGGCCTCACCTACGCGCTGCCCTCGCTCGACCTGCTGGAGCGCGGCGGCCCGGCCAAGGCCCGCAGCGCCCTCAACGACGAGGTGGTGGCCCAGCTCACCGGTACTCTCACCGAGTTCAAGGTGGACGCCCGGGTCACCGGCTTCACCCGCGGCCCGACGGTCACCCGCTACGAGGTCGAGCTCGGCCCGGCGGTCAAGGTCGAGCGGATCACCGCCCTCGCCAAGAACATCGCCTACGCGGTGGCCAGCCCGGACGTGCGGATCATCAGCCCGATCCCCGGCAAGTCCGCGGTCGGCATCGAGATCCCGAACCGGGACCGCGAGATGGTCAACCTCGGCGACCTGCTGCGCTCGCGCACCGCCGCCGAGGACACCCACCCGATGGTCGTCGGCATGGGCAAGGACGTCGAGGGCCACACCGTGATGGCGAACCTCGCCAAGATGCCGCACATCCTGGTGGCCGGCGC
The DNA here is from genome assembly GCF_040302725.1 of Kitasatospora sp. NPDC097605. Classification (NCBI taxonomy): domain Bacteria; kingdom Bacillati; phylum Actinomycetota; class Actinomycetes; order Kitasatosporales; family Streptomycetaceae; genus Kitasatospora; species Kitasatospora sp. NPDC097605. The sequence goes on along the minus strand of NZ_JBEOSF010000032.1, from coordinate 89,618 downwards.
GACCGGCGCCGGCAAGTCGTCCTGCATCAACTGCCTGATCACCTCGATCCTCGCCCGGGCCACCCCGGACGAGGTGCGGATGGTGCTGGTCGACCCCAAGCGGGTCGAGCTGACCGCCTACGAGGGCATCCCGCACCTCATCACGCCGATCATCACCAACCCGAAGAAGGCCGCCGAGGCCCTCCAGTGGGTGGTCCGCGAGATGGACATGCGCTACGACGACCTCGCCGCGTTCGGCTTCCGGCACGTGGACGACTTCAACGCGGCGGTCCGGGCCGGCACCGTCACCCCGCCGCTCGGCAGCGAGCGCGAGCTGACGCCGTACCCGTACCTGCTGGTGATCGTCGACGAGCTGGCCGACCTCATGATGGTCGCCCCGCGCGACGTCGAGGACTCGGTGGTCCGCATCACCCAGCTCGCCCGCGCGGCCGGCATCCACCTGGTGCTGGCCACCCAGCGGCCCTCGGTCGACGTGGTCACCGGTCTGATCAAGGCCAATGTGCCCTCCCGGCTGGCCTTCGCCACCTCGGCGATGGCCGACTCCCGGGTCATCCTGGACCAGCCCGGCGCCGAGAAGCTGATCGGCAAGGGCGACGCGCTGTTCCTGCCGATGGGCGCCAGCAAGCCGATCCGCATGCAGGGCGCGTTCGTCACCGAGGCCGAGATCGCCGCCGTGGTGAAGCACTGCAAGGACCAGCTGTCGGCCGTCTACCGGGACGACGTGATGGTCGGCGGCGGACCGAAGAAGGAGATCGACGAGGAGATCGGCGACGACCTGGAGCTGCTGATCCAGGCGGCCGAGCTGGTGGTCTCCACCCAGTTCGGCTCCACCTCGATGCTCCAGCGCAAGCTCCGGGTCGGCTTCGCCAAGGCCGGGCGGCTGATGGACCTCATGGAGTCGCGCGGCATCGTCGGGCCGAGCGAGGGCTCCAAGGCCCGCGACGTCCTGGTGAAGCCGGACGAGCTGGACGGGGTGATCGTCTCCATCCGCGGCTGAGTCCGCGGCTGAGCCCGGGGCCGGACCACTGGCGGGTGTTCACCCGTTCGGACGGGGGTAGGCGGCCGGTGCGGAACCGATCGGAGGTGCGTCGCGTCCCATCAGCGACACCGGACGCGCGGGCGGCGGTGCGGGGGTCCCGGAGACGGCGGCCCACCGCGCTGACGGGCGGTCAGTGCACGCCCGGCCCCCGGCCGGGACGGCCGAGCGCATTCGGTCCTGTTCCGCTTGAGAAACGATCCGCCCACGCCCCTAGACTGTTCCCCAGCAGGTGGCCAACCGCTCGAAAGGCGTGCACCGTGACCATCGGCAAGTCCCCCGACCGCGAGAACGCCCCGACCTCCGCCCAGCCCGTCGGCGCCGCGGAACCGGTGGCCGATGCCCCGAGCATCGGCCGGGTGCTGTCCGCCGCCCGGATCGAGGCCGGATTCACGGTGGACCAGGTGAGCAGTGCCACCCGGGTCCGGGTGCCGATCGTGCACGCGATCGAGGAGGACGACTTCGGCCGGTGCGGCGGCGACTTCTACGCCCGCGGCCACATCCGCGCGATCGCCCAGCTGGTCGGCGTCGACGGCGAGGCCCTGGTGGCCCGCTACGACGCCGCGCACGGCGGCTCGCCGGCCTCCAAGCGGCCCACCGAGCTGATCGAGAGCGGCCCGATCAAGGTCCCCGGCCGGGGCCGGCCGAACTGGACGATCGCGATGGTCACCGCGATCGTCGTGGTGGTCGGGGTGATCGGCTTCAACCTGGTGAGCGGGAAGAGCGGAACCGGTACCACCGGCTCGGCCAGCGCCCCGCTGCCCTCCGGCTCCGGCACCGGCTCGGTCGCCCCGGTGGTCCCGGCGCCCACCCCGACCGTGCAGCCGCCCGCCCCGGCGCCCAGCGCCCCCGCGATCGCCGCCGCCCCGGCCGACAAGGTCACCGTGAAGCTGGTCGCCGAGAAGGACACCAGCTGGGTCTCGGCGGTGGACGGCAGCGGGAAGTCGCTGTTCCAGAACAACATCGAGGAAGGCCAGGACCAGACCTTCACCGACCCCAAGCAGATCAAGCTGGTGATCGGCAACGCGGGCGCCGTGCACGTGTACGTCAACGGCAAGGACCTCGGCGCGGCGGGCAAGAACGGCCAGGTGGTGCACGTCACGTACACCCCCGGCGACCCGCAGGCGGGCTGATCGCGGGGGCCGTGCGCCCCGGCGCGGAACCGGCCGGAAGGGGCGCGCGGCCTCCGGGGCGAACGCCCCCGGCGGTCGCGCGTTAATCTTGGCCCTATGCCTGAACGCCGTACTGTCGCCCTTGTCACGCTCGGATGCGCCCGCAACGAGGTGGACTCCGAGGAACTCGCCGGGCGACTGGAAGCCGACGGCTGGTTGCTGGTGGACGACGCCGCCGAAGCCGACGTCGCCGTCGTCAACACCTGTGGCTTCGTCGAGGCCGCCAAGAAGGACTCCGTCGACGCCCTGCTCGAGGCCAACGACCTCAAGGACCACGGCCGCACCCAGGCCGTGGTCGCGGTCGGCTGCATGGCCGAGCGCTACGGCAAGGAGCTCGCCGACGCGCTGCCCGAGGCGGACGGCGTGCTCGGCTTCGACGACTACGCCGACATCTCCGACCGGCTGCAGACCATCCTGTCCGGCGGCCACCACGCGCCGCACATCCCGCGCGACCGCCGCAAGCTGCTCCCGCTGAGCCCCGTCGAGCGCCAGGCCGCCGCCGCCGAGGTCGCGGTGCCCGGCCACGGCGCCCCCGAGGACCTGCCGGACGGGGTCGCGCCCGCCTCCGGGCCGCGCACCCTGCGCAAGCGCCTGGACGACAGCCCGGTCGCCTCGGTCAAGCTCGCCTCCGGCTGCGACCGGCGCTGCTCGTTCTGCGCCATCCCGGCCTTCCGCGGCTCGTTCATCTCCCGCCGCCCCTCCGACGTACTGCACGAGGCCCAGTGGCTGGCCGGGCAGGGCGTCCGTGAGGTCGTCCTGGTGAGCGAGAACAACACCTCGTACGGCAAGGACCTCGGCGACATCCGGCTGCTGGAGACCCTGCTCGGCGAGATCTCCGCGATCGACGGCGTCGAGCGGGTCCGGGTCTCCTACCTGCAGCCCGCCGAGATGCGCCCCGGGCTGATCGACGCGATGACCGGCACCGCGGACGTGGTGCCCTACTTCGACCTGTCGTTCCAGCACTCCGCGCCGGCCGTGCTGCGCCGGATGCGCCGCTTCGGCTCCACCGACCAGTTCCTGGAGCTGCTGAAGACCATCCGCGACAAGGCCCCGCAGGCCGGCGCCCGGTCCAACTTCATCGTCGGCTTCCCCGGTGAGACCGAGGAGGACTTCGCCGAGCTGGAGCGGTTCGTCACGCACGCCGGGCTGGACGCCATCGGCGTCTTCGGCTACTCCGACGAGGACGGCACCGAGGCCGCCGGCTACGACGACAAGCTGCCCGAGGACGTGGTCGCCGACCGGCTGGCCCGGCTCAGCAGGCTCGCCGAGGAGATGACCGCCCAGCGGGCCGAGCAGCGGATCGGCACCGAGGTCGAGGTGCTGGTCGAGTCGGTCGACGGCGACCTGGTCGAGGGCCGCGCCGCCCACCAGGCGCCCGAGACGGACGGCCTCACCACGCTCGTCGGCGTCGAGGACGCCGAGGTCGGCCGGTTCTACCGGGCCCGGGTGGTCGCCAGCGAGGGCGTCGACCTGGTCGCCGAGGCGCTGGAGCAGGTGCGGGTCCGCCGGGCACCGGGAGCCGGGGAATGACCCAGGGGCCCGGCGCCCCGACCGCGGCCCACCCGGGCAGACCGGCGGCCGCGGTGCCCCCGGCGCCGGGGATCTGGAACATCGCGAACGTGCTGACGATGGTCCGGCTGCTGCTGGTCCCGGTCTTCGTCACCCTGCTCTTCGCCGAGGGCGGCCACGACCCCAAGTGGCGCTCGGTGGCCTGGGCCTCGTTCGCGATCGCGATGATCACCGACCTGTTCGACGGCGAGCTGGCCCGGCGCAAGGGCCTGGTGACCGACTTCGGCAAGATCGCCGACCCGATCGCCGACAAGGCGATCATGGGCGCGGCGCTGATCGGCCTGTCGGTGCTGGGCGACCTGCCGTGGTGGATCACCGTGGTGATCCTGGCCCGGGAGCTCGGCATCACCCTGATGCGGTTCTGGGTGATCCGCTTCGGGGTGATCCCGGCCAGCCGGGGCGGCAAGCTCAAGACGCTCACCCAGGGCATCGCCGTCGGCATGTACGTCCTGGAGCTGACCGGCTGGCTGGCCACCGCCCGGGCCGTGCTGATGGGCCTCGCGGTGCTGCTGACCGTCGGCACCGCGCTGGACTACGTGGGGCAGGCGCTGCGCCTGCGCCGCGAGGGGCTGGCGGCGCAACGCCCGCAGGGGTGAAACCGCGCGGATCCCGCTCGCGGGCGGTCGCCCGGCCCCACAATGGCGGGTACTCCGGGGCGGGCCCGGGGGAGCGCGAGGGAGGGACGTCGGGATGAGTGGTAGATCCGAGGCCGTGCGGACCGGGGGCGTCGCGGAGCCGGGCGGGGCGGTCGAGTACGGGCTGGCCGAGCGGGTGCACGGCGCACTGCGGGCGCAGGGCGGCACGGTGGCCGTCGCGGAGTCGCTGACCGGCGGGCTGCTGGCGGCCGCGCTGGTGGACGTCCCCGGGGCGTCCGCCACCTTCCGCGGATCGGTGACCGCCTACGCCACCGAGCTGAAGGCCTCGGTGCTCGGCGTCGACGAGGGACTGCTGGACGTCCACGGCCCGGTCCACCCGGTGGTGGCCCGGCAGATGGCCGAGGGCGTGCGCCGGTTGCTCGGGGCGACCTACGGGGTCGCGACGACCGGGGTGGCCGGCCCGGAGCCGCAGGACGGGCAGCCGGTCGGCACGGTACACCTCGCGATCGCCGGTCCGGGGGGAACTCTGGTCACTTCGCCACGGTTGTCGGGAGAGCGTGCCACAATCCGTCACAGCGCGGTGACCGCCGCTCTGGAGCTGCTCGTCGGGCGGCTCCCGTCCGGTACGCCGACGCACTGAGCAGTCGTCCGCACCGCCGCCACCGTCCGCCCCACCGGCCACCCGTCGTTCCCGCCGCCGGCGTCCGCCGGGGGCTGCCCGCCGAGATCTCCACCGAACCGGGATCTGCCGAACTGGCGTGCGGGCATCGCACAACTGGAGGATCGTGTTACATCGGAGGGCCTGGTTGGGCAGAAACCAGGTGGCGAACGAGTGGCGTGGTGGTGGCCGAGTGCCGCCCGGAGGGTACGACGAGGTGCCCGCCGACCCGGGTGCGACACCGAAACAGGGGAGGGGACAGCCTTGCAGCCCAGAGTGAACACGACCATGGTCCCCGCACGCGAAGCGGGCAAGGCGGTACGGTGGGGGCGTGACATCTCGATCCGCAGTCCGAGGAGGGAGGCACCGATGATCCTGCTCCGTCGCCTACTGGGCGATGTACTGCGTCGGCAGCGCCAGCGCCAGGGCCGCACACTCCGCGAGGTGTCGGCGGCCGCCAGGGTTTCGCTCGGATACCTCTCCGAGGTCGAGCGGGGACAGAAGGAGGCCTCCTCGGAGCTGCTCTCCGCCATCTGCGACGCACTCGATGTCCGGATGTCCGAGGTCATGCGCGAGGTCAGCGACGAACTGTCGCTCGCCGAACTTGCGGCGATGGCCACCCTCTCCGAAGGTGAACTGCTGAGGCCGGTGCTCGAACCGGTTCCGCTGCCGGCTCCCGGCACCGACCGGGCGAACATGTCGCCCAAGGCCGCCGCGATGGACGTGGTCGCCGCCTGACCTGGCCTCGGTGCGGGCCCATCCGGCCCGGGTTGAGCGAAGGAGGCGGACGTGCGCAGTGCGGCGGCGACGTGTGCCGGGGCCCGAATACGGTCCCGGCGGATGCGGCTGGGCCTGGGGCTCCTGGTGGTCCTGGCCTGCGGGCTCGGCTGGTGGCTGGCGGACGGCTCCGGGCGGCTGCCCGGCGGTGCGGTGCCGGCCCTGCTGGCGGCCGGCGGCTGGGGGCTCGGGCTGATCCCGGTCCACGCCGACTGGCGGTCCACCGGGCCGTCCCGGCGCCGGGCGGGTGAGCCGACGGCACGGATGGAGCCACGGTGGGAGGCGGAGCCTCCGGCCGGGTGAACAGGACACGGACGAGGGCCGTGGGACCGATCGGTCCCAGGCCCTCGTCGCGTTCCGGTTCCCGGCCCGGGAACCGGCCCGGTTCCCGGCCCGGTCCTGCGGTCGGCTCAGGGGCGCAGCCGCAGGCCCCGCGGGGTGGCGTGGAAGCCCGCCTGCTCCAGGGCGGTGCCGAGCGCCGACCCGAGGGCCGGCTCTCCGTTGGCCCGCTCGACGGTGACGCTGCCCAGCGCCCCCGCGCGGGCCGCCCCGGCCAGCGCGGCCGCCGCCGCGGCGAGGGTGGCCTTGTCCTGCGCCCAGGCCAGCAGCGACTTGCCGCCGCGCTCCACGTACAGGCACAGCTCGCCGTCGACCAGCACCACCAGGGCGCCCGCCTTCCGGCCGGGCCGGTGCGCCTTGCCCGCCGCCTCGGCGGACCCGGCGGGCGGCTCGGGCCAGGGCAGCGCGGCGCCGTAGGCGTTCGCCGGGTCGGCGGCGGCCAGCACCAGGGCCTGCGGCGGTTCGGCGGACGGGGCGGCCGGCCACTCGGCGCCCCGGGCCCGCTCCAGCCGGCCGCTGACCGAGCGCAGCCGGTCGGCCGCGCCCTCCATGGCGAACTGGGCGCCGCCCAGCCCCTCGACGAAGTAGCCCCGGCGGGTCCGGCCGCGCTCCTCCATGGCGGCGAGCACCCGGTAGACGCCGGCGAAGCCGCCGGGGACCCGCTCGGCGGCGACCGTGCCCCGGGTGAGCAGGCCGTGCCGGTCCAGCAGGTTCTGCGCCTGGGCGGTGGCCCGGACGGTCGGGTCGGCGGCGAACGGGGGCAGCAGCGACCAGCGCCCGCCGACCGTGGGCGGGCCGCTGCGCAGCGCGCCGCCGACCCGGCCGAAGGGCCGCCCGGCGCCGCCGAAGCGGCCGCGCGGGGTGGCCCGGGGCGCCCGGTGGGCGGTGGCGCCGGCCGTCCGGCCGGAGCCGAGCAGGGCGCGCAGCGGGGCCAGGGTGTCGTTGCTGACGTACCCGGCCCAGACCAGGTCCCACAGGGCCTCGACGACGTCGGGCTCGGGCGTCTCGGGGAGCTGGGCGGCCAGCTGGCGGAAGAACAGCCCGTAGCCGCCGGCCAGGGCCTCCAGCAGCGCGGTGTGCACCGGGGTGACGGCGGGCGGCACCGGCTCGGGGCGCAGCAGGTGGGCGTTCTCGGCCAGGTGGAGGCTGATCCAGCCGTCCTTGCCGGGCAGCGCTCCGGCGCCGGCCCAGCCGATCTCGCCGGCCGCCATCAGCTCGTCCAGCAGGCCGGGGGAGTAGTCGGCGAGCCGGGCCGGGAGGATCAGCTTCTCCAGGGCGGAGGCGGGCAGGGCGGTGCCCTGGAGCTGTTCGACCACCCGGAGCAGGCCGTCGGGGCCGCGCAGCCGGTGGCCGGCCAGGTGCTGCCACTGGGGCAGGAAGGCGGCCAGGGCGCGCGGCGGGACGGGTTCGACCTCCTGGCGCAGCGCGGCCAGGGAGCGGCGGCGCAGGCGGCGCAGGACCTCCGCGTCGCACCACTCGACGGTGGCGGTGTGCCCTTCCACCGGCCTGAACTCGCCCTGGACCAGGCGGCCGGTGGCGGTGAGGCGGTGCAGGGTGCCGGTGACCACGGCGGTGCCCAGGCCGTAGCGGGCGGCGGCCTCGGCGGCGGTGAACGGGCCGTGGGTGCGGGCGTGCCGGGCGAGCAGGTCGCCCAGCGGGTCCTTGACCGGTTCGGTGAAGGCCTCGGGCACGCCGACCGGCAGCGGGGTGCCGAGGGCGTCGCGCAGCCGGCCGGCGTCCTCGATGGCGGCCCAGCGCTGGTCGCCGCCGACCCGGACCTGGATCACCCGGCGGGCGGCCTCCAGTTCCAGGGCCCAGAGCGGTTCGGCGCCGCGGGCGGTCAGTTCGGCCTCGCTGAGCGGGCCGAGCAGCCGCAGCGCGTCGGCGACGCCCTCGGCGTCCTTGATCCGGCGCTCGGGGGTGAGCCGCTGGAGCTCGGCCTCCAGGTCGGCGAGGACCTGGGGGTCGAGCAGTTCGCGCAGTTCGGCCTGGCCGAGGAGTTCGGACAGCAGCCGGGAGTCGAGTGAGAGGGCGGCGGCGCGGCGCTCGGCGAGCGGGGAGTCGCCCTCGTAGAGGAACTGGGCGACGTAGCCGAACAGCAGGGAGCGGGCGAACGGGGAGGGCTCGGGGGTGGTGACCTCGACCAGCCGGACGGCGCGGGATTCGAGGTCGCCCATCAGCTCGACCAGGCCGGGGACGTCGAAGACGTCCTGGAGGCACTCGCGGACGGCCTCCAGCACGATCGGGAAGGAGCCGTACTCGGCGGCGACCTCCAGCAGCTGGGCGGCGCGCCGGCGCTGCTGCCAGAGCGGGGTGCGCTTGCCGGGGTTGCGGCGGGGGAGCAGCAGGGCGCGGCCGGCGCACTCGCGGAAGCGGGAGGCGAACAGCGCGGAGCCGCCGACCTGGTCGGTGACCAGCTGTTCGATCTCCTGGGGGTCGAACAGGGCGGCGTCGGCACCGACCGGGGCGTCGTCGGTGACCGGTTTGTCGGACGGGCTGCTGAAATCGAAGTCGGGGGCGAGCAGGTCGGCGTCCGGGAGGCGGAGCACGATGCCGTCGTCGGCGTGCATCACCTGCGGGTCGAGGCCGTGCTTCTCGCGCAGCCGGGCGGCGAGGGCGAGCGCCCAGGGGGCGTGCACCTGGGCGCCGAAGGGGGAGTGCACGACGATCCGCCAGTCGCCGAGCTCGTCGCGGAAGCGTTCGACCACGATGGTGCGGTCGTCGGGGAGGTGGCCGCAGGCGGCGCGCTGTTCGGCGAGGTAGTCGAGCAGGTTGCCGGCGGCCCAGTCGTCCAGGCCGGCCTGCTTCAGCCGGGCGGTGGCGGTCTGCGGGTCGAGCGCGCCGAGTTCGCGGGTGAAGGCGCCGAGGGCACGGCCGAGTTCCAGCGGGCGGCCGAGGCTGTCGCCCTTCCAGAACGGGAGCCGGCCGGGGACGCCGGGGGCGGGGGTGACCAGCACCTTGTCGTGGGTGATGTCCTCGATCCGCCAGGAGGTGGTGCCGAGGGTGAACACGTCGCCGACCCGGGACTCGTAGACCATCTCCTCGTCCAGCTCTCCGACCCGGCCGCCGCCCTTCTTCGGGTCGCTGCCCGCGATGAAGACGCCGAACAGGCCGCGGTCGGGGATGGTGCCGCCGGAGGTGACGGCGAGCCGCTGGGCGCCGGGGCGGCCGCTGACGGTGCCGGCCACCCGGTCCCAGACCAGGCGGGGGCGCAGCTCGGCGAAGGCGTCCGAGGGGTAGCGGCCGGCCAGCATGTCGAGCACCGCGTCGAAGGCGGACTGCGGGAGGGTGGCGAACGGCGCGGCCCGGCGGACGGCGGTGAGCAGCTCGTCGACCTGCCAGGTGTCCATCGCGGTCATCGCCACCAGCTGCTGGGCGAGCACGTCGAGCGGGTTGCGCGGGATGCGCAGCGCCTCGATCCGCCCGGCCCGCATCCGCTCGGTGACCACGGCGGACTGCACCAGGTCGCCCCGGTACTTGGGGAAGACCACGCCGGTGGAGACCGCGCCGACCTGGTGGCCGGCCCGGCCGACCCGCTGCAGCCCGGAGGCGACCGAGGGCGGGGACTCGACCTGGACCACCAGCTCGACGGCGCCCATGTCGATGCCGAGCTCCAGGCTGGAGGTGGCGACCACGGCGGGCAGCCGGCCGGCCTTGAGCTCCTCCTCGACCAGGGCGCGCTGCTCCTTGGAGACCGAGCCGTGGTGGGCGCGGGCGATCACCGCCGGGGCGCCCTTGGCGGCGCCGGCGCCGCCCATCAGCAGGGCGGGGGCGTGGGCCTCGGGCAGGGCGGCGCCGGTGGTGCGCTCGTGGGCGATCTCGTTCAGCCGGTTGCAGAGCCGCTCGGCGAGGCGGCGGGAGTTGGCGAAGACGATGGTCGAGCGGTGGGCCTGGACGAGGTCGACGATCCGCTCCTCGACGTGCGGCCAGATGGAGGCCTGCCGCTGCGGGTCGCTGTCGGCGGCGCCGCCGACAGCGGGGGCGGCGGGCAGGTCGTCGAGGTCCGGGACGGGGACGACCACGGAGAGGTCGAACTCCTTGGCGGCGGGTGGCTGGACCACCTCGGCACCGCGCCCGGGGCTGAGGAAGCGGGCCACCTCCTCGACCGGGCGGACGGTGGCGGAGAGGCCGATCCGGCGGGCCGGGCGGTCGAGCAGCTCGTCCAGCCGTTCCAGGGAGAGCGCGAGGTGGGCGCCGCGCTTGGTGCCGGCGACGGCGTGCACCTCGTCGAGGATCACCGTGTCGATGCCGCGCAGGGCGTCCCGGGAGGCGGAGGTGAGCAGCAGGAAGAGCGACTCGGGGGTGGTGATGAGGATGTCCGGCGGGTGGGTGGCGAAGCGGCGGCGGTCGGCGGCCGGGGTGTCGCCGGAGCGGATGCCGACCTGGACGTCCGGTTCGGGCAGGCCGAGCCGGACGGCGGCCTGGCGCAGGCCGGTCAGCGGGGCGCGGAGGTTGCGCTCGACGTCGACCGCGAGGGCCTTGAGCGGCGAGATGTAGAGGACCCGGCAGCGACGCTTGGGCTCGGCGGGGGGCGGGGTGCTGCTGAGCCGGTCCAGGGCGGAGAGGAAGGCCGCGAGGGTCTTGCCGGAGCCGGTGGGGGCGACCACCAGGACGTCGGTGTCCCGGTCGATGGCGCGCCAGGCCTCGGCCTGGGCGGTGGTGGGCGCGGAGAAGGCGCCGCCGAACCAGGCCCGGGTGGCCGGGGCGAAGCCGGCCAGCGGGTCGGCGGGGGGCGGGGTCGGGTGCGCGGTCGCCATGCCCCCATGGTGCCGGGTGGCACCGACAAGGGGCGGGTCCGGCGGGCGAGGGCGGGTCCGCCGGGGCGTGGCCGTTCGGGGCAATCGGGAAGGCAGAGCGGACAAACCGCTCATATGGTGATGATTCAGTCCTTGTGATGCCCCTGTGAAGACCAGCCCCTCCTGCGGCCGGCCGCCCCGGCGCGGCCGACGGGACCGACGAGCGGAGACCGTGCCATGGCGCAGGCGGACCCGTCCGGCCGTGGTCCCGCCCCGGTTCCGGTCCGGGTGGCCGGTCCGGCCGGGGCCGCCCGGCGCCGGGGCCGGGGGCCGTTGCGCGTCCTGCTCGCGATGCTGCTCACCGCGCTGGTCGTCGGCGGCGCCGTGCCGTACGTGGCCGGGCCGGGGCGGGCGTACCTCAGCTACCTGGTCCTCGCCGAGCGGGCGGACGCCGACGGGGCCGTCCGCGCGGCGGAGGCGACCCGGGCGGCCGGCGGGCAGGTGGTCCAGGAGTACCCGCAGATCGGGGCGGTGCTGGCGTACGCCGCCGGGGGCTTCGCGGAGAAGGTCCGCGGGCGGCCCGGGGTGGTCGCGGCCGGCGCCACCCGCACCTCGCCGGTGCCGGGCCCGCCCCGGTCGCTGGACGGCGCCGGGGACTTCCGGGCCGGGGCGGACGGCGGGGACAGCGAGGACGGCAGGAGCGGTGGGGACGGCGGGGACGACACCACGGTCACGGTTCCCGACCCGGGCGAGCGCGACGCCTGGAACCTCGCGCTGCTCGGCGCCGCCCCCGGCGGGGCCGCGGACACCGCCTCCCGCTCGCCGCACGGCCCGGACGCCGCTCCGGGCGCCGACGCCCTGCGCAAGGTGCTGGTCGCCGTCCTCGACTCCGGCGTCGACGACACCCACCCCGATCTGCGCGCCGCCGTCGACCCGAAGAGCTCCGCCTCCTGCGCCGACGGCCGCCCCGACGCCCGCACCGGCTCCTGGCGCCCCGAGACCGGCGTCGGCGAGAGCGGCCACGGCACCCACGTCGCCGGGATCGTCGGCGCCGCCCGGGACGGCCACGGTGTCAGCGGGGTCGCCCCCGGTGTGCGGATCGCCGCCGTCCGGCTGCTCGGCCCGCTCGGCCAGTACTACGCCGAGAACATCGTCTGCGGCATGCTCTGGGCCGCCGACCACGGCGCCCGGGCGATCAACAACAGCTACTTCGCCGACCCGTGGAAGTACAACTGCCCCGACGACCCCGACCAGGCCGCGCTGACCGCCGCCGTCGGCCGGGCCGTCGAGTACGCCCGGCGGCGGGGCGCGGTGGTGGTCGCCTCGGCCGGCAACGACGCGCAGGACCTCGGCGCCGCCCGCACCGACGAGCGCAGCCCCAACGACCGCACCGGCGGACCGCCGCAGTCCCGCTCGCTCGGGCCGGAATGCCTCCGGCTGCCCGGTGAGCTGCCCGGCGTGGTCACCGTGACCGCCGTCGACCGGGACGGCCGCCCGTCCGCCTACACCAACCACGGGCGCGGCCGGGTCTCGCTGGCCGCCCCCGGCGGGGACCCGGACGGCGGCGCCCAGGGAGCGGTGGTCTCCGACTGGCCCGGCGCCCGGTACGCCGCGCTGGCCGGTACCTCGATGGCCGCCGCACACGTCACCGGGGCGGTCGCGGTGGCCGCCGCGCTGCACCCGGACTGGGACTCCGACCGGCTCGCCGCCCTGCTGGCCGCCACCGCGGACGCCGCCTGCCCGCCCGGCCCGCACGCCTGCGGCGACCACGAGTACGCCGGCGCCGGGGCGCTGGTCCTGCCGCGCTGAGCCGCGCTGAGCCGCGCCGGGCCGCGACGGGCGGGCCGGGGCGGCCGCCGGAAAACCGGGTGACGGGCCGGGGCGGGCGGGCGAGGATCGGGGGATGGACGTCTTCCTCACCACCGAGCGGCTGGTGCTGCGCCGCTTCACCGCCGCCGACACGGACGCCCTGGTCGAGCTGGACGCCGACCCGGAGGTCACCCGCTACCTCACCGGCGGGCGGGCCACTCCGCGGGAGGTGGTCGAGTCCGCCCTGCTGCCGCTCTACCTCGACCACTACCGCCGGTACGGCGACCTCGGCTGGTGGGCCGCCGAGGAGCGGGCGGGCGGGGCCTTCCTCGGCTGGTTCGAGTTCCGGCCGCCGGACGGCGACCGCGCCGAGGTGGAGCTGGGCTACCGGCTGCGCCGCCCGGCCTGGGGGCGCGGCTACGCCACCGAGGGTTCCCGGGCGCTGATCCGCAGGGGCTTCACCGGGCTCGGCGTCGAGCGGGTGGTGGCGTACACCATGGCGGTCAACGGCGGCTCGCGGCGGGTGATGGAGAAGGCCGGGCTCTCCTACGTGCGGACCTTCCACGAGGAGTACCCGGAGCCGATCCCGGGCAGTGAGCACGGCGAGGTCGAGTACGCCCTGGCGGCGGCCGACTGGCAGCCGTGGACCGCGCCGGGGACACCCGGCGGTCCGGGATACTGGTGGGCATGAGGCTGACGGAGTTCTGGCGGCGGATGTACGCGCACTTCGGCGAGGCGTACGCGGAGTCCTTCGCGAGCGACCATGTGATGAGCGAGCTCGGCGGGCGGACGGTCCGTCAGGCGTTGGAGGCGGGCTGGGAGGCCAAGGACGTCTGGCGGGTGGTCTGCGACACCCAGGGCGTCTCCTCCGTGCTCCGCTGACCGGGCCCGACCCCGGCCCGCGCCCGGCCCGACCCCGGACGCCGCCCGGCGACTCCCGCCCGATACTCGAACAGGCGTCGGACATGGGTCACACTGTGCGGGTGGTGAGCAGCGCAGAACAGCAGAATTCGGACAGGTCGGCTCAGGACGCCGACGAGGCCGCGGGCCCTACGCCCGCCTCCCCGCCGGCCCCGCCGCCGGGACCGGCGCCGGCCCGCACCGCGGGGGACGGCCTCTGGGGTTCCGGGATGCCGCGCTGGCTGCCCCGGGCCATGGTGCTGGCGCTGGTCATGGTCGGGCTGTTCCAGCTCGCCGACTGGGCCTTCCACGAGTTGATCGACCTCTTCGTGATGCTGCTGGTCTCCTTCTTCCTGTCCCTGGCGCTGGAGCCCGCGGTGGACCGGATGGCCGCCCGGGGGGTGCGGCGGGGGGTCGGCACCTTCCTGGTCTTCGTCGCGGTGGCGATCGCCGTCGTCGGCTTCCTGACCGCGCTCGGCACCCTGCTGGTCGACCAGGTGGGGAAGATCGCGGGCGACCTCCCGCACCTGCTCGACAACCTGATCGACTGGGTCAACCGCACCTTCAACCAGGACCTCTCGCTGGACGAGCTGCAGAAGAAGCTGCTCAAGGACTCCGGCGCGATCGAGAGCTACGCCCAGTCGGCCGCGGACAACGTCTGGGGCGTCTCCTCGACCCTGATCGGCGGGCTGTTCCAGGCCTTCACGGTCGGCCTCTTCACCTTCTACTTCACCGCCGACGGCCCCCGGGTGCGGCGGACCGTCTGTTCGATGCTGCCGCCCGCCAAGCAGGCCGAGGTGCTGCGGGCCTGGGAGATCGCGCTGGCCAAGACCGGCGGCTACCTCTACTCCCGGGCCCTGCTCGCGGTCGCCTCGGCGGCCGCGCACTGGGTGATGTTCGCGCTGCTGGACCTCCCGTACGCGGCCGCGCAGGCGGTCTGGGTCGGCGTCATGTCGCAGTTCGTGCCGACCATCGGCACCTATCTGGCGGGCGCGCTGCCGGTGCTGGTGGCGCTCACCACCGACGAGCCGGTGGACGCGCTCTGGGTGCTGGTGTTCGTGACCGTCTACCAGCAGATCGAGAACTACCTGCTGCACCCGCGGATCACCGCGAAGACGGTGGACGTGCACCCGGCGGTGGCGTTCGGCTCGGTGATCGCGGGCGCGGCGCTGCTCGGCGGGGTCGGCGCGCTGATCGCGATCCCGGCGGCGGCCACCCTGCAGGGCTTCGTCGGCACGTACGTCCGGCGGTACGAGGTGACCGACCCGCGGGTGGACCGCGGCGAGCAGCGCCGGCAGCGGCGGGAGCTGCGCCGGGAGGCGGCGCGCCGGCTGCGGCGGATGGTCGGCGGGGACTCGGAGCGGAAGTAGCCCGGCGGGGCGGTCCGGGGCGGGACCGGAGCTGGAGTCGATCATGGCTCGAACGGCATAGGCTTGATTCGAACACGTGTTCTTTGTACTCTCCGGCGCAGAGTTCTCCCCAGGCAGAGCCGGGTCGGAGCCGATTGTCGGTGGGACGCGCTAGCGTCGAGGACGATGAAGCGCACAGCACAGAACCCGAGGGTGGAAGCCATGGCAGGTACGGACCGCGAGAAGGCCCTTGAGACGGCGCTCGCCCAGATCGAGCGGCAGTTCGGCAAGGGCTCGGTGATGCGCCTCGGCGAGAAGGCCAACGAGCCGGTCGAGGTGATCTCCACCGGGTCCACCGCCCTGGACGTCGCCCTCGGGGTCGGCGGCATCCCGCGCGGCCGGGTGATCGAGATCTACGGCCCCGAGTCCTCCGGCAAGACCACGCTGACCCTGCACCTGGCGGCCAACGCCCAGAAGGCGGGCGGCACGGTCGCCTTCGTCGACGCGGAGCACGCGCTCGACCCCGAGTACGCCAAGAAGCTCGGCGTGGACACCGACGCCCTGCTGGTCAGCCAGCCGGACACCGGTGAGCAGGCCCTGGAGATCACCGACATGCTGATCCGCTCCGGCGCGATCGACCTGGTGATCATCGACTCCGTGGCGGCGCTGGTCCCGCGCGCGGAGATCGAGGGCGAGATGGGCGACTCGCACGTCGGTCTGCAGGCCCGGCTGATGAGCCAGGCGCTGCGGAAGATCGCCGGTGCGCTGAACCAGTCGAACACCACCGCGATCTTCATCAACCAGCTGCGCGAGAAGATCGGCGTGATGTTCGGCTCGCCGGAGACCACGACCGGTGGCCGGGCGCTGAAGTTCTACGCCTCGGTCCGTCTGGACATCCGCCGGATCGAGACCCTGAAGGACGGCACCGAGGCGGTCGGCAACCGCACCCGCGTCAAGGTCGTCAAGAACAAGGTCGCCGCGCCGTTCAAGCAGGCCGAGTTCGACATCCTCTACGGCGTGGGCATCAGCCGCGAGGGCGGCCTGATCGACATGGGCGTCGAGCACGGCTTCATCCGCAAGTCGGGCGCCTGGTACACCTACGAGGGCGACCAGCTCGGCCAGGGCAAGGAGAACGCCCGCAACTTCCTGCGGGACAACCCGCAGCTGGCCGACGAGATCGAGCGGAAGATCAAGGGCAAGCTGGGCATCGGCCCCAAGGTCGAGGAGCCGGCCGAGGCCGCGGCGGGTGCCGTCGAGGGCGCCGCCAAGCCGATCACCGCGACCGCCGCCAAGACGGCCGCGGCGAAGAAGACGGCGGCGGCCGCCAAGGCCTGAGCCGTTGACGCAGCACAGCGGGCCGGTCGGCCCGGAGGACGACGACTACGGGCCGCCGGACTGGTTCGCGGCCGCGGCCGAACCGGAGCCGGAGTCGGCGCCGGCGCCCGCGCCGGAGCGCGCCCGGTCCGCGCGGCGGGCCGCGGCACGCCCGGCGGACGTGGAGGAGTTCGGGCTCGTCTCCGCCTCCGAGCTGCCCTCGGGGCGGCGTCGGCGCCGCTCGGCGCTGGCGGCGGAGAAGCCCGCCGGCCGCTCGGCCGATGGGGCCGGGTGGGACGGCGGAGCGGGGGCGGACGGTCGCGGGGGTGCGGCCGCCCCCGCCTTCCCGGAGGAGCGGCCCGGGCGCCGGGCAGGCCGTACCCGGCGCGGCGGGGCCGACCACTCGAACGGTGCGGCCGGCACGGACGGCGGCGGTGCCGCCGAGCGCTCCGGCGGCGCGTCCCGGAGCGGCCGGACCGAGGAACCGGCCGACCCCGAGAGCCGCGCCCGGGACATCTGCCTGCGCCTGCTCACCGGCGCGGCCAAGACCCGCAAGCAGCTCGCCGACGCCCTGCGCAAGCGGGAGATCCCGGAGGAGGTCGCCGAGGAGGTGCTGACCCGGCTGGAGGAGGTCGGGCTGATCGACGACGCGGCCTTCGCCCACGCCTGGGTGGAGTCCCGGCACAGCGTCCGGGGCCTGTCCCGGCGCGCGCTGGCGCAGGAGCTGCGGACCAAGGGGGTCGCCGGGGAGCTCGCCGAGCAGGCGCTCGCCCAACTCGACCAGGACGACGAGACCGAGGCGGCCCGCGCCCTGGTCGAACGCCGGCTGCGGACCACCCGGGGCCTGGAGCGGCAGACCCGCACCCGCCGGCTGGTCGGCATGCTCGCCCGGCGCGGCTACTCCGAAGGGCTGGCCTTCCGGGTGGTCCGGGAGGCACTGGACGAGGAGGAGTCCGGCGGCGGGGAGTACGGCGCGGCGTACGGGGACACGGCGTACCAGGACTGACGCCCGGGTCACCGGAGGTTACCCGACGGTTGGTCAACTGACTGGCCAGTCTTGACCGTTTCGTAACCCGCGCTTAGCCTCGCACTCAGTGCGGGAGCACGTCGATCATTCCGCGGCCACCCCCGGCCGCGCTCCCGGCCAGGCCTGCGACCGGGCGGTACCGGGCCGGCCGCGTGACGGTCCCGGGCGGCGTGCCGCGGCGGGACGGGGAGTGGGCAGCATGAGGATCGCGGTGAGCGCCGGATCGGCCGCCTCCCTGCTGGTGGCGGCCGTGCTGGCGGCCCTGGCAACGGGCTGGCTGCTGGCCCGGCGGTTCCGCGGCGCGCAGCGCCGGGCGGCCGCCGAGACCGAGCGGGCGCGGTGGCAGGCCGAGCGGCAGGCGGACCGGCTGCGCGCCGAACTCGACCGGCGCGAGGAGTGGTTGGCCGGCGAGCTGGACCGGCTGCGCGCCCGCGAGGGCGAACTGGCCGAGCGGACGGCCGAGGTGGCGCGTGCCCGGGACGAGGCGGCGGAGCTGCTGCGCTCCCGGGCGGCCGAACTGGAACGGACCGCCGGGCTCTCCGCGGACCAGGCCCGCGCCGAACTCGTCCGCGCGGCCGAGGCGCAGGCCCGCCGGGAGGCGGCGGTCACCGTCCGGGAGATCGAGCGCGTCGCCCGCGAGGAGGGCGAGCAGCGGGCCCGGGGCATCGTGGCCGGGGCGATCCAGCGGCTGGCGGCCGAGCAGACCGCCGAGACCGCGGTGTCGGTGTTCCGGCTGCCCACCGAGGAGATGAAGGGCCGGGTGATCGGGCGCGAGGGCCGCAACATCAAGACCTTCGAGGCCGTCACCGGCGTCAATCTGATCATCGACGACACCCCGGCGGTGGTGCAGCTCTCCTGCTTCGACCCGGTCCGCCGGGAGACCGCCCGGCTCACCCTGGAGCAGCTGGTCGAGGACGGCCGGATCCACCCGATGCGGATCGAGCACGTCCACGCGCGCAGCCGCGCGGAGGTGGAACGCCGCTGCGTCCGGGCCGGCGAGGACGCGCTGCTCGCCGTCCGGGTCGCCGGCATGCACCCGGAGCTGGTCCGCACCCTGGGCACCCTGCGCTACCGGGCCTCCTACGGGCAGAACGTGCTCGGCCACCTGGTGGAGTCGGCGCACCTGGCCGGGATGATGGCCGCCGAGCTGGGGGTGGACCCGGAGCCGGTGCGCCGCGCGGCCCTGCTGCACGACATCGGCAAGGCGCTGACCCACGAGGTCGAGGGCAGCCACGCGGCGGTCGGCGCGGACTTCGCCCGGCGGCACGACGAGCCGGCGGACGTGGTGCACGCGATCGCCGCGCACCACGGCGAGGTGGAGCCGAAGACCGTGGAGGCGGTGCTGGTCCAGGCCGCCGACGCCTGCTCGGGCGGCCGGCCGGGCGCGCGCAAGGAGTCGCTGGAGGCCTATGTGCGCCGGCTGGAGCGCCTGGAGGAGATCGCCCGGGCGCACGACGGCGTGGCCGACGTCTACGCGATGCAGGCCGGCCGGGAGGTCCGGGTGATGGTCCGCCCCGAGGTGGTGGACGACCTCGGGGCGCAGGTGATCGCCCGCGAGGTCGCCAAGCAGGTCGCCGAGGAGCTGACCTACCCGGGTCAGATCCGGGTCACGGTGGTCCGGGAGAGCCGGGTCACCGAGGTGGCCCGCTAGCGCCCTGGGCGTCGGCCGGCCGGGCGGCCGGCGGCTCCGGTTCGGGCTCGGGCGCGCCGGTGATCGAGGCCGGGCCGCCGCGGGCCCGGTCGGCCAGCGCCTGGAGGTCCTCGCCGTCCGCGCCCTGGGTGACCCCGACCAGGTGGCCGTCGGGCCGGATCAGCAGCACGCTGTGCGGGCCGGCGCCCGGGTAGGCCTCGGTGACCAGGACCTCGGCCGGCACCGGCAGGGCGGCGGCGACCTCGGCCAGCCGGGGCATCAGCCCGGCGCCCAGCCAGCGCTCCGCGGACCAGACGGCGGTGCCGGGGGCGACCAGCAGCAGCAGGAAGCCGGCGCCGAGCCGGGCGTGCAGCTGGTCCGGGGTGCCGTCGGTGGCCAGCACCGGCAGGTCGGGGACGAGCACGCCGGGCGCGGTGGCGGGCAGCAGCTCGCTGAGCGAGGTGGCGCCGCGGGTACCGCGCTGGGCCGGGACCCGGCCGGGCGCGCCGGAGGCGGCGGCCGGGTAGGCGGGGGCGCCGCCGAAGCGTCCGGTGCCGAGGTGGCCGTCGGCGAGCAGCGGCGCGTGCTTGCGGAACGAGCCGGTGAACAGCGAGCGCCGGGTCTGCGCCCAGCCGCGCAGCGGGCGCAGCAGCGGCATGGACTGGTCGACGGCCCGCAGCCGGGCGCCGACCGCGCCGCGCCGCTCGGCCTCGTAGCCGTCGAGCAGGGAGCCGCCGGGCTGCGGGCCGCCGGTGTGGAAGTGCCAGGCGAGGGCGAGCCGCCAGGCCAGGTTGTCGGCGTCGCGCAGGCCGTCGGTGAGGTTCTGCATGCCGAGGGCGCCGTGCAGATGGGCGGCGTCGCCGGCCAGGAAGCAGCGGCCGACCCGGAACCGGGCGGCCAGCCGCTGCTGGGCGGTGTGGTCGGCGGCGGCGAGCAGGTCGAACGTCGGGAGCTCGCCGCACCAGCCGGTGAGGGTGGCGGTGACCCGGGTGAGCAGGGTGTCGCCGGTGACGATGCCGGGCCAGGTGGCGTGCGGGTCGACCGGCTCGGTGACCGCGGGCCGGCCGGGGGGCAGCCGCCAGTCGAGCCGCCAGACGCCGTGCGGCAGCGGGCGGGCGGTGGCCTCGCGGTCGCCGCGCCACGGCGGCTCGCGGTGCAGCCGGGGTTCGGTGAACGGCAGGTCGACCCGGACGGTCGCGACGGCGCTGCGGTCGACGGCGGGGCGGCCGGGGAAGCGGATCCTCAGCAGTTTGCGGACGGCCGAGCGGGCGCCGTCGCAGCCGGCCAGATGGCTGCCGCGCCACCAGGTCTCGGTGCCGTCCTTCGGGTTGCGGGTGAGCACGCTGACGCCGTCGCGGTCCTGTTCGAGCCGGGTGACCCGGCTCAGCGGGACCAGCCGGACCAGCGGGGTGCCGGTGAGGGCGTCCTGCAGTCCGCGCTGCAGGCGGTGCTGGGGCAGGTGCAGCACGGGGGTGTCGGAGAGGTCCGTCCGGAGCACCTCCTGGCGGCGGCGCCAGACGGTGAAGGCGTCCCAGCGGGCGGCGTCGGCGACGGCCCGGGGGTAGCCGATCCTGCTGAGGAAGGCGGCGGTGTCGGTGCCGAGGACGACGCTGCGGGGGCTCTCGGGGCAGAGTCCGGAGCCCTCGTCGAGGACGACGGTCGGCACCTCGTGCCGGGCGAGCGCGAGGGCCAGGGCCAGGCCGACCGGCCCGGCCCCGACCACGATCACCGGGTCCATGCCGGACCCTTCGGGCCCGGACGGGTGCCGCGGATGCCGGAGCACGGGTCGCCCGTGAGGCTGCCGTCATATGCCGCGTGGATGCTCCCGGATGGTGTCACGAAGAGCAATGCAACAGTTCACCTGCGTGTCCGTCAAGCAGCAGAGGAAGTGCGCCGGTTCGCGCCGCCTCGCCCGCGTGCCTCGATCCACCGGGCGAGCGCGGTGAGCAACAGGCACATCGCGATGTAGATGGGCCCGATCACCAGGACGACGGGGATGTAGGGGAAGCCGGCGGCGTTGATCGGCTGGCTGGCGATGGCCTTACCGACGAAGAGCAGCTCGTGGTAGGTGATGATGAAGCCGAGCGAGGTGTCCTTGAGCGTGACGACCAGCTGGCCGATCATCGAGGGCAGCATCGAGCGGACCGCCTGCGGGACCAGGATGGTCGTCATCACCTGGGTCTTGCGCATCCCGAGCGCGTAGGCCGCCTCGCCCTGGCCGCGGGGGACGGCGTTGACGCCGCTGCGGATGATCTCCGCCTGGACCGAGCCGTTGTACAGGGTGAGCCCGAGCACCAGCGCCCACATCGGCTGCTTGGCGAAGAACCCGTAGTAGAGGGCGACGATCAGGATCAGCAGCGGCATCGCCCGGAAGAACTGGACGAAGGAGACGCACGCCCAGCGCACCGGCCGGTGGTCGGAGAGCTGCCCGGCGGCCAGCAGCGCGCCCAGCACCAGCGAGAACACCGCCGCCAGCCCGAAGGCCCGCAGGGTGGAGAGCAGGCCGTCGACGATCCGCTGCTGGACGGCCGTGTACTGGAACGCGTCCCAGAGCTGAGCGTCGAACTGGCCGTTGTCGTTCAGCGCGCTGAAGGCGTACCAGAGCAGCCCGGCGATGCCGAGCAGCGACAGCACCCCGAAGATCCGGTAGCGGGCGCTCGCCCGGGGGCCGGGGGCGTCGTAGAGGACGCTGGCCGCCGTGGAACGGGTGAGGAGCTTGCTCATCGGGCCACCGCCAGTCGGGACTCCAGGAAACGGAACAGCAGGGCGACGGTGGCGCTGATCAGCAGGTAGGCGCAGGCCACCCAGAAGAAGATCGCGAAGATCGAGTAGCCGTCCCCGTCGGAGAACCCCTGCTGGACGCTGTACAGCTCGCTGACGCTGAACGCGCCGGCGATCGCGGAGTTCCTGGGCAGGGCGATGAAGACGCTGCTCATCGGCGCCAGCACGGTCCGGGCCGCCTGCGGCAGGACGACGTGGACGAGGGTCTGGCTGAAGGTCAGGCCGAGGCTGCGGGCGGCCTCCGCCTGACCGAGCGGCACCGTGTTGATGCCGGAGCGCAGCACCTCGCAGACGAACGCGGCGGTGTAGCCGCCGAGCGCCAGCACCGCGAAGGTGAGGTGGCTGAAGTGCACGCCGAGCGGCGGGAGGCCGAAGGTCACGGCGAAGAACAGCACGGTCAGCGGGGTGTTGCGGAAGACCGTCACCCAGCCGGTGCCGAAGGCCCGCAGGACCGGGATCGGGGAGACCCGGAAGGCCGCCAACAGGGTGCCCAGCAGCAGGGCGAGCAGCGCGCTGAGCGCGCTCAGCTCGATCGTCTGCAGGAAGCCGTCGCGGAACAGCGCGAAGTTGCCGTCCTCGAACAGGAAGCCCATCCGGCGGCCCTCCTCTCAGGGGTTCGTCGACTCGGGGAGCGGTGGATCAGTAGCGGTCGAGGGCCGGCGGCTGCGGCGCGGTGGAGCCGGAGAGGCCGAGGGTGGCGTCGTAGGCCTTCTTCCAGTCGCCGTTGTCCTGGTGGGCCTTGATGGCGTCGCTGATCGCGTCGCGCAGCGCCTTGTCGTCCTTGTTCAGGCCGACGCCGTAGTTCTCCTTGGTGAAGGGCTGGCCGACCACCTTGAGCTTGGGCGCGTACTTGGAGGCGTAGCCCTTGAGGATCGCGTCGTCGGTGGTGACCGCGTCGACCTCGCCCGACATCAGCTTCTCGACGCAGGCCGAGTAGGTGTCGAACTGGGTGATCTTCGGCGAGTACTTCTCGATGTTCTTGATCGAGGTCGAGCCGGTGGCGGTGCAGACGTTCTTGCCGTTGAGCGAGTCCGGGCCGGTGATCGCCGTGTTGTCGGCCTTGACCAGCAGGTCCTGGCCGGCGATGTAGTACGGGCCGGCGAAGGAGACGGTCTTCTTGCGCTCGTCGTTGATGCTGTAGGTGCCGACGTAGAAGTCGATCTGGCCCTTGGCGATGGCCGGCTCGCGCTGCGAGGAGACCAGGGTCTGCCACTTGATCTGCTGCGGGGTGAAGCCGAGGTCGGCGGCGACCATCTTGGCGATCTCGATGTCGAAGCCGCTGCGGTCGCCGGTGGCGAGGTCCTCGAAGCCGAGGAACGGCTGGTCGGCCTTGGCGCCGATGATCAGCTGGCCGCGCTGCTTGGCGGCGGCCAGGATCGCCGAGTCCACCTTGACGTCGGACTTCACGGTGTAGGTGGGCAGGGCCGGCGCGGCGCTGCCGCCGGCCGCGGTGGCGGTGCCACCGGGGGTGCCGTCCTTGCCGCAGGCGGCGGTGGCGGTGAGCGCGACGGCACAGAGCGCGACGGCGAAGGTGCGACGAGTCCTCATGAGGGTGCTCTCCTCGGGCTGGGCCACGGGTCAACCGGGCTCTGGCGAAGGTAAGTTCGAACGTGGGGGCGGACGGGCGGGCGGGCGCGCGGCGGCGCCCTCGGCGCCGTCGGCCGGGATCCGGCCCGGGGGATCAGTGGTGCAGGATCTTGGAGAGGAAGTCCTTGGCGCGGTCGGAGCGCGGCGCGGTGAAGAAGGCCTCGGGGGTGTTCTGCTCGACGATCCGGCCGTCGGCCATGAACAGCACCCGGTTGGCGGCGGAGCGGGCGAAGCCCATCTCGTGGGTGACGACCACCATGGTCATGCCGTCGGCGGCCAGCCGGCGCATGACCTCCAGCACCTCGTTGATCATCTCGGGGTCGAGCGCCGAGGTGGGCTCGTCGAAGAGCATCACCTTCGGGTTCATCGCCAGTGCCCGGGCGATCGCGACGCGCTGCTGCTGGCCGCCGGACAGCTGGGCCGGGTACTTCGCGGCCTGGGCGCCGACGCCGACCCGGTCCAGCAGCTCCCGGGCGGTCGCCACGGCCTTGTCCCGGGCGATGCCGCGGACCTTCACCTGGCCGAGGACCACGTTCTCCAGCACGGTCTTGTGGGCGAACAGGTTGAAGCTCTGGAAGACCATGCCGACCTCGGCCCGCAGCCGGGCCAGCTCGCGGCCCTCGGCGGGCAGCGGACGGCCGTCGATGGTGATCGTTCCGGAGTCGATGGTCTCCAGCCGGTTGATCGTCCGGCACAGCGTGGACTTGCCCGAGCCGGACGGGCCGATCAGGACGACCACCTCGCCCTGCTGGATCTCCAGGTCGATGTCCTGGAGCACGTGCAGCGCACCGAAGTGCTTGTTCACGTTGCTCAGGACCACCAGCGGGGCGGCGTCGGCACGGGAGTCCTTGTCGAGGCTCGTGGTCATCGCGCCGGCTCCCTCTGGTCGGCCCACGGGGGATGAACTCCCTTGGGCGGCAATGGTGGTAGGAATCCGAGGGCCGCAACCGGCGGAGTCGCGGCCCTCGGTGGGGCGACCATAGGAGTCCTGACGACGCCACGTCAGCCGATCTGAGCGGAACTTGAGGATCACGATCCGGCCACACGATCGGCGGGTGCTGTTCACCGGCGGCCGGGACGGGCACAGTGGCAGCGTCCGCGGCCGCCCCGGAGGCGAGCGGCGCCCCGGCCGCCGTCACCGGCCGTCACCGGCCGTCCCTGGCGTCCGGGCCGTCCCTGGCCCATACTGCGCAGAACCGGGACCTTGCCCGGCAGGGGGAGCCGTCGCGACCGTACGACGGCCGCGGGAGAGACCCCCGGAGCACCGTCCGGGAGAGGAGGAGACACATGCGACTGCTGCTCGTCGAGGACGACGAACGGGTGGCCGCCGCGCTGGTCGCGGTCCTGGGCCGGCACGGTTTCCAGGTCCGGCACGCCCGCAGCGGCCACGAGGCGCTGGACGCCCTGGTGCCGGACGGCAACGAGCCCTACCGGGTCGTCCTGCTCGACCTCGGCCTGCCCGACCGGGACGGCTTCGAGGTCTGCAGCCGGATCCGGGCCGGCAGCGGTGTGCCGGTGATCATGGTGACCGCGCGCGCCGACATACGCTCCCGGATCCACGGCCTCAACCTCGGCGCCGACGACTACATCACCAAGCCCTACGACATGGGCGAGCTGCTCGCCCGGATCCACGCGGTGGCCCGCCGCGGCGCCGCCCCCGCCGCCGTCGCCGTGCCGGCCCCGGACACCGTCCCGCAGCAGCGCGGGCCGCTGGAGTCCCGCGGCATCGTGATCGACCGCGAGCGCCGCCGGGTCAGCGTCGACGGCCGGGACGTGCCGCTCACCCGCAAGGAGTTCGACCTGCTGGCGCTGCTCGCCCAGAGCCCCGGCGTGGTCTACCGCCGCGAGCAGATCTTCAGCGAGGTCTGGCGCAGCGGCTGGGAGGGCAACGGCCGCACCCTGGAGGTGCACATCGGCTCGCTGCGCACCAAGCTCGCCCTGCCCGGCCTGGTCGAGGCCGTCCGGGGCGTCGGCTACCGGCTGATACCCGAGTGCCCGGCCGCCGCCGACACCCCGCCCCCGGCCCGCGCGGAGCGCTGACCGTACGTGCGTACCCGCCTGCTCGGCATCCTGCTGGCGCTGATGCTCTGCGTGCTCGCCGCGCTCGGCATGCCGCTCGCGGCGGCGTTCGCGGCCGCCGAGCAGAGCCGGGTGGTCGTCGACCGGCTGGACGACGCCGCCCGGTTCGCCCAGGACCTGCCGACCTCCGGCTCCGGCCTGGAGTCGGCGCTCAAGGGCGACCCGCAGCCCGCCCCCGGCGACCTCAGCCGCCGGCACGCGCTGGACGCCGAGGTGGCGCGCTACCACGAGCTCTACGGGGTGCGGATCGGCATCTTCCAGCGCGACGGCATGCCGATCGCGGTGGCCCCGGCCGACTGGCGGGTGCCCGCCAGCGGCTGGGCCGACCAGGCCTTCCAGGAGGCGCTGGACGGCCGGCGCAGCCACAACCCGCCGCAGGTCTGGCCGTGGACCCCGGACCGCACGCTCACCGTCGCCACCCCGGTGGTCCGGGACGGCGACGTGGTCGCGGTGGTGCTCAGCGAGTCCCCGACCGGCGCGCTGCGCGCCCGGGTGGTGCGCAAGTGGCTGGTGATCGGGGCCGGCGAGGCCGCCGCGATGATCGTCGCGGTGCTGCTCGCCGCCCGGCTCACCGAGTGGGTGCTGCGCCCGGTCCGCACCCTGGACCGCGCCACCCACGACATCGCCACCGGCCGGATGAACGCCCGGGTGGCCCCCGGCGGCGGGCCGCCCGAGCTGCAGCGGCTCGCCCGTTCGTTCAACGAGATGGCCGACCACGTGGTGCTCGCCCTGGACCAGCAGAAGGCCTTCGTCGCGGACGCCTCCCACCAGCTGCGCAACCCGCTGGCGGCGCTGCTGCTGCGGGTCGAGGTGCTGGGACTGGAGCTGCCCGAGGGGCACGAGGAGGAGCTCGGCGGGGTCCGTGAGGAGGGCGTCCGGCTGGCCCGGGTGCTGGACGACCTGCTCGGGCTGGCCACCGCCGAGCACGCCCGCCCGGAACCCGAGCCCACCGACCTGGCCGCGCTCACCCTGGAGCGGGTGGACGCCTGGCGGCCGCTGGCCGGGCAGCGCGGGATCGAGCTGGTCTGGGAGGGCCCGGCGCTGGCGCTCGGCCTGGCCGACCCGATCGGCTTCGGCAGCGCGCTGGACGCGGTGCTCGACAACGCGCTGAAGTTCGGGCCCGAGGGGAGCCGGGTGCGGGCGCTGGTCGCCGTGCGGCGCGAGGAGGTCGCGGTGACCGTCTCCGACCAGGGCCCCGGCCTCACCGAGGAGGAGCTGGCCCGGGCCGGCGACCGGTTCTGGCGCAGCCCCCGGCACCAGAACGTGGACGGCTCGGGGCTCGGCCTGTCGATCGCCCGCACCCTGCTCCAGGCGGCCGGCGGCTCGCTCGCCTTCGGCACCGCGACACCGTCCGGCCTCGCCGTCACCCTCGCGGTGCCCAGGGCCGGGCGCACGAAGGCCTAGGGTCCGTCTTCAAGCCCCCGCCTGCCGGGGGTTTGAAGACGGACCCTGGCCGCGGCCCGACGGCCGTACTGCCTCAGGGCTTCACCGAGCGGTAGTAGCGGGCGGCGCCCTCGTGGAGCGGGAGCGGGTCGGTGTAGACGGCGGTGCGCAGGTCGACCAGCTGGGCGGCGTGCACCTGGGCGCCGATCTGGTCGCGGCTGTCGATCACCGCCCGGGTCATGCCCTGGACCAGGTCGTCGTCCACGTCGGCCCGGGTGATCAGCAGATTGGGCACGGCGACGGTGGCGACCGCGGCCTGCGGTTCGGCGTTCGGATAGGTGCCCTTCGGCATGGTGGCCGCCCGGTAGGCGTCCGTCCCGCCGCCCTCGACCAGGTGGACCGCCTCGGCGAGGTCGCCCAGCGGCACGATCCGGATCCGGACGTGCTCGGACAGCTCGGTGAGGGCGCTGGTGGGCAGGCCGCCGGACCAGAAGAACGCGTCCAGCTGCCCGGTCCGCAGCTGGTTCGCCGCGTCGCCGATGCCCAGGAACGCCGGGGAGATGTCGCGGTCCGGGTTCAGCCCGGCCGCCGCCAGCAGTCTGCGGGTCACCAGGTTCACGCCGGAGAGCGACTGGCCGACGCCGACCCGCAGGCCCTTGAGGTCGGCGGCGCTGTGCACCGGGGAGCCGGCCGGCACGATCAGCTGCAGGTAGTCGTCGTAGAGCCGGGCGATGGCCCGCAGCTTCTCCCGGCCGGGGCCGGTGTACTGGGCCACCGAGTCGGCGGTGGCGATCGCGAAGTCGTCCCGGCCCGAGGTGACCCGGTCCAGGTTGTCGATCGAGCCCTCGGAGTTGTCCAGCTCCAGCCGCACCCCCGGCATCGCCTTGGCGAGGTGGGCGTCCAGCAGTTTCCCGTACCGGTCGTACACCCCCTGCTCGACGCCGGTGGCCAGCCTGGTCTCGCCGCGCGGGTGGCCGGTCGAGCCGCCCGCCGACAGCCACCAGCCGCCCAGCGCCGCGAGCACCAGCGCCAGGGCCAGCACGGCCCGCCACAGCGGACGGCGGGCCGCGGCGCGGAGGCGGGAGGGAGTACGGGGGGCCATGCAAGGGATAGTGCCAGGCGCGGAGTGCGAACGGGAGGGAAAAGTCGTTCGCGGCTGCCCGTACCCTGGTCGGGTGAGCGGTGACAGCGGATCGAAGAGCTACAAGGTCGTCACGTACGGCTGCCAGATGAACGTCCACGACTCCGAGCGGCTCTCCGGGCTGCTGGAGGACGCGGGGTACGTGAAGGCGGGGCAGGACGGCGACCCCGACCTGGTGGTGTTCAACACCTGCGCGGTGCGGGAGAACGCCGACAACAAGCTGTACGGCAACCTCGGGCAGCTGGCTCCGGTCAAGAGCCGCCACCAGGGCATGCAGATCGCCGTCGGCGGCTGCCTGGCGCAGAAGGACCGCGACACCATCGTCCGCAAGGCCCCCTGGGTCGACGTGGTCTTCGGCACCCACAACATCGGCCACCTGCCGGCCCTGCTGGAGCGGGCCGCGGTCGAGCGGAAGGCCCAGGTCGAGATCCTGGAGTCGCTGGAGACCTTCCCGTCCACGCTGCCCACCCGCCGGGAGTCCGCCTACGCCGCGTGGGTCGCGATCTCGGTCGGCTGCAACAACACCTGCACCTTCTGCATCGTCCCCGCGCTGCGCGGCAAGGAGGAGGACCGCCGTCCCGGCGACGTCCTCGCCGAGATCGAGGCGCTGGTCGACGAGGGCGTCATCGAGGTCACCCTGCTCGGCCAGAACGTCAACGCCTACGGCTCCGACCTGGGCGACCGCGAGGCCTTCTCCAAGCTGCTGCGCGCCGCCGGGCAGATCGAGGGCCTGGAGCGGATCCGCTTCACCTCGCCGCACCCGCGCGACTTCACCGACGACGTGATCGCCGCGATGGCCGAGACCCCGAACGTGATGCACCAGCTGCACATGCCGCTGCAGTCCGGCTCCGACCCCGTCCTCAAGGCGATGCGCCGCTCCTACCGGCAGGAGCGCTTCCTGAACATCATCCGCAAGGTGCGGGAGGCGATGCCGGACGCCGCCATCTCCACCGACATCATCGTGGGCTTCCCCGGCGAGACCGAGGAGGACTTCGAGGAGACCATGAAGGTCGTCCGCGAGGCCCGCTTCACCAATGCCTTCACCTTCCAGTACTCCAAGCGCCCGGGCACCCCGGCCGCCGAGATGGAGGACCAGATCCCGAAGGCGGTCGTCCAGGCCCGCTACGACCGGCTGATCGCCCTCCAGGAGGAGATCTCCTGGGAGGAGAACAAGAAGCAGGTCGGCCGCACCCTGGAGATCCTGGTCGCCGAGGGCGAGGGCAAGAAGGACGACCGGACCGACCGGCTCTCCGGCCGGGCGCCGGACAACCGGCTGGTCCACTTCACCCGGCCCGCCGAGCCGGTCCGCCCGGGTGACATGGTCACGGTGGAGATCACCTACGCCGCCCCGCACCACCTGCTGGCCGAGGGCCCGACGCTCGCGGTGCGCCGCACCCGGGCGGGCGACGCCTGGGAGAAGCGCCAGGCCAAGCCCGCCGCCAAGCCGGCCGGCGTGATGCTGGGCCTGCCGTCGATCGGCGCCCCGGCGGCGCTGCTGCCGGCCGCCCCGGCCGGCGGCGCCTGCTGCGGGGACTGACCGCGTCGAAGCGCGCACGGCCCGGTGGGACCTCCTGGTCCGCCGGGCCGTCTTCGTTAGAGTGATCCACATGCTGGTTGCCGCCGCCGTCTGCCCCTGTCCGCCACTGCTCGTCCCGGAGGTCGCCGCCGGGGCGGCGGCCGAGCTGGAGCCGCTGCGCGCGGCCTGCGACGAGGCGCTCGGGGTGGTGCTCGCGGCCGCGCCGGACCTGCTCGTGGTGGTCGGCACCGGGCCGGAGGCCGAGGTGTGGACCGAGGGCGGGGCCGGGTCGTTCCACCGGTACGGCGTGCCGCTGGTGGCCGCGCTGCCGGGCGGCCGGGCCGAGGGGCCGGAGCTGGCGCCCTCGCTGACCGTCGGCGCCTGGCTGCTCGGGCGGGCCGGGGTGACGGTGCCGACGCACGCCTGCGCGGTGCCCGCCGACGCGCCCGCCGACCGGATGCTCGGGCTCGGCCAGGGCCTGGCCGGGCTCGCCGACCGGGTCGGGCTGCTGGTGATGGGGGACGGCAGCGCCTGCCGCTCGCTGAAGGCGCCCGGCTACCTGGACGAGCGCGCCGAGGGCTTCGACGCCGGGCTGGCGCGGGCGCTGGGCTCGGCGGACACCGCGGCGCTGGCCGCCCTGGACGCGGGACTGGCCGCCGAGCTGAAGGCCGAGGGGCGGGCGCCCTGGCAGGTGCTGGCCGGCGCCGCCGAGGGCGCCGGCCTCACCGCGCGGCTGGGCTACCAGGACGCGCCGTACGGCGTGGGCTACCTGGTCGCCTCCTGGAGCTGAGCCTGCCGTAGCGGGGCCGTCGGGCCGTCGGACCGTCCCGCCGACGGCCCCGGCCAGCCGGTCGGGCGGTCAGGCGGTCGGGCCCGGTCCGCCGTCCGCCGGGGTGCCGGGGGCCTCGGGCTTGTGGGCGAAGTCGTCCACGGCGCCCTTGGCCTTGCTGGTGCCGTGCTCGATCTTCTCGGTGTACTTGCCCTTGGTGGCCTTGTCGATCGCGCCGCCGGCCTTCTCCACCGCGCTCCCGATCTGGTCACTGTGCTTGCCGGCGAACTCGCTGGCCTTGTCCTTGAGCTCTCCGGCCTTGCCCTTGAGGTTGTCCATCAGACCCATGACGCCTCACCCTTCCTCAATGTCTCTCTCACAACGTCCGCCAGGACGGAACCGTTCGCAACGGGACGGGTCGGTTGAAAAGGGGTCCAACCGGCCGGCCCGTCGGCGGGCCGGCGTTCCCTGGCAGACTTGACCGGTGAGCAGCCCCACCACCGCCCAGTCCGCCCGCCCCCGCGTCGTCTCGGTCGTCGGCGCGACCGCCGCCGGCAAGTCCGACCTGGCCGTCGCCCTGGCCCGCGCCCTCGACGGCGAGGTGATCAACACCGACTCGATGCAGCTCTACCGCGGCATGGACATCGGCACGGCCAAGCTCACCGAGGAGGAGCGCGGCGGCGTCCCGCACCACCTGCTGGACATCTGGGACGTCACCGAGGCCGCCAGCGTGGCCGAGTACCAGCGGCTGGCCCGGGCCGAGATCGACCGGCTGCTCGCGGCCGGCCGCACCCCCGTCCTGGTCGGCGGCTCCGGCCTGTACGTCCGGGCGGCGATCGACGAGATGGAGTTCCCGGGTACCGACCCGGAGGTCCGCGCCCGGCTGGAGGAGGAGCTGGAGCGGGTCGGCCCGTACGCGCTGCACGGGCGGCTGGCGGAGCTGGACCCGGCCGCGGCCGAGGCGATCCTGACGAGCAACGGGCGGCGGATCGTCCGGGCGCTGGAGGTCATCGAGATCACCGGGCAGCCGTTCACCGCCAATCTGCCGAGCAACACCGCCGTGTACGACGCGGTGCAGATCGGCGTCGCGGTGCCGCGCCCCGAGCTGGACGAGCGGATCACCCTGCGGGTGGACCGGATGTGGCGGGACGGGCTGCTGGACGAGGTGCGGGAGCTGGAGGGGGCCGGGCTGCGCGACGGCCGGACGGCCTCCCGGGCGCTCGGATACCAGCAGGTGCTCGACCACTTCGCCGGTCGGTGCACGGAGGACGAGGCGCGCGCCGAGACGGTCCGGGCCACCAAGCGGTTCGCCCGCCGGCAGGAGTCCTGGTTCCGCCGCGACGACCGGATCCACTGGCTCGCGCGGCCGGCCGGCACCGACCCGGTCGCGCTGCTGGACCGCTCGCTGGAGCTGATCGACCGTCAGGAATCCGTCGCCCGATAGGCGCTTTCCGGCCATCCGGCGGTGCAGTTGCGCGCGCAGACGGGCGTGCAGGACGGCATGGCGGTCACGACCGGATCACGTGATGGCCACGGATCACCCGTCGGCCCCGGTCAGGCCCGGAACGCCCCTCTGGACATGCCATCATCGATGTCATAAGGGTCTGCCCGGGCGGGTCGACCGTGCCCGGCCGCGAGTCCGCACTCGTGTCGAACTGTCAGGGGAGGCCGCGTGTCCACGGGTACCGGCCCCGAGACCGGCCGGAGCGCCGGGTCGGTGAACGGCGCGTCCGGCAACGGCGGCGGCCGTGCCACCGCGCAGGCCGACGGTCTGGACGCCTCGACGCTGCCCGACCTGCCGGTGCTGCCCGGCCTCGACGCGCCCACCTCCTACGCGGTCGGGCTGCCGGCCCTGGACACCCGCGCCCCCTCCGGCGCGGTGCACGAGCGGGAGATCCGGCCGCGCCGCCGGCTCCGCTGGTGGCAGACCCTGCCGATCGCCCTGCTGGCCACCGCCGGCTCGCTGATGTTCGCCTTCCCGCTGGCCTTCGGCTCGGCCGGGGCCGGCTCGGCGATGATCGGGATGCTCGGCCTGCTGCTCACCGCCGCCTCGCTCGGCTGGGGCGCGATGGCGGCCCGGCACGCGGGCTACAAGTGGCCCGGCCTGCCGCGCCGCGGCACCGGCGAGCGGGCCGGCTGGAAGGCGATCGTGATCTACACGCTGATCGTGCTGGCCGCCTGCGCGCTGGCCCTGTACCGGGTCGTCCGGCTCTCCGGACGGTAGCCGGACCGCCCCGTCCGGGCTCCGGAACCGGAGAGCGGTGCTCCGGTGCTCCGGTGCTCCTCGGTACCATCGGGAGGGTGACCGCATCCTCCGCGCAGCCCGTCGGCCTCCCCTTCCTCAAGGGGCACGGCACCCAGAACGACTTCGTGATCGTCCCCGACCCGGAGGGCCGGCTGGCCATCGGCCCCGAGGCCGTGGCCGCGCTGTGCGACCGCCGGTCGGGCATCGGCGGCGACGGGCTGCTGCGCGTGGTGCGCTCCGCCGCCGACCCGGTGGCGGCCGGCCAGGCCGACCGCGCCGAGTGGTTCATGGACTACCGCAACTCCGACGGCTCGATCGGCGAGATGTGCGGCAACGGCATCCGCGTCTTCGCCCGCTACCTGGTCGAGGCCGGGCTGGCGAAGCCGGGAGAGCTGCCGGTGGCCACCCGGGCCGGCCTGCGGACCGTGCGGGTCGCCGAGAACGCCGAGGACGGCACGTCCGGCGAGATCACCGTCGACATGGGACACGCGCTGCTGCCCGGTCCGGACGGGATCGAGGTGACGGTCGGCGGGCGCAGCTGGCCGGCCCTGAACGTCAACATGGGCAACCCGCACGCGGTCGCCTTCGTCGAGAGCCTGGACCACGCCGGCGAGCTGCTCACCGCGCCGCCGGTGAGCCCCGGGGGCGTCTACCCGGAGGGTGTCAACGTCGAGTTCGTGGTGGACCGGGGGCCGCGGCACGTCGCGATGCGGGTGCACGAGCGCGGTTCCGGCGAGACCCGCTCCTGCGGCACCGGCGCGTGCGCCGTCGCGGTGGCCGCCGCCCGCCGGGACGGTGTGGACCCGGCGGTCACCGGCGAAGCCGTGACCTACACGGTGGACGTGCTGGGCGGCCGGTTGACGATCACCGAGCACCCGGACGGCCGGGTGGAGAAGACCGGTCCGGCGGTCATCGTCGCCCGCGGCGAACTGGACCCGGCCTGGTCGGCGCTGGTGCGGGGAGTCTGACCGGCCGTCACCGGCCGGAGCCCGCCCCGGAGATCGTCCCGGAGCTCGTCCGGCCGCGCGGACCGGTCAACGGCCGGTCCGCGTTTGCCCATTTCGTCCGGGATCGAATCCCCCCGTTCGGGTGATACGCCTGACGGACGGGAAGCGGGGCCTCGCGGAACGTGCTCTGCTCGGTAGCATGGACCACCGGGTCGGCCCACGCCCCCGGTACTGCTGCCGGAGGTGCCGATGACCATCGAAGCCGGGCAGCCCCTGGCGGGGCAGCCGACGTCCGCACGGCAAGCCGGGCCCAGGCGCCCGCTCGGCGGGTTGGGCCGGGCCGCGCTCGGCCGCGCCGGGCGCGCCGCGCTGCTGGCCACCGGCCGTCCGCCGGTGCCGGACGCCCTCGAACCGCTGGTCCAGGCCCACCGCCGGCACCATCCGCAGGCCGACCTCGGCCTGCTCGGCCGCGCCTACCGGCTGGCCGAGGCGAGCCACCGCGGCCAGAAGCGCAAGAGCGGCGAGCCGTACATCACCCACCCGCTGGCCGTCACCATGATCCTGGCCCAACTCGGCGCCGGGACGACCACCTTGGTCGCCTCGCTGCTCCACGACACGGTCGAGGACACCGAGTTGACGCTGGAGCAGGTGGCCGAGGGGTTCGGCCCCGAAGTCGCCTACCTGGTCGACGGGGTGACGAAGCTGGAGAAGGTCGACTTCGGCGCGGCGGCCGAGGCGGAGACCTTCCGCAAGATGCTGGTCGCCACCGGGGACGACGTCCGGGTGATGGTCATCAAGCTGGCCGACCGGCTGCACAACATGCGCACCATCCGGCACATGAAGCCGGCCAGCCAGGCGCGGATCGCCAAGGTCACCCGGGACGTGCTGATCCCGCTGGCCGAGCGGCTCGGCATCCAGGTGCTGAAGGCGGAGCTGGAGGACATCGTCTTCGCCACCCTGCACCCCGAGGAGCACACCCGCACCCGCGCCCTGCTCGGGCGGCACGAGGCCGGGCCGGACACCCTGCTGGCGCCGTTCGCCCACAGCCTGGCCCGCCAGCTCGGCGAGGCCGGGATCGCCGCCGAGGTCACCGTGCGCCCCCGGCACTGCGTCTCGCTGCACCGGGTGCTGCTCAAGCGGGCCGCTGCTCCCGGGCCGGACGGCAAGCCGCAGGGGCCGCAGCCGGCCGACTTCGGGCGGCTGCTGGTGGTGGTGGAGGAGAACGCCGACTGCTACGCGGTGCTCGGCGAGCTGCACACCTGCTGGACGCCGCTGCCGGGGGAGTTCAAGGACTTCGTGGCCGCGCCGAAGTTCAACCTCTACCAGTCGCTGCACACCGCGGTGGCGCTGGCCGGCGGCGAGGTGGTCGAGGTGCTGGTGCGCACCCGGCGGATGCACGAGGTCGCCGAGACCGGGGTGGTCGCGCTCGGCGACCCCCGGCAGCCGGGGACCGGCGGCGACCAGGGCCGGGACGAGCTGGACCGCACCGACCCGGCCCGGCCCGGCTGGCTCTCCCGGTTGCTGGAGTGGCAGCAGGAGACCCCGGACCCGGACGCCTTCTGGTCCGCGCTCACCGCCGACCTGGCCGGGGACCGTGAGATCACCGTGGTCACCGAGCGTGGTGAAACGCTTCAGCTCCGAGCCGGCGCCACCTGTGTGGACGCCGCCTACCTGCTGGGCGAGGAGACCGGCCACCGCTGCATCGGGGCCCGGGTGAACGGCCGGCTCGCCGCGCTCTCCACCGTGCTGCACGACGGCGACCGGGTGGCCATCCTCACCGAGGAGGCCGCGGGACCGGCGCCCGAGTGGCTCGCGCACGCCCGCACCCCGGCCGCCCGGCTCGCCATCGAGCGCTGGCTGGCCGACCACCCGGCCGACCAGCCGCCGCGCCGCCCGGTGGTCCGCACCGGCCCGTCCGCCGGGCAGCCCGCGCCGCCCGACCGCCCGGCCGCCGCCGGCCGGCCCGCCGCCCCGGTCGTCGTGGCGGACCGCCCCGGGGTGCCCGTCCGGCTGGCCCGCTGCTGCACCCCGGTGCCGCCGGACGAGATCGCCGGCTATCCCATCCGCGGCGGCGCGGTCGCCGTGCACCGGGCCGGCTGTCCGGCGGGGGAGCGGATGCGGGCCGACGGGCGCGGCGCCCTGGAGGTCGGCTGGCGCCCCGGCGGCGCCCCGGCGGGGGGCTACCGGGCCACCCTGCGGGCGGAGGCGCTGAACCGGCCCCGGCTGCTGGCCGACCTCACGGCCGCGATCTCGGCGGAGGGGGTCGGGATCGTCTCGGCCGAGGTGGAGCCGCCGCAGGAGCTGCGGGTGCGGCACACCTACACCGTCGAGCTGCCCGACCCGGCCGCGCTGGCCGCCGTGCTGCGGGCCATGCTGCGGGTCTCCGGGGTGTACGACGTGGAGCGCCCGCACGCCCCCGCCGGGGGCGGCCCGGGGCGTCCGCCGGCCGGCGCGGCGGCGCCGGAGGAAATGGGGATGACCGGCGCGCGTCCGGCGTGCGACCATCATGGGGAATTCACGGCCGGACCGCGGCGTTGACCGGGCGGAGGAGTCTCAGCCCGTCCCGCGGCCCCGAGGGGTAGCTCACACCTCGCCCGAGTGCTAGACGGGGCGGCAGCTGGGCAGACTCCGGGCACGACCGTCCGTACGGTCGCGCACAGGCCACCCGTTCCAGCAGCCTAAGGACAGAATGACCTCCACGTTCGACACCCGCGACCACGCCGACGCCCCGCGCCGCCTCGACGGTCTGCGGGCGGAAGCCCTCATGGACGAGGACCTCGCGGCCATCGACGAGGACCTCGGCCACCACTTCGACGGCGACCAGTACGACCGCAGCGAGCGCGCCGCGCTCCGTCGCGTCGCCGGCCTCTCCACCGAACTCCAGGACGTCACCGAGGTCGAGTACCGCCAGCTCCGCCTGGAGCGCGTGGTGCTCGTCGGCGTCTGGACCGACGGCACGCTGGAGGAGGCGGAGAACTCGATGGCCGAGCTCGCCGCACTGGCCGAGACGGCCGGCTCCGAGGTGCTGGACGGTGTCATCCAGCGCCGCGACAAGCCCGACGCGGCCACCTACATCGGCTCCGGCAAGGCCCAGGAGCTGCGTGACATCGTCGCCTCCACCGGGGCGGACACCGTGGTCTGCGACGGTGAGCTCACCCCGGGCCAGCTGATCCACCTGGAGGACGTGGTCAAGGTCAAGGTCGTCGACCGGACGGCCCTGATCCTGGACATCTTCGCCCAGCACGCCAAGTCCCGCGAGGGCAAGGCCCAGGTCTCGCTCGCGCAGATGCAGTACATGCTGCCGCGCCTGCGCGGCTGGGGCCAGTCGCTCTCCCGGCAGATGGGTGGTGGCGGCTCCGGCTCGTCCGGCGGCGGCATGGCCACCCGCGGTCCCGGTGAGACGAAGATCGAGACCGACCGGCGCCGGATCCGCGAGAAGATGGCGAAGCTCCGCAAGGAGATCGCCGACATGAAGAAGGGGCGCGACACCAAGCGCCAGGAGCGCCGGCGCCACCAGGTGCCGTCGGTCGCCATCGCCGGCTACACCAACGCCGGCAAGTCCTCCCTGCTCAACCGGCTCACCGGCGCGGGCGTGCTGGTGGAGAACGCGCTGTTCGCCACCCTCGACCCGACCGTGCGCCGGGCGCAGACCCCGAGCGGCCGGGTCTACACCCTGGCCGACACCGTCGGCTTCGTCCGGCACCTGCCGCACCACCTGGTCGAGGCGTTCCGCTCCACCATGGAGGAGGTCGCCGACGCGGACCTGATCCTGCACGTGGTCGACGGCTCGCACCCCGAGCCGGAGACGCAGCTGGCCGCCGTCCGCGAGGTCGTGGTCTCGGTCGACGCGCAGAACGTGCCGGAGATCGTGGTGATCAACAAGGCCGACGCGGCCGACCCGCACGTGCTGCAGCGCCTGCTGCGCCGCGAGCCGCACGCCATCGTGGTGTCGGCCCGCACCGGCGAGGGCATCGACGAGCTGCTCAAGCTCATCGACGAGGAGCTGCCGCGCCCGGCCGTCGAGGTGCACGCGCTCGTGCCGTACACCCAGGGCGCGCTGGTGTCCCGGGTGCACGCCGAGGGCGAGCTGCTCGCCACCGAGCACACCGCCGACGGCACCCTGCTGCACGCCAAGGTGCCGGCCGAGCTGGCCGCCGAGCTGGAGCACTTCGCGGTGGCGCTGACGCCGCAGGGCTGAGCCGCACCGCGCGAACGGGCCCCGGCCCCTCCCGTGAGGGGGGACCGGGGCCCGTTCGCGTCGTCCGGCGGCGGCTACTTCTTCTTCGAGATCCAGTCCAGCGCCTGCTTGGCGACCGTCTCCAGGTACGGCCCGCTCAGCGAGGTGTGCTCCTGGGTGCCGATCGAGGTGTTGGAGACCAGCGCGAGCTTGCCGTCCGGCATCGGCGCGAACCAGCCGCCTCCGCTGGAGCCCTGGGTCATGTTGCAGCCGATGGTGAGCATCGAGGGGCGCTTGGGGTCGAAGGAGAGCCGGGTCGGCTTCCCGCCCTCGCACTTGTAGAGCTCCTGGCCGTCGAACGGCTTGTACAGCGGGTAGCCGACCGCCGTGACCGCGATCTTGTCGCGCGGAGCGTCGAACCAGACCGGGACGGCCCCGCCGACCGTCTCCTCCAGCGACTTGCCGCTGTCGGTCTGGTTGCTCACCCGCATGATCGCGAAGTCGTACTGGTTCGCCGCGTCACCGGTGCCGCCGCCCTCGACCAGCCACTGCGGCGAGGTCACCACGTCCTTGGCCCACCAGGTGCCGAGCGGCGCCAGCTCGGCGAGCGGGGCCTTCTTGCCGCCGCTGGAGGCGCCCGAGTTGTTGTAGGCCGGGACGAAGACCAGGTCCTTGAAGTAGCTGCCGCCCTTGCCCGGGTGGACGCAGTGGCCGGCCGTCCAGACCAGGTTGCTCTTCCCCGGGTGCGCCGGGTCCTGGATCACGGTCGCCGAGCAGTTGCCGCGGCCGCCCTCGGCCGAGAAGAAGACCTTCCCGGAGGGCTGCTTGGTGTACGGGCGCGGCACCGTCACGGCCTTGACCACCGGCGGCTCGGGATCGGTGACGCCGGCGTCGTCGGCGGGCTTGGCGGTGGGCGGCGCCGGGTCGGCCGGCTTGGAGTCGCCCATCTTGTCCGGGTTCCAGAAGTCCTTGACGATCGGGTTGTTGAAGACGTGCTTGGACGCCCAGTTGTCCCAGTCCTCGAACTTCCACTTCGTCAGGTCGTCCCAGCTCTTCGGCAGGCCGTCCAGCAGACCGGTCGGCAGGCCCGAGGGCAGGGTGATGCCGCCGATCACGCCACTGCCGCCCCCCGCGGCGGAGGCGGACGCGGTGGCGCCGCCGGAGGGCGGCGGTGCGGCGGTGCCCTCGCCCGAGGGCCCGTCCGGGCCGCAGGCGGTGACGGCGAAGAGGGTCCCCGCGGCGAGGACCGCGGCCGCGGCTGACCGGTGGATCGCTGGCATGGTGCTGTCCCCCTGGTGGTTCGGTGTGGGCGGCGGACCGCCGTCCTGGAGTCTGCCACTGGCCACCAGGACGGCCCCGGGCGGCCCCCGGGTTCCGGCCCCGGGCGAGGGTCACCGATCTGTGATGCGGGGAGGGCCGCTACACCCCTACGACGGTCCGGCGGCCCCTCCCGGGCGGACAATCACCGATCTTCACCCGGACGAGTGAGCCGTCCTTGTGATCACCCCTCAGGGATAGGTAACCCTTACCTGACGCGACGGTGCGAGCGCCCGCCGGTTCTCCCCACCCCCTGTGCGTCGGCACTCCACGCGCATCAAGGAGCAGCATTGAGCACCGCCCTGACCGGGGCCCCGCCCCGACTCCCGGCCCGCCGCCCCGCCACCACCGCGGCCCCGGCCCCGTCCGACCGGCTGCTCCACCCGGACCCGGTCGTCGCCGCCGAACAGGCCGCCCTGGAGGCCCTGCTGCGCTGCTGGGCCCGTGAGACCGGCGCCACCCCCGGCCCCGACGGGTACCTGAGGATCGCCGTCCTCGGCGGCGCCGCCCGGCTCTCCGCCCCGGTCCGGCACTGGTCGCCGGCCGGCTGGCACCGGTTCGGCCCGGCCACCCTCGCGGCCGGCGAGGCCGCCGCGGCGGGGGACTTCGCCGACGCCCCGGTGGACGCCGTCACCGCCGCCGCCCTGCTCGCCGCCGCGGCCGCCGACCGGCCCGACCCCGGCCAGGTCGCCGACCTCGCCGCCCGGGTCGCCGACTCGGTGGTGCGCACCGCCGACATCCTCGCCCACCACCGCGCCGCCACCGCCCCGGTGCCCGGCGGGCCCGAGCGCTCGGAGTTCCTCGCCGCCGAGCAGTCCCTGCTGCTCGGCCACCCGATGCACCCCACCCCGAAGAGCCGCGACGGCCTCGGCCCCGCCCAGAGCGCCGCCTACTCGCCCGAACTGCACGGCTCCTTCCAACTGCACTGGTGGGCCGTCGACCGCGACCTGCTCGCCGCCGGATCCGCCGTCGCCGACAGCGCGGAGCGGATCACCGCCCGGCTGCTCGACGACCCCGCCCTGCTGCCGCCCGGCACCGCCGCCCTGCCGCTGCACCCCTGGCAGGCCCGTGAACTCGCCCACCGCCCCGCCGTCGCCGACCTGTTCGCCGAGGGCCGGCTGCACGACCTCGGCCCGGCCGGCGACCCCTGGTACCCCACCTCCTCGGTGCGCACCGTCTACCGGCCGGGCACCCCCTGGATGCTCAAGCTCTCGCTGGGCCTGCGGATCACCAACTCCCGCCGGGAGAACCTCCGCAAGGAACTCCACCGCGGCCTGGAGATGCACCGGCTGCTGGAGAGCGGCCTCGGCGCCGAGTGGCGGGCCGCCCACCCCGGCTTCGACGTCGTCCGCGACCCCGCCTGGATCGGCGTCGACCACCCTGGCCTCGGCGACCCGGGCGGCCTGGACACCGTACTGCGCGCCCAGCCCTTCGCCCCCGGGGACCGCGCCTACTGCGTGGCCGGGCTGGTCGCCGAACGCCCGCACGGCGCCCGCGGCGGCGACACCGTCCCGTCCCGGATCGGCGACCTGCTGCGCGCGCTCGCCGCCCGCACCGGCCGTCCGCTGCCCACGGTGACCGCCGAATGGTTCCTTCGCTACCTGGACGCCGTCGTGCTGCCCGTCCTGTGGCTGGACGGCGTGGCCGGCATCGCCCTGGAGGCCCACCAGCAGAACAGCCTGGTGCTGCTGGACGCCGCGGGCTGGCCGACCGGCGGCCGCTACCGCGACAACCAGGGCTACTACTACCGGCGGAGCGCCGCCGACCGGCTCACTGCCCGGCTGCCCGGCCTCGGCGCGCACAGCGACACCTTCCTCGACGACCCGGTGATCGACCACCACTTCGCCTACTACCTGGGCATCAACCACGTGCTCGGGCTGGTCGGCGCGCTCGGCTCCCAGCAACTCGCCGACGAGGCCCTGCTGCTGGCCGCGCTCCGGCGCTTCCTGACCGGTCCCGCCGTCACCGCCACCGGCTCGGCACTGCCCGGCCTGCTGCTGGACGCGCCGACCCTGCCCTGCAAGGCCAACCTGCTCACCCGGATCCAGGGCCTGGACGAACTGGTCGGCCCGGTCGCCACCCAGTCCGTGTACGTCGACATCCCCAACCCGGTGGCCGGCGCGTGAGCGGCCCCGGCGGGACGGCCGGGCCCGGCGACGACCCGGCCGGGTGGGGCGCCATGCCCACCGCCGCCGGGGAGTTCCGGCTGCGCCCGGTCCGGCTCCCCGCCGACCTCGGACTGCTCACCGGCTGGATGAACGACCCCGAGGTCGCCGCCTTCTGGGAGCTCGCCGGCCCGTCCGCCGTCACCGAGCGGCACCTGCGCGGACAGCTCGACGGCGACGGGCGCAGCCTGCCCTGCCTGGGCCTGCTGGACGGCACCCCGATGAGCTACTGGGAGGTCTACCGGGCCGACCTCGACCCGCTCGCCGCGCACTACCCGGCCCGGCCCCACGACACCGGCCTGCACCTGCTGCTCGGCCCCGCCGGCAGCCGCGGCCGGGGCCTCGGCGCCACCCTGCTCGCCGCCCTGGCCGACCGCGTCCTGCGGGAACGGCCGCGCTGCGCACGGGTGCTCGCCGAGCCCGACGTCCGCAACCGGCGCTCCGTCGGCGCCTTCCGGCGGGCCGGCTTCCGGCTCGCCGCCGAACTCGACCTGCCCGGAAAACGGGCC
The DNA here is from genome assembly GCF_040302725.1 of Kitasatospora sp. NPDC097605. Lineage (NCBI taxonomy): Bacteria > Bacillati > Actinomycetota > Actinomycetes > Kitasatosporales > Streptomycetaceae > Kitasatospora > Kitasatospora sp. NPDC097605. Next base: position 48,090 of record NZ_JBEOSF010000032.1, on the reverse strand, counting down.
GCCCTGATGGTCCGCGACCGCACCCCGCACCCCGCCTAGGACTGCACCGCTCATGGACACCCTCGCACCCCCGCCCGGGCCGTACGACCTGCTCGGCGTCGGCATCGGCCCGTTCAACCTCTCGCTCGCCGCGCTCGCCGAGCCCGTCCCCGGCCTGCGCACCCTCTTCTGCGACCGGCGCCCGGAGTTCCGCTGGCACCCCGGGATGCTCGTCGACGGCGCACGGATGCAGGTGCCGTTCCTCGCCGACCTGGTCTCCCTGGTCGACCCGACCAACCCGTGGTCCTTCCTCAACCACCTGCGCGAGCAGGACCGGCTGTTCCCGTTCTACTTCACCGAGCGCTTCCAGCTCACCCGCCGCGAGTACGACCACTACTGCCGCTGGGCCGCCGAGCGGCTCGCCAACTGCCGCTTCGGCACCGAGGTCACCGCCCTGCGCTGGACCGGCGACCGGTTCCGCGCCGAGCTGCGCGAGAGCGCCACCGGGCGGGAGCGGACCGTCGAGGCGCGCAACGTCGTGCTCGGCGTCGGCACCCTGCCCGTGCGGCCCGCCGCCTTCGCCGCCCTGGACGGCCATCCCCGGGTCTTCCACTCCGCCGACTACCTCGACCGGCGCGAGTCCCTGGCCGGCGCCCGGGACATCACCGTCGTCGGCAGCGGGCAGTCCGGCGCCGAGGTCTTCCTCGACCTGCTGCGCCGCCACGACGGCGACGGCGTGCGGCTGCGCTGGCTCACCCGCACCCGGGCACTGGCGCCGATGGAGTACTCCAAGCTCGGCCTGGAGCACTTCACCCCCGACTACACCCGGTACTTCCACGGCCTGCCCGGGGCCGTGCGCGACACCCTGGTCGAGGCCCAGTGGCAGCTGCACAAGGCCGCCTCCGCCGAGACCCTCGCCGAGATCCACGACCACCTCTACGCCCGCACCGTCGGCCGGCCGGTCGGTGACGCGCCGGTCGAGATCACCCCCGGCACCGCCGTCACCGACACCCGCCCCGGCCCCTGCGGCGGGCTCGAACTCGACTGCCGGCACACCGACTCCGGCACCGGACACCTGCTGCGCACCGACGCCGTGGTGCTCGCCACCGGCTACCGGGCCGCCCGCCCGGCCGCCCTGGAGCCGCTCGCCCACCTCGTCGACTGGGACGCCGCCGGCCGCTACCGGGTCGACCTCGACCACCGGGTGGCCACCCGGCCGGAGGTCACCGGCGGGCTGTACGTGCAGAACGGCGAGCTGCACACCCACGGGGTGGGCGCTCCCGACCTCGGCCTCGGCGCCCACCGCGCCGCGGTGATCCTCAACGCCGTCACCGGGCGGACCGTCCACCGGCTGCCGCAGCGCACCGCCTGGACCGGCTTCGCGCCGCCGGCCGCACCCGTTCCCGTACCCGCTCGTCCCCGACCCCAGGAGCCGACCCGTGCCGCAACCGCCGGCCGCTGAACCGCCGCTGTACCTGCCGCCGCAGCTCACCGCCGGGCACTGGCAGCGGGCCGGCCGCGCGCTGCTGGCCAAGATGCTCGGCGAGTTCGCCTACGAGGAGCTCGTCACCCCCGTCGAGACCGGCGCCCCCGGCGGCCACACCCTCAAGCTGCCCGGGGCCGAGTACCGCTTCACCGCCCGGCGCGGTGCCTACGACGGCTGGCTCGTCGACCCCGGCTCGGTGACCTGCGACGCGCCCGGGGGCCCCGACCCGCTGCGCTTCCTCGTCCACGCCCGGCGCGCCCTCGGCCTGCGCGGCGAGACCACCGGCCACCTGCTGCGCGAGCTCACCGCCACGCTGACCGCCGACGCCCACCTGCTCGCCACCGCGCTGACCGCCGCCGAGCTCGCCGACCTCGGCCACACCGAGCTGGAGGGCCGGCAGGGCGGCCACCCGTGGATCGTCCCCAACAAGGGCCGGATCGGCTTCTCCGCCGCCGACGCCGCCCGCTGGGCCCCGGAGGCCCGCACCCCGCGCCGGCTGCCCTGGATCGCCGTCCACCGCCGGCTCGCCGAGTACCGGGGCGTGGCCGGCCTCGCCGACCCCGCGTCGCTCTACCGCCGGGAGCTGGACGACCCCGACGCGCTGCGCGCCCCGCTCGGCGCCGCCGCCGACGACTACCTGCTGCTGCCGGTGCACCCCTGGCAGTGGGACGAGACGGTGCTGCCGCTGTTCGCCCCGTGGATCGCCTCCGGCGAGATCGTCCCGCTCGGCACCGACGGCGACCTGCGGCTGCCCCAGCAGTCGATCCGCTCGTTCTTCAACGAGAGCCGCCCGGAGCGCTGCACCGTCAAGCTGCCGCTGGCCGTCCTCAACACCCTGGTCTGGCGCGGCCTGCCCACCGAGCGCACGCTGGCCGCGCCCGCCGTCACCGCCTGGATCCACGGGCTGCGCGACGCCGACCCGTTCCTGCGCGACGAGTGCCGGGTGGTGCTGCTCGGCGAGATCGCCTCGGTCACCGTCGACCACCCGCTCTACCGGGAGCTGCCCGAGGCCCCGTACCAGTACAAGGAGCTGCTGGGCGCGATCTGGCGCGAGCCGCTCGGCCCGGCGCTGGCGCCCGGCGAGCGCGCCCGCACCCTGGCCGCGCTGCTGCAGACCGGCGGCGACGGGCGGCCGCTCGCCGCCGAGCTGATCGCCCGCTCCGGGCTCGCCCCCGCCGAGTGGACCGCCCGGCTGTTCGGCGCGATGCTGCCGCCGCTGCTGCACTTCCTCTACCGGTACGGGCTGGTCTTCTCCCCGCACGGCGAGAACGCCATCGTGGTCTTCGACGAGCGGGACGTGCCGGTCCGGCTGGCGGTCAAGGACTTCGTCGACGACGTCAACCTCAGCGACCAGGACCTGCCCGAGCTGCGCGGACTGCCCGCCGAGGTGGACGCGGTGCTGCTGCGCGAGGACCCGCAGGGCCTGTGCCAGTTCCTGCACTCCGGGCTCTTCATCGGCGTGTACCGCTTCCTGGCGCCGCTGCTGGAGGCCCGGACCGGCCTGGCCGAGGCGCGGTTCTGGGCGCTGCTGCGCGCCGAGGTGCTGCGCCACCAGGCACGTTTCCCGGAACTCGCGGAGCGGTTCGCGCTGTTCGACCTGTTCCGGCCGCGGATCGACCGGCTCTGCCTGAACCGCAACCGGCTGCTGCTGGACGGCTACGCGGACCGCCCGCACCGCCCGCACGCCGCCCGGTACGGCACCGTGCCCAACCCGCTCGCCGTCGACGGGACGGCGCCGCTGCCGGGACAACGGGACCGGATTGTCGCCCCCGCGCCGTAGGGTGGGAGGGTCATGACGAACGACTCCGAATCCCAGCTCCCCGCCGAGGACGCCGACCCGGCCGGGAGCGCGGCGGACGCCCCGGTCGAGGCCGTCCCCCGCGCCCGCGTCCCCGAGCTGCTGCACGCCGCGGTCGCGGCCGTCGGCGGCGTCGAGCGCCCCGGCCAGCTCCGGATGGCCGAGGCCGTCGCCGACGCCGTCGACCACGACGAGCACCTGCTGGTGCAGGCCGGCACGGGTACCGGCAAGTCCCTCGCCTACCTGGTGCCGGCGCTCGCCCACGGGGACCGCGTGGTGGTGGCCACCGCCACCCTCGCGCTCCAACGCCAGCTCGTCGAGCGCGACTTGCCGCGCACCGTGGAGGCGCTCCATCCGGTGCTGCGGCGCCGCCCGCTGTTCGCGATGCTCAAGGGCCGCTCCAACTACCTCTGCCTGCACCGGGCCAACGAGGGCACCCCGAGCGACGAGGGCGAGGGTCTGTTCGACCCGGTCGAGGCGATGGGCGGGCCGGCCGGCAAGCTCGGCCAGGAGGTGCTCCGGCTGCGCGACTGGGCGGACGAGACCGAGACCGGCGACCGGGACGACATGACCCCCGGCGTCTCCGACCGGGCCTGGGCCCAGCTCTCGGTCACCTCCAAGGAGTGCCTGGGCGCCAGCCGCTGCGCGTACGGGCAGGAGTGCTTCGCCGAGAAGGCGCGCGAGCGGGCCAAGCTCGCCGACGTGGTGGTCACCAACCACGCGATGCTCGCGATCGACGCGATCGAGGGCGCGCCGGTGCTGCCCGAGCACGGGCTGCTGATCATCGACGAGGCCCATGAGCTGGTCAACCGGGTCACCGGCGCGGCCACCGCGGAGCTGACCGTCGGCGCCGTGAACCGGGCGGTCAAGCGGGCCGCCCGGCTCGCCAACGAGAAGGCCGTGGACGCGCTGCAGGCCGCCGCCGAGAACTACCACGGCCTGATGGAGACCGCCCAGCCCGGCCGGGTCGAGGAGCTGCCCGAGTACCTCGGGTACGCCGTCACCGCGATCCGGGACGCCGCCCGGCAGGTGATCACCTCGCTCGGCGAGACCAGGGACAAGGGGCTCAGCGACGAGGACGCCGTCCGCAAGCAGGCGATGGCCTCCGCCGAGTCGCTGCACGAGACCGCCGACCGGCTGCTCCAGGACTCCGAGTACGACGTGGTCTGGATCGAGCGCAGCGACCGCTACGGGCTGGGCACCGCCTCGCTGCGGGTCGCCCCGCTGAGCGTCTCCGGGCTGCTGCGCGAGGGCCTGTACAAGGAGCGCTCGGTGGTGCTCACCTCGGCCACCCTCAAGCTCGGCGGGGACTTCAACGGCGTGGCCGCGTCGGTCGGCCTGCCCTCCGAGGCCCGGCTGCCGGACGTCCGCACCGCGGGCGACCATCCGGAGGCGGCGGGCGCGGGCTTCGGCGACGAGCCGGTGCCGCACTGGCGGGGGATCGACGTCGGTTCGCCGTTCAAGTACCCCAAGCAGGGCATCCTGTACGTCGCCCGGCATCTGGCCGATCCCGGGCGGGATCCGGAACGGCCGGACATGCTGGACGAGTTGGCCGAGCTGATCGGCGCGGCCGGCGGGCGGACGCTCGGCCTGTTCTCCTCGATGCGCGGCGCCCAGGCGGCCGCCGAGGCGATGCGGGAGCGGCTGGACCACCGGATCCTGCTCCAGGGGGAGGACACCCTGGGCGAATTGATCCGCGAGTTCGCCTCGGACGCGACCACCTGCCTGTTCGGCACGCTGTCGCTCTGGCAGGGCGTGGACGTGCCCGGGTCGGCCTGCCAGCTGGTGGTGATGGACCGGATCCCGTTCCCGCGGCCGGACGACCCGCTGATGAGCGCCCGGCAGAAGGACGTCGAACAGCGCGGCGGGAACGGCTTCATGGCCGTCGCGGCCACCCACGCGGCGCTGCTGATGGCGCAGGGCGCGGGCCGGCTGGTGCGTGCGGCGGACGACCGGGGCGTGGTGGCGGTGCTCGACCCCCGGGTGGAGACCAAGCGGTACGGCGGCTTCTTCCGCTCCTCGATGCCCGAGTTCTGGTACACCACGGACCGCAACCAGGTGCGCCGCTCGCTGGCGGCGATCGACGCCTCGGCGGCGCCGGTGCGCCCGGTGGTGAAGCGGGGCTGAGACGGACCGGAGGGGCTCCGCGCGGTGTGCGGGGAGCCCCTTTCCGGGTGTCGCCGTGTGGGGGCCGGGGGCGGACGTCAGAGCCGGCGGAGGACCGCCACGACCTTGCCCAGGATGGTCGCGTTGTCGCCGTTGATCGGCTCGTAGGCCGGGTTGTGCGGCATCAGCCAGATCCGGCCGTCCTCGCGCTTGAGGCGCTTGACGGTGGCCTCGCCGTCGATCATCGCGGCCACGATGTCGCCGTTCTCGGCGACCGGCTGGCGGCGGACGGTGACCCAGTCGCCGTCGCAGATGGCCGCCTCGATCATCGAGTCGCCGCGCACGGTGAGCGCGAACAGCTCGCCCTCGCCGACCAGCTGGCGCGGCAGCGGGAAGACGTCCTCGACCGTCTGCTCGGCCAGGATCGGTCCGCCGGCGGCGATCCGGCCGACCAACGGCACGTAGGAGGTGGAGGGGCGGCCGGCGGTCTCGGCGGTGTTCGGCCGGGCCACCTCGACACCGCGGACCTCGTAGGCGCGCGGGCGGTGCGGGTCCCGGCGCAGGAAGCCCTTGCGCTCCAGCGCCATCAGCTGGTGGGCCACCGAGGAGGTGCTGGACAGGCCGACGGCCTGGCCGATCTCGCGCATGGACGGCGGGTAGCCGCGCCGCTGGACCGAGTCCCGGATGACCTCGATCACCCGGCGCTGGCGCTCGGTGAGGCCGGCCTCGTCGGTGCGGATGCCGGGCGGCCGCCCGGGCGCCGAGCGGGCCGGGGCGGGGTGGGCGTCGTCCAGCGCGGGGGAGTGCTCGATGGGCTGGTCCGGAACGCGGCCGACGCCGGAGAGTCCCGGGCCCGGGAGGCGGTGGTCTTCGCTACGGTCCATGCTGATGTCCACGCTCTGCTGATTCGTGGTGCGCTGCCCCACCTTGAGCTGGGAGTGTTCCTGCACCGGGATGGTGTTGCTTTCGACGGTGTTCACGGCGGCCCCTCTCGACGGCTGTCCTCTCCTTTTTCCAGCCCAACGCACCTCGTATCGAAAGGTTGCGCCAAACACACGTTCGAGTGAATTATTCGGGAGTTGGCTGACTCGATCAAGGCTTTGTTGTACATCGATTAAATGTTCGATCCCAAGGCTTCCCCGGAATCCTAGTCGGCGCCGACACGCCAGTGGGTCCACTTCCGCCACGGACCTAGATGTAGTGGCTACAGTCCTCTCCGTGGCCCAGTACTTGTGGTCGAGGCCTCAAGATCGGGTTGCTACCTGCGCCCCGGGATCGCATAGACTCGACCAGTCCGCACGTCCTGCCAGGGAGGGATCCTCAGGTGCACTGCCCCTTCTGCCGGCACTCCGACAGCCGCGTCGTCGACAGCCGGACCACCGAGGACGGCAGCTGCATCCGCCGTCGCCGGCAGTGCCCGGACTGCGGCCGCCGCTTCACCACGGTGGAGACGGCCGCCCTGATGGTCATCAAGCGCAGCGGCGTCACCGAGCCGTTCTCCCGGGAGAAGGTCATCTCCGGCGTCCGCAAGGCCTGCCAGGGCCGCCCGGTCACCGAGGACGCCCTCGCCCAGCTCGGGCAGCGGGTCGAGGAGTGCGTGCGGGCCACCGGCAACGCCGAGCTCACCACCCATGACGTCGGGCTGGCCATACTCGGCCCGCTGAAGGAACTCGACGTCGTCGCCTACCTGCGCTTCGCCAGCGTCTACCAGGCGTACGACGGACTGGAAGACTTCGAGGCCGCCATCGCGGAACTCCGCGCCGAGCGGCCCGCCCCCGAGGCGGACGGCACGCCCGTGCCCGTCGCCGCGGCCGCGCCCTAACCGGCCCGGCCCCTTCACCGGCCCCTTCCGGGGTCGGCAGCACCCCCCGGCCCCTCCGAGGGCCGACGTGTGCCCGAAAACGGCGCACAGACCATGACAAAACCGTGCGTGGCCGGCGAGTGACTCCCGCCTGCCCGCACACCGGAAGAGCGAACCAGCCGTGCCCGGACTTTTCGGGGCACTCCGGGCGTTTGCCCAACCAGGAGGAGGAACAGAAGTGACAGACACCACGAGCGGTTCCGCACGCGGGTCGAAGTCCGACAAGACGGCGGCCAAGGGCGGCGCAGGCAAGGCCCCCAAGGGCGGTCTGCGGATCGGGCGCATCTACACCACTCCTGGCGTGCACCCGTACGACGAGGTCAGCTGGGGGCGGCGTGACGTCGTCATGACCAACTGGCGCGACGGCTCGATCAACTTCGAGCAGCGCGGCGTCGAGTTCCCCGACTTCTGGTCGGTGAACGCCGTCAACATCGTCACGTCCAAGTACTTCCGCGGCGCCGTCGGCACCCCGCAGCGCGAGTGGAGCCTCAAGCAGATCATCGACCGCGTGGTGCTCACCTACCGCGCCGCCGGTGAGAAGAACGGTTACTTCGCCACCCCGGACGACGCCGAGGTGTTCGAGCACGAGCTGACCCACGCCCTCCTCCACCAGGTCTTCAGCTTCAACTCGCCGGTCTGGTTCAACGTCGGCACCAAGCAGCCCCAGCAGGTCTCCGCCTGCTTCATCCTGGCGGTCGACGACTCCATGGAGTCGATCCTCGACTGGTACAAGGAAGAGGGCATGATCTTCAAGGGCGGCTCGGGCGCCGGCCTGAACCTCTCCCGGATCCGCTCCAGCAAGGAGCTGCTCTCCTCCGGCGGCAACGCCTCCGGCCCGGTCTCCTTCATGCGCGGCGCCGACGCCTCCGCCGGCACCATCAAGTCCGGTGGCGCCACCCGCCGCGCGGCCAAGATGGTCGTCCTCGACGTCGACCACCCGGACGTCGAGGCCTTCATCGAGACCAAGGTGAAGGAGGAGGAGAAGATCCGCGCGCTGCGCGACGCGGGCTTCGACATGGACCTCGGCGGGGACGACATCACCTCCGTCCAGTACCAGAACGCCAACAACTCGGTCCGGGTCAGCGACGAATTCATGACCGCCGTCGAGAACGGCACCGAATTCGGCCTGCGCGCCCGGATGACCGGCGAGGTCATCGAGACCGTCGACGCGAAGAAGCTCTTCCGCAAGATGGCCGAGGCCGCCTGGGCCTGCGCCGACCCGGGCATCCAGTACGACTCGGTCATCAACCACTGGCACACCTGCCCGGAGTCCGGCCGGATCAACGCGTCCAACCCCTGCTCCGAGTACATGCACCTGGACAACTCCAGCTGCAACCTCGCCTCGCTCAACCTCATGAAGTTCCTCCGCGACGACGACTCGTTCGACGCCGGGACCTTCGCCAAGGTCGTCGAGCTGGTCATCACCGCGATGGACATCTCCATCTGCTTCGCGGACTTCCCGACCGAGAAGATCGGCGAGACCACCCGCGCCTACCGCCAGCTGGGCATCGGCTACGCCAACCTCGGCGCCCTGCTGATGGCCACCGGCCACGCCTACGACAGCGAGGGCGGCCGCGCCCTGGCCGGCGCCATCACCTCGCTGATGACCGGCACCGCCTACCGCCGCGGCGCCGAGCTCGCCGGCGTGGTCGGCCCGTACGACGGCTACGCCCGCAACGCCGCCCCGCACCAGCGGGTCATGAAGCAGCACGCGGACGCCTCCAGGGCCGCCGTCTCCTTCGACGAGCTGGACGCCCCGGTCTGGGCCGCGGCCACCGAGACCTGGAACGACGTGCTCCGGGTCGGCGCGCAGAACGGTTTCCGCAACGCCCAGGCGTCGGTGCTCGCCCCGACCGGCACCATCGGCCTGATGATGGACTGCGACACCACCGGCGTCGAGCCGGACCTCGCGCTGGTCAAGTTCAAGAAGCTGGTCGGCGGCGGCTCGATGCAGATCGTCAACGGCACCGTCCCGCGCGCCCTGAAGCGCCTCGGCTACCAGGACGAGCAGATCGAGGCGGTCGTCGCCCACATCGCCGAGCACGGCAACGTGGTCGACGCGCCGGGCCTGAGGACCGAGCACTACGAGGTCTTCGACTGCGCCATGGGCGAGCGCTCCATCTCCCCGATGGGCCACGTCCGGATGATGGCCGCGATCCAGCCGTGGATCTCCGGCGCCATCTCCAAGACGGTGAACATGCCGGCCTCCGCGACCGTCGAGGACGTCGAGGAGATCTACTTCGAGGCGTGGAAGACGGGCGTCAAGGCGCTCGCCATCTACCGCGAGAACTCGAAGGTCGGCCAGCCGCTCTCGGCCAAGAAGAAGGACGAGAAGGCCGAGGAGGCCCCGGCCGCCGCGGTCGAGAAGGTCGTCGAGTACCGCCCGGTCCGCAAGCGCCTGCCCAAGGGCCGCCCGGGCATCACCACCTCCTTCACGGTCGGTGGCGCCGAGGGCTACATGACCGCCAACTCCTACCCGGACGACGGCCTCGGCGAGGTCTTCCTGAAGATGTCCAAGCAGGGCTCGACCCTCGCGGGCATGATGGACGCCTTCTCCATCGCCGTCTCGGTCGGCCTCCAGTACGGCGTGCCGCTGGAGACCTACGTCTCGAAGTTCACCAATATGCGCTTCGAGCCGGCCGGTCTGACCGACGACCCGGACGTGCGGATGGCGCAGTCGATCGTCGACTACATCTTCCGCCGCCTGGCGCTGGACTTCCTGCCGTTCGAGACCCGCTCGGCGCTCGGCATCCACTCCGTCGAGGAGCGCCAGCGCCACCTGGAGACCGGGTCCTACGAGCCGCTGGAGGCCGAGGAGGAGCTGGACACCGAGACGCTCGCCCAGTCCGCCCCGGTGGCCCCCGCCAAGCCGGCCGCCGCCCCGGCCCCGGCCGCGAAGGCCACCCCGGCCCAGGCCCACAACTCGACCGAGCTGATCGAGATCCAGCTGGGCCTGAACGCCGACGCGCCGCTCTGCTTCTCCTGCGGCACCAAGATGCGCCGCGCCGGCAGCTGCTACCTCTGCGAGGGCTGCGGCTCCACCAGCGGCTGCAGCTGACCGAGGCCCGCACCTCCCCCTGAGGTGAGCCACCCCTGAAGGCGGGGCGAGGACATGACGTCCTCGCCCCGCCTTCAGGCTTTTCCGTCAACGCGGGTTGACGGCGGATGAGTGTCAACCTAGGTTGACATCGTGACTGAGAGCGGAGAGCTGGCCGCCGCGGCCGGCAGCCGGGATCCGGCGGTGGGGCTCCGGGCCGTCCGGGCGCTGCGGGACCTGGCGGACCGGCTGGAGGCCCTGCAGGTCGGGAACGCGCGGGGGCGCGGCTGGTCGTGGCAGGAGATCGCGACCTGTCTGGGAGTGACCAGGCAGGCGGTGCACAAGAAGTACGCGAAGCGCGGGCTCGGCGGAAGCGGGAAGGGCGGGGACTGAGCGATGTTCGAGCGATTCACCGAGGAGGCCCGGCGGGTGGTCGTCCGCGCCGGGCATGAGTCGGCGGAGCTGCGGCACGATCACGTCGGCACCGAGCACCTGCTGCTGGCGGTCCTGGCCGAGACGGAGGATCCGGCGGCGCGGGTGCTGATCGAGGCGGGGCTCGATCGGGCCACGGCCCGGCAGGCCGTCCGGAGGCTGCTGGGGGAGGGGGACGACGCGCGGGCGCTGGCCGCGATCGGGGTGGACCTGGACGCCGTGCGCGAGGCGGTGGAGTCCGTGTTCGGGGCCGGCGCGCTGAACGCGCCCTCGAAGGAGGAGCCGCGGCGGCGCGGGTGGTTCCGGTCGGAGGGACGGGCGGGGCGCAGTCCGTTCACCGCGCGGGGGAGGAAGGTGCTGGAACTGTCGCTGCGCGAGTCGCTGCGGCTGAAGTCAGGTCACATCGCGGTCGGTCATCTGGTGCTCGGCCTGCTCCGGGAGGGCGACGGGCTCGGTGCGCGGGTGGTCGCCGACCACGGGCTGGACTTCGCCGCGGTGCGGCGGGCGGTGGAGGCGGCGACGGGGTGAGGGGTGGGGGTGATGTGGTGTACGGAGCGTTGCTGGAGGAGACTGACCGTCAACTTGTCGGTTGAGTGGATCGTCTGAATGGATATGATCGGCCGACTGCGTGAACCGAATCGCCGCCCGGAGACGTTCCACGACGTCGGCCGGGCGGTCGCGCATTCGCCCGACTTCTGCCGAGGACACCGCACCGATGACAGAACCCACCAGCCCCGACGGCGGGCCGCGCCGTCGACCCGACGCGCGTACCAAGGCTCTGACGGCGGGGGCCGCCCTGTTGGCGGCGGTGGCCGGGCCGGTCGGGGTGATGCGGGCGATCGACGCCGGGCAGCCGCTGACCGCGGGGGCCGTGGCGGCGGTCACCGTGCTCTGGCTGATCGCCGTCTGGCAGGCCGGGAGCGCCACCGAGCGGGCCCGCCGGCTGGAGGCCGAACTGGCCGGGAAGGACGACGAGGCCATGGCGGCGCTGGTCGCCGCCGGTGCGGCCCGGCAGGGCGAGGCGAGCGCCCGGACGCTGGCCGCCGCTGCGGAGGCCGAGCGGGACGAGGCGCGGACCGCGCTCGGGCGGGCCGAGGAGCAGGTCACGGCCGCCCGCGCGGACGCGGCCCGGGCCCGGGCGGAGGCCGAGGCGGAGCGCGCCGAGCGGGCCACCCTGGACCGGCTGGCCGACGAGGTGCTGCCCGAGGTGGTGAAGCGGCTGCGCACCGGCTCGACCGTGGACGGCGCGCTGGCCGCCCACCGTGAGCACCCCCAGCGCGCCCTGCTGCGCGCCGTCGCCGAGGAGATCGGCCGCGGCGAGAAGCTGCGGGCCGCCGCGCTGGCGGTCTGCGCCACCGCCGCCGGCCGGGTGCAGGCGCTCGCCACGAGCATGCACGCGGAGCTGCGCGAGATGCAGCACCGGCACGACGAGGAGGTCCTCGGCGACCTGCTGACCCTCGACCACGCCACCGCGCAGGCGGGCCGGATGGCCGACAGCATCGCGGTGCTCACCGGCGCCCGCTCCGGCCGGCGCTGGGGCAAGCCGATCCCGGTGGAGTCGGTGCTGCGCGGCGCGCTCGGCCGGATCGGCGCCTACCAGCGGGTGCGGCTGCACAACGCCAGCACGGCCGCGGTGGCCGGGTTCGCCGCCGAGGGCGTGATGCACGCGCTGGCCGAACTCTTGGACAACGCGACCAACTTCTCCGCCCCGCCGGCCGAGGTGCACGTCTACGTCGAGGAGGTGGCCGCCGGGCTGGCGATCACCGTCGAGGACAGCGGCCTGGGCCTGAGCGACAGCTGGCTGCGCCGGGCCGAGCAGGCCGTCTCGGCGGAGCCGCTGGACCTCACCGCGCTGTCGGCGGGCACCCGGATCGGCCTCGCGGTGGTCGGGGTGCTGGCCCGCAAGTACGGGCTGCAGATCTCGTTCCGGCCGTCCGCGCGCGGCGGCACCGGCGTGGTGATGCTGATCCCGCAGCAGCTGGTCACCCACCCCGCGTCGGCGCCCGTCCCGGCGCCCGCGCCCGTAGCCGCACCCGTTCCCGCCGAGCGGGCCGCGCGCCCCGCGCTCACCCCCGCCCGCCCGGCGCCCGCAACACCGTCCGCGCCCCACGTTCCCGTCCACGTTCCCGCCCCGGCCCCCGCCGCGCGGGTGACGGACAGCGGACTGCCGCAGCGCCGCCGCGGCCAGACGCTCGGCTCGGCCGCCCCCGCGGCCGCCCCGGCCGAGCAGCCCGCCCGCGCCGACGCGGCGGGCGCCGCCGCCCGCTTCGGTGCCTTCCGCCGGGCCGTCCGGCCGGCCGCGGACACCCGGCCGGCCGAGGGCGCCGCGGCCGAGGACATCCCGGGCGCCCGGTCCGCCACGGACCCCGCCTCCGACGTTTCCCCCGTCACCGAGAAGGACTCCTGATGAGCAGTGTCACCGACCGCGACCTCGACTGGCTGTTGGAAAACCTGCTGACCAACACCCCCGGCACCCGGCACGCCCTGGTGCTCTCCGCCGACGGCCTCAAGCTCTGCCACACCTCCGGCCTCGGCAACGACCAGGCCGACCAGCTCGCCGCCATCGCCTCCGGCCTGCAGAGCCTGGCCCACGGCGCGTCCATCGAGTTCGGCGACGGCACCGGCGGGGTTCGGCAGTCGATGACCGAGTTCCACGGCGGCGTGCTGTGCATCGTCGCGGCCGGCGAGGGCGCCCACCTCGCCGTGGTCACCGACGAGGACGCCGACGTGGGCGTGGTCGGCCACAACATGCACGGCCTGATCGAACAGATCGGCATCCACCTCAGCGCCCCGGCCCGGGACGACGCCGCGGGTGCGGACGCCCGGGCGGCCGACGGAAGCGCCCGGGCATGAGCGGGGGCGGGGGGAGCACCGACGGGCGGCCGGCCGTGCCGGGCCGGGACGACGACCCGGACCGCCTGTACACCATCACCAGGGGTCGCAGCCGGGCCCCGGAGAACGCGTTCGACCTGGTCACGCTGATCGTCGCCGAGCGCGAGCCGGCGTCGGGCATGCAGTCGGAGCACGCGCGCATCCTGCGGATGTGCGAGGCGCCGACCGCCGTCGTGGAGCTCGCCGCGGAGCTGGCGCTGCCGGTGTCGGTGGTGAAGATCCTCCTCGGCGACCTGCTGGAGGCCGGGTCGATCACCGCCCGCCACCCCCGGTTCGCGCCGACCAAGGCCCGGCTGCCCGATCTCGACACGCTGAAGCAGGTACTGCATGGACTCCAACAGCTCTGAGGGCCCGGACGCACGTCCGAGCGGGCGGACGCCGCTGCGCCGCACCGCCGACAACGCGCTGAAGATCGTCGTGGTCGGCGGCTTCGGCGTGGGCAAGACCACCCTGGTCGGCGCGGTCAGCGAGATCCGTCCGCTGAACACCGAGGAGGTCATGACCAAGGCCGGTGAGGGGATCGACGACCCCACCGGCGCCTGGGGCAAGCGCTCGACCACGGTCGCCTTCGACTTCGGCCGGATCACCCTCTCCGCCAGCCAGGTGCTGTACCTGTTCGGCGCGCCGGGGCAGGAGCGGTTCTGGTTCCTCTGGGACCGGCTGTTCTCCGGCGCCCTGGGCGCGGTCGTGCTGGTGGACACCCGGCGGCTGGAGGAGTCCTGGTACGCCATCGACCGGCTGGAGCACCACGGCACCCCGTTCATCGTCGCCCGCAACAACTTCGGCGAGCCGACCCACACCCTGGAGCAGGTCCGCGAGGCGCTCGACCTGCCGCCCGGGGTGCCGTTGGTGGACTGCGACGCCCGGGACCGGGCGTCCGGCAAGCAGGTGCTGATCGAGCTGGTCCGCCACCTGACCGCCCGGGTCGAGGCCGAGTCGGCGGGCCGTCCCGCCGCCGGCGCCGCCGTCCCCGTCCATGACGTCCTTGAGGAGAGCACGCCGTGACCGAGCCCGCCGCCACCCCGCCGCCGGGCTGCCCGGCGCACACCGGTGCCGTCCCGCTGTACGGGCCGCGCTTCCAGACCGACCCCTCGCAGGTCTACCGCGAGATGCGGGCCGCGCACGGCCCGGTCGCGCCGGTCGAGCTGGCCGGCGGGGTGCCGGCCTGGCTGGTGATCGGCTACCGCGAGCTCCAGCTGGTCACCGGTCAGCCCCAGCTGTTCGGCCGGGACTCCACCCGCTGGACGGGCTGGTCGGCGATCCCCGAGGACTGGCCGCTGAAGCCGATGATGGCCCCGGTGCCGTCGATCCTCTACGCCGAGGGCGAGGAGCACGTCCGGCGCTCGCGGGCGGTCACCGACGCGCTGGCCGCCGTCGACCCGTACGAGCTGCGCAAGCACTGCGAGGAGCTGGCCGACCGGCTGATCGACGAGTTCGCCGGGCGCGGCGAGGCGGACCTGGTCGCCGAGTACACGCACCGGCTGCCGCTGCTGGTGCTCTGCCGGGTGCTCGGGCTGAGCGAGGAGCAGGCGCCGGTGCTCATCGAGAGCCTGCTGACCATGCTGGACGGCGGGGCGGACGCACCGGCCGGCGCGCAGCGGCTGCTCGCGGTGATGCTGGAGCTGGTCGAGGAGAAGGCCGCGCACCCGGGCGACGACATCGCCTCGCGGATGCTGGCGCACCCGGCGGGCCTGAGCCACGAGGAGGTCATGCGGGACCTGCGGGTGCTGCTGATCGCCGGTCACCAGCCCTGCTCGTACTGGGTCTCCAACGCGCTGCGGCTGATGCTCACCGACGCGCGGTTCGCCGCCTCGCTGTCCGGCGGGCGGCGCAGCATCAGCCAGGCGCTGAACGAGGCGCTCTGGGAGGACACCCCGACCCAGATCTTCGCCGGCCGCTGGGCCGTGCGGGACACCCAGCTCGGCGGGCAGCGGATCGCCGCCGGGGACATGGTGCTGCTGGGCTTCGCCGGCGCCAACGCGGACCCGTCGGTGCGCCAGTCGGACGGCCGGCCGGCCGAGGGCAACCGGGCGTACCTGAGCTACTCGTACGGGGAGCACGGCTGTCCGTTCCCGGCTCAGGAGGGGGCCGAGGTGATCGCGACGACGGCGGTCGAGGTGCTGCTGGACCGGCTGCCGGATCTGCGGCTGGCGGTGGCCGAGCACGCGCTGGTGTGGCGGCCGTCGGCCTGGGTGCGCGGGCTGGTGGCGCTGCCGGTGTCGTTCACCCCGGGGTACGCGGGCTGACGCGCGAGCGCGGCAGGCACCCCGGGACCGCTGGACCGCTGGGCCGGTGGACCGCTGGACCCGAACCGAAGGAGAGCTGTAGCCGATGACCGACCCCGCCCCGATCGCCCTCGACCCGCTGGCGCGCGACAACGCCGCCGAGGGTGCGCTGCTGCGCGCCGCCGGCCCGGTGGTGCCGGTGGAACTGCCCGGCGGTGTCGCCGCCTGGGCGGTCACGCGGCACGCGGCCGCCCGTGAGCTGCTGACCGACGCCCGGCTGGTGAAGGACGCCCGGCACTGGGCGGCGTACCAGCGCGGCGAGGTGCCGAAGACCTGGCCGCTGATCGGCCTGGCGGTGCCGGGCCCCAGCATGGTGACCACCGACGGCGCCGAGCACCGCCGGCTGCGCGCCCTGGTGGCGCACGCGTTCACCCCGCGCCAGGTGGAGCTGATGCGCCCGCGGGTGGAGGCGATCACCCGTGACCTGCTGGACACCCTGGCGGCGGGGGAGCCGGTGGTGGACCTGAAGTCCGCCTTCGCCTTCCCGCTGCCGATGACGGTGATCTGCTCGCTGCTGGGCGTGCCGGAGTCGGAGCACGGCCGCCTGCGGGACCTCTACGAGCGGTTCTTCGGCGCCCGGCCGAACCCGGAGGGCATCCAGGCGACCATCGCCGGGCTGAACGCCTTCGTCAACGGCCTGGTGGCGCGGCGCCGCGCGGCCCCCGGCGACGACCTGGCGAGCGTGCTGCTGCTGGCCGACGCGGAGGGCGGGGCGCTGACCGACGCGGAGGCGGCGGCCACCCTGCGGGTGATCATCGCGGCGGGCCACGAGACCACGGTGAACCTCATCGGCAACGCGGTGCGGGCGCTGCTCGCGCACCCGGACCAGCTGGCGCTGGTGCGGGCGGGCGAGGTCGGCTGGGACGCGGTGGTGGAGGAATCGCTCCGCTGGACGCCGCCGACCAGCAACTTCCTGTTCCGGTTCGCCGCCGAGGACGTGCCGGTGGGCGACACGGTGATCCCGCGGGGCGAGCCGGTGATGATCTCGTACAACGCGATCGGCCGGGACCCGGCGCAGCACGGGGTGACCGCCGAGCTGTTCGACATCACCCGGGACCCGATCCGGCACCTGTCCTTCGGGCACGGCCCGCACGTCTGCCCGGGCTCGCCGCTGGCGCGGCTGGAGGCGGGGATCGCGCTGCCGGCGCTGTTCGAGCGGTTCCCGGGGCTGTCGGCGGCGGTGCCGGACGAGGAGCTGCGGCCGAGCGGCTCGCTGGTGGTGAACGCCCTGAAGGAGCTTCCGGTCCGGCTGTTCTGAAGAAGAATCGTTTCTTCCTGCCGTCGTTCGGCCCCGTTCGGATCTCCCGGGCGGGGCCGAACGGCGTTCCGGGTCACAACTGGGGCACACGGGAGTGAAGGGCGTGTCCGGACCTTGGCGGCACGTGGCCGCTGCGTTACCGTCTTGGGATCGGCCGGCCGCCGCGTCCATGTCGAATGTCGAACTCCGGTACAGCGCAATGTCGTTCTGTCATACAGCCGAGCGTTCACGCCCTGGCGAGGAGGACCGCATTGACTCCCACCCCGACCGTGCCGTCCATGACCGTGCCGTCCGCGACCGCGTCGCCCGCCGTCCGTGGGCGGCGCCACCGCCCCCTGGCGGCGGTGGCGCTGCTGGCCGCCGCGGCCCTGACCGCGGCCTGCTCCAACAGCTCGGACAGCTCCGGAAGTTCGGGAGGGTCGGGCGGCGGCCAGACCCTGTCCGGCGACTGCGCCGAGTACCAGCCGTACGCCGGGCACGCGGGCAAGACGGTGACGGTCTTCGCCTCGATCCTCAGCCCCGAGTCGGACAACCTGGAGAAGTCCTGGGCGGACTTCAGCAAGTGCACCGGCATCAAGATCAGTTACGAGGGCAGCAACGACTTCGAGTCCCAACTGCCGGTCAGGGTGAGCGGCGGCAACGCCCCTGACTTCGCGATCATCCCGCAGCCCGGTCTGCTGGCCCAGATGGTCAAGAGCGGCAAGGTGGTCAAGCCGCCGGAGCAGACCGTGGCCAACCAGGGGAAGTGGAGCCCGGTCTGGAAGACCTACGGCTCGGTCAACGGCACCTTCTACGCCGCGCCGATGAGCGCCAACATGAAGTCCCTGGTCTGGTACTCGCCGAAGGCCTTCAAGCAGGCCGGCTACAGCGTCCCCAAGACCTGGGCCGACCTGATGGCGCTGAGCGACCGGATCGCCAAGGCCGGCGCGGGCAAGCCCTGGTGCGGCGGCATCGCCTCCGGCACGGCCACCGGCTGGCCGGCCACCGACTGGCTGGAGGAGGTGGTCCTGGGCTCGCACGGCGGTGAGGTGTACGACCAGTGGGTGAGCCACCAGGTGAAGTTCTCCGACCCGAAGATCGCCGCGGCGATGAAGACGGTCGCCGACTGGATGCAGAACCCGGCCTGGGTCAACGGCGGCTACGGCGACGTGAAGTCGATCGCCACCACGACCTTCCAGGACGCCGGCGCGCCGATCCTCACCGGCAAGTGCTTCATGCTCCAGCAGGCGTCCTTCTACAAGGCGCAGTGGCCCAAGGACACCAAGATCGGGCCGGAGGGCGACATCTTCGCCTTCAGCCTGCCGGCGGTGAACCCCTCGGTGGCCAACCCGGTGGAGGGCGGCGGTGAGTTCCTCACCGCGTTCGCGAGCCGTCCCGAGGTGCAGGCGGTGCAGAACTACCTGTCCAGCAGCGAGTGGGCGAGCAGCCGGGTGCGGACCGCGACCGGCTGGGTTTCGGCCAACCAGGGCGTGGACAAGAGCCTGTACACCGATCCGATCGACCGGCTCTCCGCCGACGCGCTCACCGACCCGGCGGCGACCTTCCGGTTCGACGGCTCGGACCTGATGCCGGCCGCGGTCGGTGCCGGGCAGGAGTGGAAGTCGCTCACCGCCTGGTTCGCCGAGGGGCAGTCGATCCAGAAGACCGCCGCGGACATCGACGCCGCCTGGCCGCAGTAGCGGCGCGCGTCGCAGGACCACCTGTCGAAGGGCGGTGCGGGGCCACCCACCCGCACCGCCCGCCCCTCCGTGTCCTCCCGTCCCTCCGTGCCCTCCCACCCTTCCGTGCCCTCCCGCCCTCGTGCGGGGAGGCATCCCTCCCGGTTCCCCGTTCCGCCCTCCGTTGGGAAAGGACGTCCCGCCATGTCCCTCTCCGCCGGCGCCTGGGGCGACGCGATGGTCAAGTTCGGCAACGGCTTCGGAGCGATCGCCGGCTTCCTCGGCATCCTGTTGCTGGTCTTCCTGGTCGCCGGACGCGCCTCCGGCCGGCTCGCCCGCCCGCTGGCCGTGCTGGTCCTGCTCGGCCCGGCCGTGGTGCTGCTGCTGACCGGCCTGGTCGCGCCCCTGGTCCGCACGGTCTACCTGAGCCTCTACAGCGACGACAGCAGCCGCTTCGTCGGCGGCGAGAACTTCGGCTGGGCGTTCACCAGCGACCCGGTGCGCGAGGTGCTGGTCAACACCCTGCTCTGGCTGGTGATCGTCCCGCTGGCGGCCACCGCGCTCGGCCTCGTCCTGGCCCTGCTGGTGGACCGGATGCGCGGCCAGGCGGTCTACAAGTCGCTGATCTTCATGCCGATGGCGATCTCCTTGGTCGGCGCCTCGATCATCTTCAAGTTCGTCTACGAGTCGCGCGACCCCTCGCAGCGGCAGATCGGCCTGCTCAGCCAGACGGCGATCGCGCTGGGCTGGGACGATCCGCCGAACTGGATGCTCTCCCAGCCGCTCAACACCTTCCTGCTGATGGCCGTGATGGTGTGGGTGCAGACCGGCTTCGCGATGGTCGTGCTCTCGGCGGCCATCAAGGCGATCCCGGACGACGTCACCGAGGCGGCCCGGCTGGACGGCGCCCAGGGCGTGCGGCTGTTCTGGTACGTCACGGTGCCGATGATCCGCACCACGACGGTGGTGGTGCTCACCACGGTGATGATCACCACGCTGAAGGCCTTCGACATCGTCCGCACCATGACCGGCGGCAACTTCGGCACCCAGGTGCTGGCCAACGAGATGTACTCGCAGTCCTTCGTCCAGTTCAACACCGGGCGGGGCAGCGCGCTGGCGGTGATCCTCTTCCTCGCGGTGCTGCCACTGGTGGCCTACAACATCCTCCAGCTGCGCAAGGAGCGTGCGGTCCGATGAGCGTACGGCGCGACGGCAACGCCGTCCGGAAGGCCTTCTCCTCCCCGCTGGCCTCGGTCTTCGTGATCGCGGTGACGGTGCTGTGGACCGTTCCCACCATCGGGCTGCTGGTCACCTCGCTGCGTCCCAAACAGGACGTCACCGCCGACGGCTGGTGGAACGCCCTGCTCCACCCGGACCTCGGCCTGGACAACTACCACACGGTGCTGTTCGAGGGCGGCTCCGGTGTCTCCACCGGCCTGATGCCCTTCCTGGTGAACTCGCTGGCGATCAGCGTGCCGGCCACCCTCTTCCCGCTGGTGCTGGCGGCGATGGCCGCGTACGCGCTGGCCTGGGTGCGGTTCCGGGGCAGCGACACGCTGTTCTTCGTGGTCTTCGCGCTCCAGGTGGTGCCGATCCAGATGGCGCTGATCCCGCTGCTCCAGCTGTTCTCGGGCGGGGCCCACCTGGGTCCGCTGACGCTGCTGCCGGCGCTGGACCTCAAGGGCACCTACGCGCCGGTCTGGCTGGCGCACACCATGTTCGCGCTGCCGCTGGCGATCTTCCTGCTGCACAACTTCATCGCCCAGCTGCCGCGCGACCTGATGGAGGCGGCGGTGGTGGACGGCGCCTCGCACTTTAAGATCTTCCGCTCCATCGTGCTGCCGCTCTGCACTCCCGCGCTGGCCTCGTTCGCGATCTTCCAGTTCCTCTGGGTCTGGAACGACCTGCTGGTGGCGCTCACCTTCGCCGGCGGCACACCGGAGGTGGCGCCGATGACGGTCCGGCTGGCGCAGCTGTCCGGGTCCTTCGGCGGGCGCTGGGAGCTGCTCACGGCGGGGGCGTTCCTGTCGATCGTGATCCCGCTGGTGGTGTTCTTCGCGCTGCAGCGGTACTTCGTGCGCGGGCTGCTGGCCGGCTCGGTCAAGGGGTGAGCGCGGCCCGCCCGGAGGCCGGGCGCGTCCAGCGGCGCGGTGGCGCCGTTCGGGGCGCCCCGGCGGTGGCCGGCCGGGGCTGACCCGCGCTCAGGAGCGCGCCGGGGGATCGGACCCGGCTCTGTCACAGGGGTGTGACAGGGCCGGGTCCGGGCTTTTTGAACTTGTTCAGAATGGTCTACAGTCGGCTTCGGCCGTGGTGCCCGGTGTCTCACTGGTGTGGTTCCGCGTGCCTGTCGGCGGACCGCCCGGAGGGTGGCTTCCGCACGCCCACCCGACCTTTGAGGGGGAAGCCATGTCCGGATTCAGCACGCCAGCGGCGGACGGAGTGCCGCCCGGCGGCGGTGCCGGGACCGGTCCTGGGGCCGGGTCCGCGCCCGGTTCCGGAGCTGCTCCGGGCTTGGGAGCTGCGCCCGGCTTCGGACCGGCGCCCGGCTACGGGCCCGGGCCGGGGCACGGATCTGGGCCGGGTTTCGGACCTGGGCCCGGTTCCGCCGCCGGACCGTACCGGGCGCCCGGGGCACCCGCGCCGCAGCCGTTCGCGTGGCTGCGGCCCAGCGACCCGGACCGCAAGGCCCCGGCCACCGGCCGGACGGTGCTGGCGGCGGCGCTGACCGGCCTGCTCACGTCCCTGCTGCTGATCGACGGACTCGGTGTCAACCTGCTGCTCTGCGCGGTGGTCGCCGCCGTCGGTGCCGGGATCGCCGCCCGTGCGGCGGGCCGCCGGCTGCGGGCCTGGACCCTCGTGTGGAGCGGGCTCGCGCTCGCCCTGCTCGCCGTCCCGGCGCTGTACGAGGCCGGCTGGCCGGCGTTGCTGAGCACGGTGTGGGCGGTCGGCCTGGCCTCGCTCGCCCTGCACGGCGGGCGGCGCTGGAGCGGTGTCCTGCTCGCCCTGCCCGGCCTGCTCTGGCAGCTGGTGCCGGCCCTGGGGTGGGCCCGGGAGGGGTTGCGCGGCCGTGGCGGGAACGTCCGGGGCCGGGTGGTTCCGGTGCTCAAGGGCGTGGGGGTGGCGGCTGTGCTGCTGGCCGTCTTCGGCGCCCTGTTCGCCAGCGCCGACGCGGCCATGGCCGACGTCCTCGGCAGTCTCGTGCCCAGCCTGGAGGGCGGGGAGCTCCCGGCCCGGGTGGCCCTGTTCGTGCTCGGGCTCGCGACCGCGCTGGGCTTCGCCCACATCGCGGCCGGCCCGCGCCGCTGGGACCGTACGCGGGTCCGGCCGGGCCGCGCCAGGGGGCGGATGGAGTGGGCGCTGCCGCTGACCGCGCTGAACCTGATGTTCGGTGCCTTCGCGGTGGTGCAGGGGGTGGTGGTGCTCGGCGGTGGGGAGTCGGTGCTGGAGCGCACCGGGATGAGCCGCTCCGAGTACGCCCGGCAGGGCTTCTGGCAGCTGCTGGTGATCACCGTGCTGACCCTGGTGGTGGTCGCGGTCGCCAAGCGCTGGGCGCCGCGCGGGACGGAGACCGACCGCCGGCTCGCGCGGCTGCTGCTCGGCGCGCTCTGCCTGCTCACCCTGGTCGTGGTGGCCTCGGCGCTCGGGCGGATGTGGTTCTACGTGGACGCCTCCGGGCTGACCACGCTGCGGCTCTGGGTGCTGGCGGTCGAGCTGTGGCTGGGCGTGGTGTTCATGCTGCTGATCGCGGCGGGCCTCACCCCGTCGGCCGGCTGGCTGCCGCGCGCGGTGGTGCTCAGCGCGGCGCTGGCCGCCGCCGGGTACGGGCTGATCGGGCCGGACGCGCTGGTCGCGGAGCAGAACGTGGCCCGCTTCGAGCGGACCGGGCAGATCGACCTGCGTAACGTCCGAGGTCTCTCGGCGGACGCCGTCCCGGCGCTGGACCGGCTGCCGGGGGACTACCGGACCTGCGCGCTGGGCGTGGTCGCCGCCGACCTGGAGAACGCCGGCCCCACGCCCTGGTACGCCGACAGCCTGGCCGGGGCGCGGGCCCGGGAGATCCTCGCCGAGCGTCCGCCGGCCGACCGCCTCACGGGCCGGGAGTACGCCTGTGACCGGGTCGGGCTGCGCCACGAGTTCACCCTCGGCGGCTGAGTCCGGGGGCTGAGTCCGGGGGGTGGGTCCGGGGGCTAGGTCCGGCGACGGGGGACGGCGAGGGGCCGGTCGGGAGCGTGCTGCTCCCGACCGGCCCCTGCCTGTCCGGTCCGCCTCCCCCGGGAGGGCGGCCGGTCAGTGCATCGCGACGCCGGCGGTGTTCGACGGCAGGTCGGCCGCCTTGGCCTTGATCACGACGGCGGCGACCACGAAGGCCAGGACCGCCATCGCGGCGCCCACGATGAAGCCGTGCGAGATGCCCTGCGCGAGCACCTCGTTGGCGGCGGTGGTGCCCTGGGGGAACTCGTGCTTCTCCATCAGCCAGGCCTGCTGCTCCGGAGTGGCGGTGGCCATGAAGCCGGGCAGCTGCACCTCGCCCTCCTTGGTCGCGTAGCGCGCGAACACCGTGGTCAGGATCGACAGGCCGAGCGAACCACCGATCTGCTGCATGGAGTTCAGCAGGCCGGAGGCGGCGCCGGTCTCCTGGCCGGAGACGCCCGCGACGGCGAGCAGCATCACCGGGACGAAGACCAGGCCCATGCCGAAGCCGAAGATCACCGTGGGGCCGAGAATGCCGTCCACGTAGCCGCTGTCCGCGTCGATGAGGGTCAGCCAGCTGAGTCCGATCGCGACGAGCAGCGAGCCGCCCGCCATGAACGGCTTCGGGCCGTACTTGCTCTGCAGGCCGGAGGCGACCTGGGCGGCCACGATGATCGCGGCGCTGATCGGCATGAACGCGAAGCCGGCCTTCAGCGGGCTGTAGCCCAGCGGACCCTGCACGAAGAGGGTGATGTAGAAGAAGATGCCGAACATGGCCGCGGCCAGGCAGAGCATCATCACCAGGCCGCCGGTGCGGTTCCGGTCGGCGAACAGCTTCAGCGGGGTGATCGGCTGCGAGGTCCGGGTCTCGATGAACACGAACGCGGCCAGCAGGATCACGCCCGCGGCGAAGGAGCCGAGCGTCAGCCCGTCCTTCCAGCCGTCCGACGCGGCGCGGATGAAGCCGTAGACCAGGCCGACCAGGCCGAGCGTCGAGGTGAGCGCGCCGGGAAGGTCGAAGCGGCCCGGGTGGCGCTCCGACTCGGCGATGTAGCGCGGCGCGGCGAAGGCGATGAGGACGGCGATCGGCACGTTGACGAAGAAGACCCAGCGCCAGTCGAGGTACTCGGTGAGCACACCGCCGGCCAGCAGGCCGATCGCGGCGCCCGAACCGGCCACCGCGGAGAACACGCCGAAGGCCCGGTTGCGTTCGGGTCCCTCGTCGAAGTTGGTGGCGATCAGGGCGAAGGCCGTCGGTGAGCAGATCGCGCCGCCGATGCCCTGGAGCGCGCGGGCGGCCAGCAGCATGCCGCCGTCCTGCGCGAAGCCGCCGAGCAGCGAGGCCAGGCCGAACAGCAGCGTGCCGGCTATGAAGACCCGGCGCCGGCCGAGGATGTCGCCCGCGCGGCCGCCGAGCAGCAGCAGGCCGCCGAAGGTCAGCGTGTAGGCGTTGATCACCCACGACAGGTTGGTGGTGGAGAAGTCCAGCGCGTCCCTGATCTGCGGCAGGGCGATGTTCACGATGGTGGCGTCGAGCACCACCATCAGCTGCGAGCCCGCGATGACGGCCAGGGCGATGCCCTTGTTCGGGCCTCGGCCGCTGCGCGGTGGAGAGTTCTTGCTGAGCGTGTCGGAGATAGCCAAGTTGATGCCCCCTGCTGGCTATTGCTTCGTATGCTGCGGACCCTGGGGTCCGGCGCGGCCCGGCGGCGTCCCGCGGGCTATGAAGGAACGGAATCGTTCACTACTGTGGACGATAGCGTTGGCGAGATTATGAACGCAAGCGTTCCTTAGGGTTGGTGATGATGGATCAGTTGCTGCGGCGCCAGGCGGCGGACCGCTCGAACCGCTCGACCGGCCTTCCGGCCGGCCCGGCGGCGCAACGGGCGCCCGAGGCCGTGCGGGCCTCCTGTCCCGTCCAGGTCGTCGCCGAGGCGCTGGTCCGGCCGCGGCGGCGGGGGAAGGAGCTGGAGGCGGCGATCTTCGAAGCGGCGCTCGATCAGCTCACCTCCGGCGGATTCGCGCGGCTGACGATGGAGGGGGTCGCCGGCGCGGCGCGGACCGGGAAGGCCGCGCTGTACCGGCGGTGGGCGTCCAAGGTGGAACTGGTCATCGACGCACTGGACTCCACTCTGCCACGCCCTGCCGACACCCCCGCGCTCGGGTCCGCCCGTGCGGAACTGCACTACCTCGTCGAGAGTTTCGCCTCCGTCGCGCGCTCCCGGGCGGGAGGGGCGATGAGCGCGGTGCTGGCCGAGCTGGACCACGAGCAGGCGGAGCTGTTCAAGGACTTCATGACCCGGCGGATGCTGGAGCCGACCAAGGACGTGATCATGGACATCCTGCGCCGGGGCGCCGAGCGCGGCGACGTCCGCCCGGGCGCGGCCAGTCCGGTGGTCGCCGACGTCGTCCCGGCGATGCTGCTGTACCGGGTCAAGGTCTGCGGCCGCGAGGCCGGCCCCGAGTTCGTCGACCAACTGGTCGACGAGGTGCTGATCCCGCTGATCCGGCCCTGAGGCGGGTGGGGCGGGGGTAGGGCCTGCGGGGGTAGGGCCTGGTGAGGTCGGGGTCGGGGTCGGGGTCGGATCCGGGGCCGGAACCGGGGTGCGAGCGGGTGGCATAGGCTGGAGTCCGACCAGCTGAACGGACCCCACCATGCCCATCGTCCCGCCGACGCACTCCGTCGAGCGCTCGCTGCGCCGCGCCGGCGCCAAGGTCGTCGTCGGTCTCGACGAGGTCGGGCGCGGAGCCTGGGCCGGGCCGGTCACCGTGGGCGCGGCCGTCACCGGACTGCGCCGGCCCCCGGAGGGCCTGACCGACTCCAAGCTGCTCACCGAACTCCGCCGCCGGGCGCTCGCGCCCGTGCTCGCCGACTGGGTCACCTCGTACGCGCTCGGCCACGCCTCGGCGCTGGAGTGCGACGAGCTCGGGATGACCGCCGCGCTGCGGCTGGCCGCCGTGCGGGCGCTGGAGGCGCTTCCGGTGGAGCCGGACGCGGTGATCCTCGACGGCAAGCACGACTACCTCGGCGGCCCCTGGCGGGTGCGCACGGTGATCAAGGGCGACCAGTCGTGCGTCTGCGTGTCCGCCGCCTCGGTGCTCGCCAAGGTTCACCGCGACGGCCTGATGGCGGATCTCGGCGAGGCGCACCCCGAGTACGGCTTCGGCGACAACGCCGGTTACCCGTCTCCGGTCCACCGGGCCGCCCTGGAGGAACTCGGGCCGACCGAACACCACCGCCTCTCCTGGTCCTATCTCGACGGGCTGCCCAAGTGGCGCCACCTGAAGCGGATCCGAGTGGTTCCGGGACCCGGCGGGACGGGCTCCGCGGAGCCCGTCGGAGAACAACTCGCGCTCGGTTTCTGACGGTACGTCTGGAAACTCCCGTGGCCGCCCCCGGGCCCCGGGTGCCCAACAGGTGGGGCGCCCGTGCGCGTCCGACCGGCATTTGATAGATATCCGGGTATGCCTGTCTTCCCCGAGGAGCCGGAGATTAACGAGAGCCTCCCGGGCCCCGGCGTTCCCAGCCCCCGCGAGTCGGACGCACAAGCCCTCCGCGCGCCAGCCACCGGCGGCGCGACCACCGCCGTACCGTCGGCCGCCGGTGTCGCGCCGGCCCCGGTGCCGGGCCCCCGCCCCGCACCGCCGCGGCCGGCGCCGCCGCGTTCGGCGGCCGCGCGGGCGGACCGTCCGGGGCCTTCGCCGCGCCCGAACCCGATCCCCAAGCCCAGCCCTCCGCGACCCGCGCCCAGCCCGGCGCCGGTCGAGGTCCGGCACGTCCCCGCCACCGAGGCGGAGGCACTGGACCGCGCGGACGAGACCGTCGACCTGCTGCTGGAATCCGGCCGTGACCCCGGCGCCATCCTGGTGCTGACAATCGGCGAGGCGCACCCCTGGCAGCAGCACGAGCTGTCCTTCGGCGAGGAGCGCTACTGGGCGCAACTCGTCGAGGGCGGCGACGTGTTCTACGCCGATGCCGCGCTGACCCGTCCGGCCCGCCGGCCGGTGGTCGTGCTGGTCGTCAACGGCGGCCCGGCCGACCGTGCCGCGGCGGCCTACGCCAAGGCGCTGCAGCAGGCGGAGGCGCTGCTGGTGGTCTGCGGCGGAGCCGACCCGGCCGCCGCCGGTTCGCCGCTCGCCGCCGCGGGTGCTCCGGCCCCGCGCAGGCTGCGCGCCTGAGGATCGCGACCGCCCGGGCCCGGTACCTCTCTCGGTGCCGGGCCCCGGCGTTGCCGCCGCTCCCCGGTGCGCGATGCGGGATGGGTGCGATGCGGGATGGGTGCGGGATGGGCGCGCGGGTGGCGGACGCCCGGGCCGTCACGGACCGCGAGCGGGTGGCCGGACGGTCAGCGGGTACCGGTGCGCCGGGCCGGTTCGATCGCCGTGACCCGGCCGGGTCCCCAGGGACGCTCGGACTGGCGTGACCGCGCCGAGCGCTCGCCGCGCTGCGGCCGCTGGCCGCGCGGGGTGTCGCGCGCCGCGCGCGGCGGCAGCTCCGTCACGGTGTGGACCGGGCCCCGCGCCCACGAACCCGCGTGCGGATTGCGCCCGCTCCGCCCGTCGCCGAGTATCTGCCAGCCGGCGGGCGTCAGCGCGACATACGCCCCGCAGCGCAGCCCGTGCAGGCCGGCGGCGTCCCGCAGGGCCCACATCCAGGCGCCGTCCGGCTCCGTCCAGCCCGCCCCGCCGTCGCGGCAGCGCAGGAGGACGGCCGTGCGCCTCGGGGTGGGCAGCCGCAGGTCGTGCGGGGTGACCTGGCGCAGGTGGGTGAGTATCGCGTTGCGGTGCTGCCAGCCGTCCGTGTCGTGCGGCCAGGGGGCGAACGAGGCCGAGGCGGTCGCCCGGTGCTGCGCGTCCAGGACGGCGACCACCACCGTGCCGGGCTGGGGCAGATGGCGCTGGTGCAGCTCCAGGACGAACTCGCGGGGATCGCGGAGCAGCGGGATTCCCAAGGCCGCCCAGGTCTCCAGATCGAGCACCCGTCTGGGCGCCGAACTCCGGGCGAGGGGATGCTGACCTCGGTCGTTGCCGCTGATCACGACCCTCCTTCCCGACCCACGGGTGTGTGGGTGCCTGCGTACGCCAGAGGTATGGTCCAAGGGACCGGGCTCCGGGTACTGTCCAATTCTCAGGGCAGATGGGGTGGAGCGGCAACGATGAAATGATGAACGCCGCCCGAAAGCCAACGTTCTGCCGGATATATTCCACGGCCGCCCGGAACCGGCCCGGACACCGCCGGACCGTGATCCGGCCGAGCCGGAGGGCACTGCGAAGCCTCTCGGACAACTCCGTTCCTCCCTTCCGGCGGCGATTTCCCCGGTGATCTCCCCGCCCACCTCTTCGACGGTGCGGACCGGGCGGGGAGATGTCCCGGTGGCCGCGGTTAACCCGATCCGGTGACACCGGTCAGGCGCCTGACACGGGCCCGGCGCCTGACCGCGGTCCGGGGCGCGGGGCGGCGCTCAGCCCTGGACCCCCAGCACCAGCGGCAGCACCGCGCCCGCCCCGGCACGGCGCAGCAGCCGGGCGGCCACGGTGACCGTCCACCCGGAGTCCACCAGGTCGTCCACCAGCAGCACCGGTCCGCCCGCGGCCGCCACCGCCGAGGCCGTCTCCGGCGGCAGGGCCAGCGCGCCCGCCACCGAGTTCAGCCGCTGGGCGCTGTTGCTGCGCGCCCCGTGCGGCGGCTGCCCGGTCGCGTACTCGATCCGCCCGAGCAGCGGCAGCCGCCCGATCTCGGCGATCCTGGCGCCGAGGCTGCCGACCAGCTGCGGCCGGGTGGAGGAGGCCATCG
This sequence comes from Kitasatospora sp. NPDC097605, assembly GCF_040302725.1. Taxonomy (NCBI): domain Bacteria; kingdom Bacillati; phylum Actinomycetota; class Actinomycetes; order Kitasatosporales; family Streptomycetaceae; genus Kitasatospora; species Kitasatospora sp. NPDC097605. The sequence goes on along the minus strand of NZ_JBEOSF010000032.1, from coordinate 19,313 downwards.
TGACCACGCCGACCGGGCGCTCCAGCCGGGCGCCGTCGGCCGACGCCGGGCCGGCCCAGCCGCCCGGCCCGCGCGCCCAGTCGGCCAGCACGGTGACCAGTGCGTCCACCACCTCCGGGGGGACGGGACCGTCCGGGGTCCGGTCGGAGAGCAGCGAGCGCAGGCGGGTGCCCCAGCCGATGTCCGAGAGCCGGCCGAGCGCCCGGCCGGTCTCGGCCTGCTCGCCCGCCGGGATGCGGCCCTTGAGCGGGATGCCCAGCGCGTCCATGCCGGTGGGCCAGAGCCGGCGCGGCTCGACGCCGACGCCCGGCCGGCCGAGGGTGGCGCGGGCGGCCTCCAGGGCCTCCGCCGAGACCTCCGGTCCGTGCAGCGGCCCGGCGCAGTTGTCGCACCGGCCGCAGGGCGTCGCCTGCTCGTCGTCCAGCTGGCGGCGCAGGAACTCCATCCGGCAGCCGGTGGCCGACGCGTACTCGCGCATCGCCCGCTGCTCGGCCTCCCGGGAGGCGGCCACCTTGGCGTAGCGGGCGGTGTCGTACTCCCAGCTCCGGCCGGTGGCCGTCCAGCCGCCCTTGACCCGGCGGACGGCGCCGTCCACGTCGAGGACCTTGAGCATGGTCTCCAGCCGGGTGCGGCGGAGGTCCACCCGGGGCTCCAGCGCGGCGGTGGAGAGCGGTCGGCCGGCCTCGGCGAGCGCGTCGATGGTCCGGCGGACCTGCTCCTCGGGCGGGAAGGCGAGCGAGGCGAAGTAGCGCCAGATCGCCTCGTCCTCGCGGCCGGGCAGCAGCAGCACCTCGGCCCGGTCGACGCCGCGCCCGGCCCGGCCGACCTGCTGGTAGTAGGCGATCGGGGAGCTGGGGGAGCCGAGGTGGACCACGAAGCCGAGGTCCGGCTTGTCGAAGCCCATGCCGAGGGCGGAGGTGGCGACCAGCGCCTTGACCCGGTTGGCCAGCAGGTCGGCCTCGGCGGTGCGGCGCTCGGCGTCCTCGGTGCGGCCGGAGTAGGAGGCCACCGTGAAGCCGCGCTCGCGCAGGAAGGCCGTCACCTCGTCGGCGGCGGCGACGGTGAGGGTGTACACGATGCCGGAGCCGGGCAGCCGGTCGAGGTGGTCGGCGAGCCAGGCCAGCCGGTGCGCCGGGTCGGGCAGGGCCAGCACGCCGAGGGTGAGGCTCTCGCGGTCGAGCGGGCCGCGCAGCACCAGCGCGTGCTCGTCGCCCGCGCCGGTGCCGAGCTGCTCGGCGACGTCGGCGGTGACCCGGGAGTTGGCCGTGGCGGTGGTGGCCAGCACCGGGACGCCCGGCTGGAGCTCGGCGAGCATGGTGCGCAGCCGGCGGTAGTCGGGGCGGAAGTCGTGGCCCCAGTCGGAGATGCAGTGGGCCTCGTCGACCACCAGCAGGCCGGTGGAGGCGGCGAGCTTGGGGAGCACATGGTCGCGGAAGTCGGGGTTGTTCAGCCGCTCGGGGCTGACCAGCAGGACGTCCACCGCCCCGGCGGCGACCTCGGCCTGGACGGCGTCCCACTCGTCGGTGTTGGCGGAGTTGATGGTGCGGGCGTGGATGCCGGCCCGGGCCGCCGAGTCCACCTGGTTGCGCATGAGGGCGAGCAGCGGTGAGACGATCACCGTCGGACCGGCGCCGCGGGCCCGCAGCAGGGCGGTGGCGATGAAGTAGACGGCGGACTTGCCCCAGCCGGTGCGCTGCACCACCAGGGCCCGGCGGTGGTCGACGACCAGGGCTTCGATGGCCGTCCACTGGTCCTCGCGGAGGGTGGCGCCGGGGCCGGCCAGCTCGCGCAGGACGGCCTCGGCCCGCGCCCGGACCTCGGCGCGGTCGGCGGCGGTGGCGGTGGTGTGGGTCTTCGGCTGCTGCATGGCCCCCATGTAACCCCGAGGAACCGACACGGGGCGAACGGCGAGGGGTGAGGAGCGGGCGGAGCCGGGAGGCGTTTCATCCGTTCTTCTGCTGAACGGCCGCCGTTTTTCCCCCGGGAGAGTGGCTCGGCGATACGCCGATCGGGGGAGGAGTTATTCACAGGCCGGGTTTATCCACAGGGCCGGAGGAATTTTCCGGGGGCTGCGGAGAATTGCGGCAGCCTTCCCGCCATGACCGACGAACGCATCGCCCTTCCCTTCGGCGACGGCCCCGGTGGCCGTCCGATCACCATGCGGGGCCCGGCCGACATGGCCGAGGTGCTGCCCTACCTGCTCGGCTTCTTCCCCGACGACAGCATCGTCGCGGTCGGCCTCCAGCCGCCCGGACTGCACCAGGGCGGGGTGATCCGGCTGGACATCCCCGAGTCGGCCGAGGAGTGGCCGGCCGCCGCCGAGGAGACGGCCGCCCTCCTCGTCAGGCTCTCCGAGCGGCAGGACCGGCGGCCGGCCCAGGTCCTCCTCTACCTCTGCCAGGACCCCTCCGGGCCGGGGCCCGGAGGGAGGCACGGCCCGCCGGTGGCCGAGCAGCTGCGCCCGCTCGCGGACCGGCTGCACCAGGCCTTCGAGTGCCGTGGGGTGCGGGTCAAGGAGTCGCTGTGCGTCTCGGCGGGCCGCTGGTGGTCCTTCCTCTGCACGCGGGAGGGCTGCTGCGATCCGGCGGGGCACCCGATCCGCCGCACGCCCGGCCCCGGCCCGGTCGCGGTGGCGGCGACCGTCGCCGGCCTGGCGCCGCGCGGCAGCCGCAAGGAGATCATGGCCGGGCTGGCCCCGATCGGCCCGCCCGGGGCGGACACCGTGCGGGGCGCCCTCGCCCGGGCCGGGGCCGGGCCGTCGCCGGGGCGGCGGCTCTCGCTCGACCGGCGGGAGCACGCCGAGCTGCTCGACGCGGCGGTGGCCGCGTTCATGGCCGGGGCCACGGCGCTCGACGAGGACCGGACGGCACGGCTGCTGCTGGCGCTCCAGGACCGGATCATCCGGGACCGCGCGGCCGAGTACGCCAGACCGGACGAGCTCGCGCCCGCCCAACGGCTCTGGCGGTTCCTGGCCACCCGCTGCGTGGCGCCCTACGAGAGCTGTGCCGCGCCGCCGCTCACCCTGCTGGCCTGGGCCTCGTGGGTCGCGGGGGACACCGCCACCGCGCGTGTGGTGCTCGGCCACACGCTCCGCCGCCACCCTTCCTACCTGCTCGCGCAACTGCTGTACGAGTCGCTGAACGGCGGCTTCGCGCCGGACACGCTGCTGGCGAGCGTGGAGGAGGAGCGCCGCCGCCGCACCGAGCGGGAGGAGCGGGAACGGGCGGCGGCCGAGGAGCGGGCCCCGGACCAGGCGCCGGAGGCCGAGCCGGAGTCGGGGTCGGGGTCGGGGTCGGAGCCGGGTCCGCCCCCGGCACCGGTCCCGGCCGCCGGCCGGCCCGCTCCCGGGAAGGCGCGCCGCCGCGGCCGTCGGCGGCGGGGTCGGTCGGGCGCGGCGACCGACGGGGCGGTACCGGGACCGGCCTCCGGCGGGCCCGGGGAACCCGACCGTCCGGCCGGCGCCTCGCCCGGGCGGGACGGCAGCGGCGGCGCCCCCGAGGCGGGCGGAGGCACCGGGGCCTGCGCCGCGCGGGCGCGGTGCACGGGGACCGCCGGTGCCCGCTCCGGCACGGCTTCGGCGGCGGGGTGCCGGCCGCCGGATCGCCGGCGTGCCCTCCGCACGGTGCGGATCGCCCGCCCGACGCCCTGGCCGGCGCCCTCCCCGGCGGGCGGCTGCCGGCGGGTCCGGGTCCGGGGCGCGCGCGGAGCGGCGGAGGGCCGCCATGGGCGTTGACGTCCTGACGGTCGCGGCGGGCGGGCCGAGCCCGTCCGGCCGCCGCCGGACCGGCTTCCCCGACCGTCCCGCCAGGCGTCCGGGGAAGCCCGGACCGGGGGCGTTCCGCCCGGCGGCCGGGGCCGGGTCCGGCGCCGCGCTACGCCTCGCCGCGCGCCATCGCGATCAGGCGGTCCAGTACCTTGCCCCCGCTGACCCGCAGGCCGTCGTGCTCCCACTCGTTGGTGATCCAGGTCCGCAGCCCCCGCACGGCCCGCGCGGTCTCCAGCGAGTCGGCGGTGTCCACGTACATGTCGTCGTGGTAGACCGCCGCCACCACCGGCACCTCGTTGGCGGCCAGCCGGGCCGGGTCGTAGAGGTCGGACCAGTCGGTGCGGGCGGCGAGCAGCTCCGCGGTCTCCTTCAGCGGCCGCAGCGCCGGGTCGGTGTCGAACATCCAGGGGTAGATCATCTCCCCGGTGAAGAGCACCGGCGCGCCGGACTCCAGCGCGGCCCGGGCGTCGAACTCCGGGAACTCCGCCCGCACGCGCGCGGCGGACCAGCCGGTGCCGGCCGGGTCCACCGAGCGCTGGCCGTAGATCGACTCGTGCAGGACGGCGTAGAGCGGGCCCTGCGCGAAGGAGAGCTGCGCCTGGGCGCCGGCGAGGAAGGTGTCGGAGAGCTCGGGGCCGGCCGAGCCCTCCACCCAGGCCTCCTCCAGCAGGTAGTGGAGGGTCCCGGAGCCGCTGCCGCCGCCGAGCAGCAGGCCGAGCGCCTGGAACGCCTCGACGGTGAGCCGCCCGCCGTCGGGCAGGACGGCGGGGGCGTCGGCGAGGTGCGCGGCGATCCGCCGCACCGCCTCGACGTCCTGCGGGAAGCGCGCGTAGTGGTCCTCGTTCTTGCGGACGACGCGCGGGTAGGCGGCCCGGTAGACGTCGTCGGCGGAGCTGCGCAGTCCGGCCAGGCCGCCGGTGATGAAGGCCTGGTCGAGGCCCTCGGGTGCGAGGGAGAGGTAGGTGAGGGTGCAGAAGCCGCCGAAGCTCTGACCGAGCACGCTCCACCGGCGGTCGTCGCCGAGCAGCCGGCGGCGGATCAGCTCGGCGTCCCGCACGATCGAGTCGGCCCGGAAGTGCGCCAGGTAGTCCGCCTGCTCCTTGGCGCCGCCCCGCCGCGCCAGCGTCTGCCGGGTGGCGGGCGTGGACCGCCCGGTGCCGCGCTGGTCGAGCAGGAGCACCCGGTAGTCGTCGAGCGCGCGCTCCAGCCAGCCGTCGCGGCCGAGCGGGCGGCCGGCCTTGCCGCCAGGACCGCCCTGGAGGAACACCAGCCACGGCAGACCGGCGTCCTCGGAGCGGCCCGAGGCGACCACCTCGCGGGCGTACACCTCGATCTGCTCGCCCTGCGGGGCGGCGTGGTCGAGCGGCACCTGGAAGACGTGGTCGGTGAAGGCAATCCCGGGCAGCCGGCTGACGGTGGACATGCAACTCCTCGGTCTCTGCTGGTCACAGTGGTCGCTTCGGTCCCGACCGGGGTTGCCGGTGGCGGGGCCGCGATCCCCGCACCGTATCCTGACCGCGGCCCGGGGCCGCCCCGGCGGCCACCGCCCGCGACCGCCCACCCGGCGACCCGTGCGGCCGGGTACGACCGACCGGAGGCGCCAGCCGTTCGGCCAGCGGCCGCGGCGCTCGGGCGGGAACCGGACCCCGGGCGACCCGGCGGGCGTGACCTGTCGCCGGTCTCCGGCGTTCACTCCGGGGGCCCTGTGCCCGGGCGCCGAGCGCCCACCGGGGGACGGGGCGCCGGGCATCGGACCCGGGCACCGCGCCGTCACCGGCGCGGGCGGGCAACGGGCCCGGCGGTGCGCCGGAGGGCGCCACGATGCCCGGGACGAACGACGGCCGGGACGAACGACGCCCGGGACGAAGGACGCGGGACCGGTGCCGACTCGGTACCGGGCGCCGCTTGGCACGGCCCGGCACCGGGTACGGCCAGACACGGCACGGTGGTCGGCGGGGTGTCCGCCGGCCCGGCACCAGCACGCACGCGATCGAACATGCTCGCGGCCCATCGGCCCTGACCGGCCACCGGACCGCCGAGGGGAGGAGAGTCCGGTGACCGCGATGAGGCCACCACAGGCCATGCCCGCCGAGAGCGTGGTCGGCGCGCCGAGACCGGCCGGCCGGCCGGACCAGGCCCAGCCGGCCGGCCCCGGCGGCCCGGCCCGGCCCGCGCCGCCGCGCTCGCAGCCGGCCGCCACCCACCAGGAGCTGCTCTGTGTGAACGCGCCCGCGATGGCCGCCTCGGGCCCCGACGGCCAGGTGCGCGGACACGGCCTGCACGGCTTCTACCGCTCCGGCGTCCGGGTGGTGGCCCGGATGGAGCTGCGCCTCGGCGGGGTCGAGCCGCTCCCGCTCCAGGGCACCCTGACCTCGGCGGCCCAGGCCCGCTTCCTGGGCGCCGTCCGCCTCCCCGGCGACCTCGACCCGGACCCGGCGCTCACCGTCGAGCGGCTGCGCCACGCCGACGGCGTCGAGACCGTCACGGTGCGCAACGCCGGCAGCCGCCCGGCCCGGCTCCCGCTGGAGATCGCGCTTGCCACCGACCTCGGCCCGGTCGGCGAGATCGCCGCCGGTCACCGGCCCCCGGACCTGCCCGGCCAGGTGCAGTCCGCCGGGCTGCGCTGGGTGGGGCCCACGCACAGCGCCACGGTCAGCGCCCAGCCCTCGCCGCACGCGGTGCTGGCCGGAGCCGGCGTGCTGCGCTGGGACCTGGAGGTCCAGCCGGGCGCGCGCTGGTCGGTCGAGCTGCGGGCCGGCCTGGAGAGCACGGCGCCCGGCCCGCGCCCGCCGGGCGGTCGCGGCACCGGGGTCCCGCTGCCGTGGGCCGAGCCCGAGGTGCGCTGCGACGATCCGCGCGCGGCGCTGGTGGTGTCGCGCTCCCTGGACGCCCTCGGCGGGCTGCTGTTCGCCGACCCCGACCGGCCCACCGACCTCTACCTGGCCTCCGGCGCGCCCTGGCGGTTCGGCCTCGCCCCGGCCGACGCGCTCTGGGCGGCCCGGCTGACCCTGCCGCTCGGCACCCGGCTCGCCGCCGGCACGCTGCGCGCGCTGGCCCGCCGTCAGCAGACGGCCGCCGCGGCGGGCCAGGGCCCCCGCCGCCCCGAGGGCCTGCTTCCCGGCGCGCTGCGGCACGGCGGCCCCGAGCTGCCGCCGACCTGCACCGCCACCGAGGCGACCCTGCTGTTCGTCACCGTGCTGGCCGAGGCCTGGCGCTGGGGCCTGCCCCGGGCGGAGGTGGCCGAACTGCTCCCGGCCGCCGAGCGCGCGCTCGGCGCGCTGCGCGAGGGTCTGGTGGACGGCTTCGTCACCGACCTGAGCCGCCCCGTCGAGGAGCGCTCCGCCCAGCCGGTGCCGGCCCGGGCCGAGGTGCAGGCCCAGGCGCACCGGGCCGCCCTGCACGGGGCCGAGCTGCTGGAGGCCTTCGGCCGGCCCGGCGCCGAGGAGTGGCGCGGTTGGGCGGCCGCCCTGCGCGGCCGGTTCCGCGAGCGGTTCTGGGTGGACGACCTCTCCGGCGGCCGTCCCGCCGCCGGTCTCGCCCCGGGCGGCCAGCCGCTGCCCGCGGTCGCCGCCGCGCTGGTCCACCTCCTCGACCCGGGCCTGTCCGCCGAGGGCGGCCGGCACGAGAGCCTGCTGGACCGCGAGCAGACCAGGCTGCTCGCCCAGCGGCTGGCCGCGCCCGAGCTCGACAGCGGCTGGGGACTGCGCACGCTCAGTGCCAAGTCGCCCCGGTTCAACCCGCTGGGCCACCGCAGCGGGGCGGTGCGCGTCCACGAGACCGCCCTCGCCATCGCCGGGCTCGCGGAGGCCGGCCACGAGAACGAGGCCGGCGCCCTGCTGGAGGGCCTGCTCGGCGCCGCCGCCCACTTCGAGGGCCGGCTGCCCGAGATGTACGCGGGGGAGCAGTGGACGCCCGGCTGCCCGCCGGTCCCGCATCCGGGGGCCTGCCGACCGGCGGCGGTCTCCGCGGCCGGCGCCGCGCACGCGGTGTTCGCGCTCGCCGGGGTCCGGCCGGACGTCCCCGGCGGACGGGTGCTGGTCCGCCCGGCCAGCACGGCGCCGCTCGGGGAGCTGGAACTGACGGGGCTGCGGGTGGCCGGCGAGCCGTTCTCGGTCCGGGTCAGCCGGATCGGTGTGGCGATGGTGGAGGAGGCGTCCGCCGAGCTCCAGCTGGTGGCCCGCTGACGCCGCCTCCGCCGCCGCCGCCGCCCGGGCGCGGGCCGGACTCCACCGGCCCGCGCGGGGCGGACGGCGGGACGGGCCGCGGCGGCACGGCCCGTCCGCGGGCCTGTGCTTATCGTCAGAGAGACGACTATGATCGTCGCCATGTCGCGTTATGACCCGTCGGCCTTCCCCCCGTTCGCAGTCACGGTCGACCTGGTCGTGCTGACGGTGCGCGAGCACGCGCTCTGTGCCCTGCTGGTCCGCCGGGGCGAGCCGCCCTACCAGGGCTACTGGGCGCTCCCCGGGGGATTCGTGCGCCCCGACGAGGGACTGGCCGAGGCCGCCTCGCGGGAGCTGGCCGAGGAGACCGGTCTGCGCGCCTACTCCGCCCCCGGCCACGACGCGGCCGGGCCCGGCACCGCCGGCGCCCACCTGGAACAGCTCGCCACCTACGGCCACCCCCAGCGCGACCCCCGGATGCGGGTGGTCAGCGTCGCCTACCTGGTGCTCGCGCCCGACCTGCCGACCCCGCGTGCCGGCGGCGACGCCAGCGGCGCCCGCTGGGCCCCGGTCACCGAGCTCCTCGGCCCGAACCAGGTCGACGGTGTCCCGCTCGCCTTCGACCACGGACTGATCCTGGCGGACGGGGTGGAGCGGGCCCGCTCCAAGATCGAGTACTCCTCGCTCGCGACGGCCTTCTGCTCGGCCGAGTTCACCGTCGGCGAGCTGCGCCGGGTCTACGAGGCGGTCTGGGGCGTGGTCCTCGACCCGCGGAACTTCCACCGCAAGGTGACCGGCACCCCGGGCTTCCTGCTGCCCTCGGGCGGCACGACGACCCGTCAGGGTGGCCGCCCGGCCCAGCTGTTCACCGCCGGCGGCGCCAATGTGCTCAACCCGCCGATGCTGCGCCCGGAGTCCTGAGGCCGCGCCCGAGCCGGCCCGGCCGCCGGCCCGTCCGTCGGCCCGAACGTCTCGGTCGCAGGATCGGATTGTCCCCTGATCGGGTGAGGTGTGCGGGCGGTGTGCCCGTGCCGCTCCCGTAATGCCCGGAATCGCCGCCGCCGACCCCTAATGTGCTGGCGCGGAACCGTGCGGGCGCGACCCGGCGCCGCACGGACCAGGTCGGCCGAGGGCATGGGAGCAGCCAGCGATGATCCAGATCACCGGACTGACCAAGGTCTACCGCCGGGGCGTTCCACCGGCGTTGCTGGATCTGACCTTCGAGGCCCGTCCGGGCACGGTGACGGCGCTGCTCGGCCCCGAGGGGGCGGGCAAGTCGACCGCGCTGCGGCTGATGCTGGAACTCGAACGGGGCCGGGGCGTCACGCTGTTCGCCGGCCGCACCTACCGCCGGCTGCGGTGGCCCGAGCGCGAGGTCGGCGTGGTGCTCGCCGGACCGGGCGGCGTACCGGGGTGTGCGGACACCGCCGGACACCCCGGCCGCAGGGCCCGGGGACACCTCAGGATGCTGGCCGCGGCCGTCGGGGTGCCGGCCCAGCGGGCCGACGAACTCCTGGAGCAGATCCGGCTCGCGGCCGTCGCCGACCAGCGCCTGCGCACCTTCTCGCCGGGGATGCACCGGCGGCTCGCGCTCGCCGCCGCGCTGCTCGGCGAACCCGCCACGCTGCTCCTGGACGCGCCCACCGACGGGCTCTCCCCGCGCAACGTGGAGTGGTTCCACTCCTTCCTGCGCTCGTTCGGCGCCGCCGGGGGCACGGTGCTGGCCACCACCCGCACCCCGCAGGAGGCCGCGCGGTTCGCCGACCGGGTGATCACCCTGGACGAGGGGCGGATGGCGGCCGACCAGCCGGTGTCGGAGTTCCGGCGCACCCGGCTCAGCCCCGAAGTCTCCGTCCGGGGACCGCAGATGGCCCGGCTCGCCGACCTGCTGACCGGTCACGGCGCACAGGTCCGCCGGGACGGCGGCGCGGGGCTCGCGGTGGCGGGGATCGGGCGGACCGAGATCGGCGAACTCGCCTACCGGCACGGCATCCTGCTGCACGAGCTCGCCGACCGGGTGGCCGAGCAGCCCGCCCCCCGGGCCGCCCTGCCGGCCGGTTCCGGCCGGTCGGGCCGGCTCCAGGTGCAGGCCGGTCCCGGACCGGTCCGACTGACGAAGGCCCGGGCCGCGGGTGACGGGGCGAAGGAACGGCCGAAGGGGCGGGCGGAGGAACGGACGGAGGAACGGACGGAGGAACGGGCGCCGGTTCCGGCGGCGGCCGAGCGGACGACGGCACCCCCGGTGGCGCCGGCGGCACTGGCGCAGGCGCAGGCGCAGGCGCAGGCGCAGGCACTGGCGCCGGCGGTGGTACGGCCGGCCGCCGCCGACCGGGAGCGGGACCCCGCCCCCGCCCCCGCCCTCGCCCTCCCGGTCGCGGCGGCGGCCGGCCTCTCGGCCGCGACCGCGCTGTCCGCGCTCACCGCCCGCAGCGGGATCCGGGCCATCCCCCGGCGCACGGCCGACGGGAGCGGACGGGGCCGACCGCCGGCCGGCGGACAGGCCGGCGGACAGGGCGGCGGACAGGGCGGGGCCCGGGACGGCGGGAGGCCGGCCGGGGAGGCCTCGCCGACCGTCACCGTGGACCGGCTCTTCCGGGACGGACCGACCGGTCTCGCCCGCTCGGCCGACGGCCGCCCCGGGGAGTCCGCCGACCTGAGGACCGACGACACCGTCCGCCTCGGCCGCGTCACCCACCGGCCCGCCGAGCACCCATCCGTCACCCACCCACCCGCCGAGCACCGGCCCGTCGAGCACCGGCCCGTCGAGGGCCCGCCCGCCGCCCGCAGGGGCGCGGAGGACGCGGCACCCGCAGCCTCCGGTGCTGCCGCCACGGACCGGGCCGGGGTGGCCGTCCCGATGACCTCTGACCTTCGGAGCGAGTGAACCGTGCGAGTTCTGGCCTATGAGCTGCGCCGGCTGCGCGGCCTGCGTTCGACCTGGCTGCTGCTCGGCCTGGTGGTGGTCTGCGACGCCGTGGTCGCCGGTGTGCTGGCGGCGCGGACGCCCGACGGGGCCCTGGGCGGCGCGGCGGGCGTGCGGCTGCTGACGGCGGCGGTGCCGCTGGTGCCGCTGCCGTTCGCGGCGCTGGGCGCCGGGGTGCTGGGCGCGCTGTCGTACGGGCACGAGGTGCGGCACCCGGGGCTGGCGGCCTCGCAGGTGGGCTATCTGCGCCGGGTCCGGCTGCTGGCGGGCAAGCTGCTGGTGACCGGCGCGGTCGCGGCGCTGCTGGCGCTGGTGACGCTGCTGGTCGACGCGGTGACCGTGCACCTCGCGCTGCCGGCCGGGGTGACGGTCACGGCCTGGTCGGACCCGGCCGCGCTCTCCGGACGGGTCGCCCGGGCGCTGGCCGCGGCCGGGCTGAGCGGGCCCGGCGACCTGCCGCAGGCGCTGGCGCCGCTGGGCCCGGCGGCCGGGCACGGGGCGCCGACCGCGCTGCTGGCGTTCGTCCTGCTGGTGGTCGCGGCGGGCTGGACCGGGGTGCTGACCACCGCGCTGACCCGCAGCGCGGTCGCCGGGGTGCTGCTGCTCTGCGCGCTGCCGCCGCTGCTGGAGTCCGGGGTGGCGCTGCTGCTGCGGCGGACCGGGACGCCCTGGCCGACCCGCGCGGCGGAGCTGCTGCCGTTCCAGTCCGGGATCGAGTGGGCGTACGGATGGGTGTACGGCGGGGACCGCCGGGTTGCGGCGGGCGGCTCGGTCCTGACCGATCCGGCGCTGCTGGCCGCGGTGGCGGCTCCGGCGTTCCTGTTGCTGCTGGTCACCCTGGCGGTGCAGGTCAGGCGCCGGGCGCTGTGAGCCCCCGCCCGGCGGGGGCGGTTCGTCAAGATCGACCAAGGGTGACCGTAATGCGCGCTTCGCCCTGATAAGAAGTCAATTATCCAGTCACGGTCGATCACCCTTTCGTGTGCTTTTCACGAGAATTCTCAAGCTGCGCCCGCCGATCGCCGACAAAGGAGCTGTGAACACCCTTGCGCACCCCACCATGACCCCCGCCCGCTCCGCCGACGGGGCCATCCCCGGCGCCATCCCCGGCCCCGCCGACCTGGACCGCTTCTCCTACGCCGACCGGCCCACCCCGCCGGCGCCCCGCTGGGAGGGCGCCGAGTCGGACCTCGCCCGGGTCGGCCGCAAGACCACCAGCAGCCGCGGCCGCGGCCTGCACGGCCAGCTCGTCCAGCAGCTCGGCCAGATGATCGTCTCCGGCGACCTCGGCGCCGACCGGCCGCTCGTCCCCGAGGAGATCGGCCAGCGCTTCGAGGTCTCCCGCACCGTCGTCCGCGAGTCGCTGCGGGTGCTGGAGGCCAAGGGCCTGGTCAGTGCCCGTCCCAACGTCGGCACCCGGGTCCGCCCGGTCAGCGACTGGAACCTGCTCGACCCGGACATCATCGAGTGGCGCGCCTTCGGCCCGCAGCGCGACGAGCAGCGCCGGGAGCTGTTCGAGCTCCGCTGGGCGATCGAGCCGCTGGCCTCCCGGCTGGCCGCCGGCCACGGCCGGGAGGACGTCCAGCAGCGGCTGGCCGAGCTGGTCGAGATCATGGGGCACGCCTGCGCCCAGGCGGACCTCGCCACCTACGCCCGGGCCGACGCCGAGCTGCACGGCCTCGTCCTGCAGCTGGCGGGCAACCGGATGCTGGAGCACCTCTCCGGGATCGTCGCCTGCGCGCTGCAGGTGTCCGGCGGACCGGCCACCTCCTGCGAGCGGCCCTCGGAGCCCTCGGTCGGGCTGCATGCCCGGCTGGTGGACGCGCTCGGCACCGGCGACGGCACCGCCGCCGAGACCGCGATGCGGGCACTGCTCACCGTCCACCCCGAGATCGAGCCCTCCGTCCCGGCTCCCCGGGAGCACTGAGCGGACCGTTCGGCGACCGGGCTGCCATCCCGCCCCGCGACCTGTCCACGGACCGCCCCGTCATGATCCGTCCGACCGAGACCCTCCCGCGGCCTCCCGCCGCCTCCTCAGCGACCCCGGCCCTCCGGCTGCCGCCACGGTGCAGCCGGGGGGCCTCCGCACGTCGGGGGCCGTCACGGGTCGGCCCGGCGGACGTGGCCCGGGGGCGAGATGTCGTGTCCATGGTGACCGGTTGGGGCGCGGGTGGGGGATGATGGAAGCCGGCCCCGGGCCGCGGCCGCCGTCCGGTGTGACCCGCGACACGAAGGCCATGCGTAACACTTGACGAGTAGCAGCGATGTGTCCTGAGCGGAAGCAGCTCCGGAATACCCCAACATGTCAGAATGCTGTGTTGGTCTGCGGCGCTGCTGCCGTCCTGCAAACCCAGTCCTCAAGCCCGAGTCGGTCGGAATCGACACCGCGTGCCCGACGCGCGATCTCCTTCCCCGCCCGCTCGGGCGGCCGGTACGGGTTCGAGTCCACTCATCGTCCGAGAGGTTGTTCGTGTCGGCCAGCACATCCCGTTCGCTTCCCCCCGAGATCGCCGAGTCCGCGGCTCTGCTGGCGCTCATCGAGCGGGGCAAGGCCCAGGGGCAGATCGCCGGTGACGACGTGCGCCAGGCGTTCGAGGCGGACCAGATCCCGGTCACCAAGTGGAAGAACGTCATGCGCAGCCTCAACCAGGTTCTGATTGAGGAGGGGGTGGACCTCATGGTCAGCGCGGCCGAACCGGCCGGCGCCAAGCGCAAGAGCGTTGCTGCCAAGAGCCCCACCAAGCGCACGGCGACCAAGGCGGTCACCACCCGGACCCCGGCCGCCCCGTCGGCCCCGACCAAGCCGCCCGTGCGCATCGCGCCCGGTGCGACCATCTCCACTCCGGCGGTCGCGGCCGCCGCGGCGCCGGTCAGCACGGTCTCCGCCGAGATCACCACCGAGGCGGTCACGGCCGCCGAGGTGAAGGCGGCCCCGGCGAAGAAGGCCGCCCCGGCCAAGAAGGCCGCCGCCAAGAAGACCACCGCGCCGGCCAAGAAGGCCGCCGCCAAGAAGACCACCGCCGCCAAGGGCAAGGGCGACGAGGAGCTGCTCGGCGAAGAGGAGCTCCTGGAAGAGGTGGCGCTGCCGGGCGACAAGGCCGGTACCGAGGGCGACGCCCCGGAGGAGGAGTCGGAGGGCTTCGTCCTCTCCGACGACGACGAGGACGACGCGCCGGCCCAGCAGGTGGCCGTCGCCGGTGCCACCGCCGACCCGGTCAAGGACTACCTGAAGCAGATCGGCAAGGTGCCGCTGCTCAACGCCGAGCAGGAGGTCGAGCTCGCCAAGCGGATCGAGGCCGGCCTGTTCGCCGAGGACAAGCTCTCGGCCGCCGACAAGCTCGCCCCCAAGCTCAAGCGCGAGCTGGAGATCATCGCCGAGGACGGCCGCCGCGCCAAGAACCACCTGCTGGAGGCCAACCTCCGCCTGGTCGTCTCGCTGGCCAAGCGCTACACCGGCCGCGGCATGCTCTTCCTGGACCTCATCCAGGAGGGCAACCTCGGTCTGATCCGTGCGGTCGAGAAGTTCGACTACACCAAGGGCTACAAGTTCTCCACCTACGCGACCTGGTGGATCCGCCAGGCGATCACCCGAGCGATGGCCGACCAGGCCCGCACCATCCGCATCCCGGTGCACATGGTCGAGGTCATCAACAAGCTGGCCCGCGTCCAGCGCCAGATGCTCCAGGACCTGGGCCGCGAGCCCACCCCGGAGGAGCTGGCCAAGGAACTCGACATGACCCCGGAGAAGGTCATCGAGGTCCAGAAGTACGGTCGCGAGCCCATCTCGCTGCACACCCCGCTCGGCGAGGACGGCGACAGCGAGTTCGGTGACCTCATCGAGGACTCCGAGGCGGTCGTCCCGGCCGACGCGGTCTCCTTCACCCTGCTCCAGGAGCAGCTGCACTCGGTGCTGGACACCCTGTCCGAGCGCGAGGCGGGCGTGGTCTCGATGCGCTTCGGCCTGACGGACGGTCAGCCGAAGACGCTGGACGAGATCGGCAAGGTGTACGGGGTCACCCGTGAGCGCATCCGCCAGATCGAGTCGAAGACCATGTCCAAGCTGCGCCACCCGTCGCGTTCCCAGGTGCTGCGCGACTACCTGGACTGATCACCGGTACCGGTCGGCCGGTACCGATCGGAAGGCCCGGAGCCCCGTGCTCCGGGCCTTCCGGCCGTTCGGGGCCGGTGGGCGTCAGCGTCCGGGTGGCCGCTGTCGCTCGTCCGGGTGGTGGCGCGGCGGCGATCGGTCGCGGACCGTAGCCGTTCACCTACGCTGTGCCGGTTGCCTGCTGCCGAGCCACCTGGAGACCCGGTGCCGCCCACCCGCGCCGACCTGCCGACCCCCGCGCCCGCCGGCGCACCCGTCGCTCCCGCCGTCGCATCCGTCGCTCCTGTCGCCGGTCCCGGCGCACCCGCCGCCGCCGGCCCGCTGTCCTCCCGGCGGCGCCGGGCCGCCGTGCTGGCACTGCTGGCCGCCCTGCCCGCGCCGCTGCTCGCCCTCGGCCCGGCGGCCCCGGCCGCCGCCCAGGCCCGGCCGCAGGGCCGGATCGTCGGCGGCGAGGCGGTGTCCACGGGCGACCACCCGTGGATGGTGGCGCTGGCCAGCCGCCAGCAGTTCGGCTCCGGGCGCTCGGGGCAGTTCTGCGGGGGAGCGCTGGTCACCCCGACCAAGGTGGTCACCGCGGCGCACTGCTTCTACGACGAGGCCAGTGGGCGCCCGGTCGAGCGGCCCGGCCTGCGGGTGGTGGTCGGGCGGGACGACCTGCGCGGTTCGCTCGGCCGCGAGGTGGCGGTGCGCACCGTCTGGGTCCACCCCGCCTACTCCTTCAGCACCAACATGAACGACGTGGCGGTGGTCACCCTGGCCGAGTCGCAGGGGAGCCGGCCGGTGATCGACCTGGTCGGCCAGGGCGAGGCGGAGCCGTACCGGCCGGGGACCAGGGCGCAGGTGTACGGCTGGGGGGACACCACCGGCCGCGGCGACTACGCGCCCGCGCTGCGCGGCGTGGACGTGCCGATCATCCCCGACCAGACCTGCGCCCAGGCCTACCCGGGCGGCCCGGACGGGCGCTTCGACGCCCGGGGCATGGTGTGCGCCGGCGAGCAGCAGGGCGGAAAGGACGCCTGCCAGGGCGACAGCGGCGGCCCGCTGGTGGTGGCCGGCCGGCTCGCCGGGCTGGTCTCCTGGGGGACGGGCTGCGCCGAGGCCGGCCACCCGGGCGTCTACACCCGGATCGCCTCGGTCTCCGACGCGGTGCGCGCCGTTCTGTAGCCGGACGGGCACCCGGTGCCGACCGGTCGGGCAGCACCCGGGCGGCGGGCGGAGCCGGTCCGGGAACGACGAAGCCGGGCGACCGGCCCCCGAAGGGGCGGTCGCCCGGCTCACCCGGTCACGCGTCGTGCGTGGCCGGACACACAGCTCGACGCTGGGCCTGTTGGGGCGCCTCGAATCAGCGCTCGTCGTCCGTGGCCGTCGCGGACGTGCCGCCCAGGCGGCCGCTCTCGTCCTGTATCTCCACGGCGATCTTCTTGAGCTCGGGCTCGAACTTCCGGCCGTGGTGGGCGCAGAAGAGCAGCTCTCCACCGCTGGCGAGTACGACGCGCAGGTAGGCCTGGGCGCCGCAGCGGTCGCAGCGGTCAGCCGCGGTGAGCGGGCTCGCAGGTGTCAGAACAGTAGTCACGTCGCCTCTTCTCTAGCTCGACGAGCTGTCGTACCAGGGTCAACATCCAACCAGGCCGAAAACGTTCCCGCTCGTGGCTTTTCTTCTCTGAGGATTCTGCTGTGTTGATGAGGACGTGCCCCGGGGGCCGGTGGTTCATGCGTACCGAATCCCAGGATCCGCCTGTCGCTCGAACGCCCGATCGGAACCGGATGTGAGAGTCCGCGTAGCATAATCCTCTGCTGGGTTGGAGCATAAGCCCCGTCCCGGGCCCCGGTAGCCTGCATAACGGCAGTTCCGGAGGCCGCACCCGGTCCCACGGTCCGCCAGGAGCGGTGGTACCGGGAGGAGATGGAGCCCCGGCGACCCGAATCCGGCACGGCCCTTGTTCGCGCAGCGCGTACAAGCTGCGCGGGACCGGCCCGCCGTGCTGTGCACCCAGCGGAGGGGTGCGCACACGGAGGGGAAACGGCTGTCGGTGCGGTGTGCTGCACTGGCGGACGGTCCGGACCCGTCCGGATGTGACCGATGAGACAGAACTTGACCGAGGAGAGTGCCGCGTGAGTGCCGAAACGACCGTGCCGTCCGCTCTGCTGGCCGGCGACGACGGTTCCAACTACACCGCTCGGCACCTGCTCGTCCTGGAGGGTCTGGAGGCGGTCCGCAAGCGCCCCGGCATGTACATCGGCTCGACCGACAGCCGCGGCCTCATGCACTGCCTCTGGGAGATCATCGACAACTCCGTCGACGAGGCGCTGGGCGGCTACTGCGACCGGATCGAGGTCGTGCTGCACGACGACGCCTCGGTCGAGGTCCGCGACAACGGGCGCGGTATCCCGGTGGACGTCGAGCCGAAGACCGGGCTGTCCGGCGTCGAGGTCGTGATGACCAAGCTGCACGCCGGCGGCAAGTTCGGCGGCGGCTCGTACGCGGCCTCCGGCGGTCTGCACGGCGTCGGCGCCTCCGTCGTCAACGCGCTCTCCGCCCGCCTGGACGTCGAGGTCGACCGCGGCGGCCACACCCACGCGATCAGCTTCCGCCGCGGCACCCCCGGCATCTTCACCGAGTCCAGCCCGGACGCCCCGTTCGAGCCGGCCAACGGCCTGACCAAGGCCCGCAAGGTGCCCAAGACCCGCACCGGCACCCGGATCCGGTACTGGGCCGACCGGCAGATCTTCCTCAAGGACGCCAGGCTCTCGCTGGAGAACCTGCACGCCCGGGCCCGGCAGACCGCCTTCCTGGTGCCAGGCCTGACCATCGTGGTGCGCGACGAGCGGCTCACCGAGAGCGACCAGGTCGAGGAGAGCACCTTCCGCTTCGACGGCGGCATCGCCGAGTTCTGCGAGTTCCTGGCGCCCGACAAGCCGATCTGCGACGTGCTGCGGCTGCACGGCGAGGGCACCTTCAAGGAGACCGTGCCCGTCCTGGACGACCTCGGGCACATGACGCCGACCGAGGTCACCCGGCACCTCGGGGTGGACATCGCGCTGCGCTGGGGCGCCGGCTACGACACCACGCTGCGCTCCTTCGTCAACATCATCGCCACCCCCAAGGGCGGCACCCACGTCACCGGCTTCGAGCGCTCGCTGGCCAAGACCGTCAACGAGGCGCTGCGCGCGGGCAAGCTGCTGCGCGTCGCCGAGGACGACATCACCAAGGACGACGCCACCGAGGGCCTGACCGCCGTGGTCACCGTCCGGCTCGCCGAGCCGCAGTTCGAGGGCCAGACCAAGGAGGTGCTGGGCACCTCGGCGGCCAACCGGATCGTCGCGGCCGTCGTCGCCAAGGAGCTCAAGGCCTTCCTCACCTCCGCCAAGAAGGACGAGAAGGTCCAGGCCCGGGCGGTGCTGGAGAAGGTCGTGGCCGCCGCCCGCACCCGGGTCGCCGCCCGCCAGCACAAGGAGGCCCAGCGCCGGAAGACCGCGCTGGAGACCAGCTCGCTGCCGGCCAAGCTGGCCGATTGCCGCAGCGACGACGTCGACCGCAGCGAACTCTTCATCGTCGAGGGCGACTCCGCGCTCGGCACCGCCAAGCTGGCCCGCAACTCCGAGTTCCAGGCCCTGCTCCCGATCCGCGGCAAGATCCTCAATGTGCAGAAGGCGTCCGTGAGCGACATGCTCAAGAACGCCGAGTGCGCGGCGATCATCCAGGTGATAGGGGCCGGTTCGGGCCGCACCTTCGACATCGACCAGGCCCGCTACGGCCGGGTCATCTTCATGGCCGACGCCGATGTCGACGGTTCGCACATCCGCTGCCTGCTGCTGACGCTGTTTCAGCGCTACATGCGGCCGATGGTCGAGCAGGGCCGGGTCTTCGCGGCCGTGCCGCCGCTGCACCGGATCGAGCTCACCAACCCCAAGCGTGGGCAGGAGAAGTACCACTACACCTACTCGGACGCCGAGCTGCGCTCCACCCTGCTGGAGTTCCAGCGCAAGGGCCTGCGCTGGAAGGACCCGGTCCAGCGGTACAAGGGCCTGGGCGAGATGGACGCCGACCAGCTGGCCGAGACCACCATGGACCCGCGCCACCGCACGCTGCGCCGGATCAACCTGGGCGACCTGGAGCAGGCCGAGAAGGTCTTCGACCTGCTGATGGGCAACGACGTGGCGCCGCGCAAGGAGTTCATCGTGGACTCGGCGGCCACCCTGGACCGTTCGCGCATCGACGCCTGACCGGGCACGGCGGCGCGAGGGCTCTCCACCCGCGGGTGGAGCGTCCTCGCGCCCTGCTCGCCGTTCTCGGTCTCCACCCGGCTGATGCGCGAGTCCGCCGAACTCGCCCGCCGCAAGGGCGTCCGGCTGCAC